>NZ_JBGCUO010000002.1:0-154827 GCF_041102775.1 Alcanivorax sp. REN37
AAAAAGCGACCGCCTTGTACGGCGTGCCGACCATGTTCATTGCCGAGCTGGACCTGCTGCGCCAGCAGCAGTTCGACCTGTCGACGCTGCGCACCGGCATCATGGCCGGTGCCAACTGCCCGGTGGAGGTCATGCGCCGGGTGATCAGCGAAATGCACATGAGTGAAGTGCAGATCGCCTATGGCATGACTGAGACCAGTCCGGTGTCTACCCAGACCGGCGCCGAGGACCCGTTGGACGTGCGCGTGACCACCGTCGGCCGCACCCAACCGCACCTAGAAACCAAGATCGTTGATGAGTCCGGTTGCATTGTTGCACGCGGCGAAACCGGTGAGCTGTGCACCCGAGGCTACAGCGTGATGCTGGGCTACTGGGCCAATCCGGAGGCCACCGCCGCCGCTATCGACGAAGCGCGCTGGATGCACACCGGCGACCTCGCCACCATGGACGATGACGGCTATGTGCGCATCGTCGGCCGCAGCAAAGACATGATCATTCGTGGCGGCGAGAACGTGTACCCACGTGAGATCGAGGAATACCTGATTGCCCATCCGCAGGTGGCGGACGTGCAGGTGGTGTCGGTGTCCTGCCCGCGCTACGGCGAGGAAATCGTTGCTTGGGTGATGCCGTCTGCGGACCAAGATTTCGACGAAGAAGCGGTGCGCGCCTATTGCCGCGAACGCATGGCGCACTTCAAGGTGCCGCGCTACATCTTCACCATCGACGCATTCCCGATGACGGTGACTGGCAAGATCCAGAAGTTCCGTCTGCGCGAGCTGAGCGAGGAGCGCATCAACGGCTCCGAGCTGTCCCGCGCGGCCATGTGAGCGGCGACCGGCCGGGGGCGCTGACGCGCCGCCGGTCGGCACGCCCGCTCCAGTTAAAGCGCTTGGCGGAACCGCGCCCGAGCAGGTAGATTCGGATCAGTCACCAGTTTCGTCATGCCTCGGCATGGCTTTTTGAACGTGTTATCGCAGCGTTTCGGCGTCTGCGCACCATGACAATAAATACCTGCACCGGATGCCCCGACGGGCTCCGTGGAATTGGCAGCGATTCCGGAGAGCAGCGATGCAAATAAAAACAACGGCCGGCGATGAGCACCGCATCATGCGGGCCCGGGAAGTGGTCCACGCCGATGGCGCGGTACCGGCAGGCAGCCTGCGCGATGCCATTCAGGCCTCGTGGCAGCGCAGCATCAACCACGGCGTGCGCATGAACGCCGGTTGTGAAATCAATGGTGAGCGCCGCTACAGCAGCGACGACCTCTATGAAGCCAACCGCATCTTGGTGGATGCGGCGGTGCCGGTGCTGGAGCAATTGTCCGGCCACCTGCGCCAACGTCCTGAACGCAGCCTGCTGATCCTTGCCAACGCGGAAGCGCGGGTGCTGGCGATCGAAGGCCATTCCAGCACTCATCCGACGTTGCGTGATCTGGCGCCCGGCGTGTGCTGGAGCGAATGCCACCGCGGCACCAACGCCCTTGGCACCGCGCTGGTGGAGCAGAAGCCGACGCTGATCGGTTATGGCGAGCATTTCCTCGATCGGCTCAGCCCGTTCTCCTGCACCGCAGTGCCGATCCGCAAGCCGGACGGCAGTGTGCACGGCGTCATCGACCTGACTCAGATGGGGCCGTTGCCGCAGCCGGAAGACTGGTTCTCACTGCTTAACTTGAGCGCCAATTACATTGAACGGCGGCTGTTCTCGTCCCAGTACGCTGACCATTTGGTGATTGCCTTCCACCCGCGCCAGCAGTACCTGGATTCGTCCTGGCAGGGGCTGTTGGCGTTGGATGATGACGGCCGCATCCTGGCGCTGAATGATCCCGCCTGCCAGTTGTTCGCCCAGAGCCGCGACCACCTGGTGGGCAAGCGCGCCGACCGGTTGGTGGCGGGTTACCGCGATCTGCTCAAGAGCGTGCGGCTGGGCGGCGTTGGCACCTTTGCCACGCCGCGCGGCAGCTTCTTCTACAAGGTGCTGCATGTGCGCCCGTCGCCGCTGCAGGCACCGGTGGCGCGGCCACGGGTGGCCGACAACAGCGATGCGCGCGAGCAGCTGCAGGCGCTGGCCGGTGGCAACAGTAGCTATGCCACCCAACTGCGCATGGCGTCGCGGGCGCTGGCCAACGGTCTGCCGATCCTGCTGCAGGGCGAAACCGGCTCCGGCAAAGAGTGGGTGGCGCGCCGCCTGCACGATGCCAGCCCGCGTGCCGACAAACCGTTCGTGGCAGTGAACTGCGCCGCGATCCCGGAAACCCTGATCGAGTCCGAGCTGTTCGGTTACCGCGATGGCGCTTTCACTGGCGCCCGCCGTGGTGGCATGGTCGGCCGGCTGCAGCAGGCCCATGGCGGCACCCTGTTCCTCGATGAGGTCGGTGACATGCCGCTGGCGCTGCAAGCGCGGTTGCTGCGCGTGCTGCAGGAGCGCCGCGTGGCGCCGCTCGGCGCCGGCGAAGAGCAGGAACTCGACATCACCCTGATCTGCGCCACTCACCGCGATCTCAAGCAGCTGGTCGGCACCGAGCAGTTCCGTGAAGACCTGTACTACCGCGTGCACGGGCTCAGTGTGATGCTGCCGCCGCTGCGCGAGCGCCATGATTTCGATGCCCTGTGCGACACCATCATGGCCACTCATAACGACGCGCCGCCGGCGCTGGATGAGCCGCTGGCAACCTTGCTGCGTGGCTACCACTGGCCTGGCAACCTGCGCCAGTTGGACATGGTGCTGCGCACGGCCTTGGCATTGTGGGAACCGGAAGATGGCCCGCTTGGGCTGATGCACCTGCCGGCCACCACCCGTGCCGAACTGGAGAACGACGACCAGCCGGCTCGTGGCAGCAGCATCCGTGACAGCGAACGCGCCACCATCCGCCAGGCGATGGCGGTGCACCAAGGCAATGTGTCCCGTGCCGCCAAAGCCCTCGATATCAGCCGCGCCACCCTCTACCGCAAGCTCAAACAGCTGGAATCATGATCCTGCGGTGGCTGGCCCGGCTGATTGAGGGCGGTGATCCGGCTGCCCTGGCCTGGTTGTACAGCTTCGTGAAGCCGCATCGGCGCGCCATTGCCGGGCTGCTGGTGTTGTCGCTGGCGGCCTCGGCGCTGGTGCTGGTGCAGCCGTGGCTAATGAAGCTGTTGATCGACGACGGCGTGCTGGCGGGCAGCACCGCCACCTTGGCCGCGGTGGCGCTGGCGATGGTCGGCCTCGGGCTGGTGGGCACCTTGCTGTCCGGTCTCAACCGTTATCTGCACACGCGCCTGTCCGGGCGCGTGCTGTTTTCGCTGCGCGAAGCGGTGTATGGCCATCTGCAACGGCTGTCACCGCGGTTCTATGGCCGTCACCGCATCGGTGATCTGATGACCCGGCTGGACGGCGATGTGGCCGAGATCCAGCGGTTCGCCATTGATGCACTGTTTTCTGCGGTGTCCAGCCTGCTCGGGCTGATCGGCGCGCTGACATTGTTGGTGCTGTTGTCCTGGCAGCTGTCACTGCTGGTGCTGGTGCTGGTGCCGATCGAGCTGGTGTGGCTGCGTTGGATGCGGCGCCGGGTGGAGCGCGAAGCCCGTGCCCTGCGTGAGCGCTCCAGTGATATGTCCTCGTTCCTGGTGGAAACGCTGCCGGCGATGAAGCACGTACAGGGCGCCGGCCGCGAAGCCCATGAGGCCGACCGTTTGCACGGGCTCGGCAACGGCTACATGCAGCAGTTGCTGCGGCTGCAACTGACGGAATTCGCTACTCATGCGGTGCCCGGCACGCTGACTTCCTTCACCCGCGCTGGTGCGTTCTTGATCGGCGGTTACTGGGTGATTCAAGGCCATTGGCAGCTCGGCAGTTTGATGGCGTTTTCCACCTATCTAGGCATGGTGATCGGCCCGGCGCAGAGCCTGCTTGGGCTGTATGTGGCGATCCAGCGCATGACCGTGAGCCTCGGCCGGGTGCGTGAACTGGCGCTGGCGGAACCGGAAGTGACGCTGCCGCCGCAGCCGCAGCCGCTACCCCCGCCCGGGGGCAGACTGGTATTGGAAGCAGTGTCGTTCCAGCACCCGGACCGCCCGCAGATCCTTGATCGCGTCTCGCTGGCGCTGGAACCGGGCAGCAAAACCCTGCTAACCGGACCGTCCGGTACCGGTAAATCCACGCTGATTGATCTGCTGCTGCGCTTTTATGATCCCGACCACGGCCGCATCTGTTACGACGGCGTGGACTTGCGTGAGTTAGACCTGTCGGCCTGGCGTCGACGCGTGGCGCTGGTGAGCCAGGACATCGTGCTGTTCCGTGGCAGCCTGCGCGACAACCTGCGCTACGCCGCCCCGGAAGCCAGCGACGCCGCCTTGGCGGCCGCGGTGGCGGCGGCGCGGCTGGACGACCTGCTCGCCAGCCTGCCGCAGGGCCTCGACAGCCCGCTGGCCGAGCGCGGCCAGCAACTGTCCGGCGGCCAGCGCCAGCGCATCGCCATCGCTCGCGCGCTGCTGCAGGCGCCGGATATTCTGCTGCTCGATGAAGCCACCTCGGCGGTGGATCGCGACACCGAAGCCGCCATCATGGCCGACATTGACCGGCTGTTCGGCCACTGCACGCGGTTGGTGATCAGCCACCGCAGCGTGGCCGGCATGACGCCGGATCAGCAATGGCACTTGGTGGATGGCCGCATTGCCGAAGGAGTGCGCGATGACGCTGTGCTTGGGGCTGATTGATACCGGCGCCCACGCCGAGCAACTGCCGGCGCTGGCCAGTTACCGCCAAGTGCAGCTGACTGATGAAGGCGTGGCGGTGATGTCCGGTGCGGCCGACCTGCGTGGACATGGCAGCCAAATGATCGCCCGATTGCACCAAATCGCCCCGCAATTGCCCTGCCATGTGGTGCAGGTGTTTGACCACCATGGCGCCACCAGCCCATTGCAGGTGGCCACCGCCATCGACCTGCTGGTGGCGGATGGGGTGCGCGTGATCAACCTCAGTCTTGGGCTGCGTCAGGACCGGCCGCTGCTACGCCAAGCCTGCGCCGATGCGGTAGCCGCCGGCGTTGTGCTGTGTGCGGCGATGCCGATGCAGGGCGGACCGGTGTACCCGGCTGCCTATCCCGATGTCATCAGTGTCACCGGCGATGCCCGCTGCGCGCTCACCGAATGGACCTGGTTCCGAGGCCAGCCGGCTGATTTTGGTGCCGCGCCGGCGCGGGCCGGGGCGTCCTTGGCGTGCGCCACCTTCTCGGCGCTGCTGGCGGCACAGTGGGCCGCGCATCCGCACTGGTCACCGGCACAACTGCGCGCCCACTTTGAACAACAGGCCCAGCGCAGCGGTCCCCAGCAGCGCGAGCGGCTGGCATGAGCGGCGGCTTCTCGCGGCCGCTGGCGGCCCATGGGGAGTGCATCGCCGTGCTTGGCGCTGGCCCGGCCGGGGTGATGGCGGCACTGGGTTTGCATCGGCTTGGTTATCCGGTGCAAGTCATCAGCCAGTGGCGCCGGTTCGATGCCATCGAAGGGGTTTCCGCCCGGGTGATGCAGGCGCTGGCGCAGCAGGGGCTGACCCACACGCTGTCGATGGCAGTGCCGGCGGCCGAACGCGAGGTGCATTGGGGCGAGGCCCCGGTGGTGCGCAACCGCGAATTCCTCATTGATCGTCCCCAATTCGATGCTGCATTACGGGCTGATTTAGCCGCCGGCAGCGTGCCGCTACGGGAGGCGCGGGTGCGCCAATTGCACCGATTGGACGCCGGCTGGGACATCGAGCTGGACGACGGCAGTCGGATTGCCGCCAGTCGTATAGTAGACGCCCGTGGCCGCCAAGCGCCGCAGTCTGGCGCGGCCCAGCGCGGCCCGGAAACGGTCAGTTTGCTGTGCCGCTGGCGTGCCACGCCGGGCGCTGCTGCCAGCGCGGTGGAGCGCCGCGACGACGGCTGGACCTGGTTGGCGCGGCTGCCGGATGGCACCTGCTATTGGCAATGGGTCACCGGCGCCCAGTTGCCGGGGCGGGCGGAGCTGCCAGCGTGGTGTGCCGCGGCACGCCAAGCGTCGGCGTTAGCGCGGCGGTTCTTCCCCGAAGATCCCGGCGCGGCGGTGACGGTGCATGCCCGCAGCAGTACCTCGACGCTCAGTGAAGAGGGTTTCGACGGCCGCCTGCTGCGGGTCGGTGATGCTGCCATGGCGGTGGACCCGTTGTCTGGCAACGGTATTTTCCAGTCATTGTCCTCGGCGCTGCAGGCGCCGGCGGTGTTACACACGCTGATCCGTGACCCAAGCCGTGAGGCGCTGGCGCTGGATTTTCATCGTGAGCGGGTACGTCACCTGTTTCTGCGCTTTGCCCGCATGGGCCGCGATTTCTACCGTCAGGCGCCGGCGGTGGGCAGCTTCTGGCCGCCGCGTCAGCAGTGGCCGGACGAGGCGCCGCTGCACTACGATCCGGACCCGTCGCAGCTGCGGGTAGCGGAGCGCCCGGTCCTGGAACACGGTGAAGTGGTGGCGCGGCAGGTGGTGGTGACGGCGGATCAGCCGCTGGGCGTCTGGCACGTGGACGGTGTCGCGTTGGCGCCGCTGGTGGCGGCCTTGCCACAGCAGTCACTGCGTCAGGTGTTGACCGAGCAGGTGCCGCAGGCGTCTTGGCAGGCGGTGGGGCAGTGGTTCTTGAGCCAGGGCGTGCCGCTGGACTGAGGCCGTCGATCACGTTGTAGACAATCATCGCCGGGGTGCCCGGCAACCCTTCTTGTGTGTCTCATTGCGTGACAGCACGCGGCGGCGCTGTGCCTGGGCGGCGGGCAGAAAAAAGCCCGCAGAGGAGCGGGCATCAATGGGCAGAAAAAGCAGCGGGGACCCAAAACGGAGAGAGAACCGGCCCCCGCCGGCTGCGTTACCCGTTACAGATTGATCAGCACAGATTTCAGTTCGGTGTAGTGCTCGATGGCGTCTTGGCCCATCTCGCGACCGACGCCGCTCATTTTGTAGCCGCCAAACGGCAGCGACGGATCCAGCGCGCTGTGGCAGTTGACCCACACTGAGCCGGACTTAATGCGCGGAATCATGCGGTGCACTTTGCCCAGATCGTTGGACCAGATGCTGGCGCCAAGGCCGAACGGGCTGTCGTTGGCCATGCGGATCACTTCGTCGATGTCGTCGAACGGTTGCGCCACCAGCACTGGGCCGAAGATTTCTTCTTGCACCAGCGGGCAGGCTTGGTCGACGTCGGTGATGACGGTGGGCTGCACAAAGTAACCGGGGCCGAACTGCTCACCGCCGCAGGCAATGGTGGCGCCCATTTCCTGGCCCATTTCGATGTAGCGGAACACCCGCGCCTGCTGCTTGGCAGACACCAGCGGGCCCATGTCGACGCTGGCGTCGAGGCCGCTGCCCAGCTTCATGCTGTTAGCGATGCCGGAGATGTCGGCGATCACACGGTCGAAGTGCTTGCGGTGCACGTACAGGCGCGAACCGGCACAGCACACCTGGCCGTGGTTGAAGAAGATGGCGTTGGCGGCACCGGCGGCGGCGGTTTCCAGGTTGGCGTCTTCCAGCACGATGGTCGGGGATTTGCCGCCCAGCTCCAGTGTCACGCGGGTCATGTTGTCCATCGCCGCTTTGCCGATCAGCTTGCCGATTTCGGTGGAGCCGGTGAAGGTCAGTTTGTCCACCAACGGGTGGGCAGACAGCGCTGCGCCGGCAACGGCGCCAGAACCCGTCACCACGTTGAAGACACCGGCCGGGAAGCCAGCTTCCAGCATCAGTTCGCCCAACTTCATCGCTGACAGCGGGGTCTCATCGGCCGGTTTGATCACCATGGTGCAGCCAGTGGCCAGCGCCGGGGCCAGCTTCCAGCACGCCAGCAGCAGCGGGAAGTTCCACGCCACAATGGCGCCGACCACGCCCACCGCTTCGCGGGACACATAGCCGTGGAACTGCGCATCCGGCATCAACGGCAGTGACGGGCTCACCGTCAGGCCGTGAATCTTAGTGGCCCAGCCGGCCATGTAGCGGATGTAGTCGATGCACAGCTGCACGTCCATGATGCGCGCGATGTGGGCGCTCTTGCCGTTGTTCATGCATTCGATTTCGGCCAGCAGCTGACCGTCGCGTTCCATCAGGTCGGCGAGCTTGAGCATCAGGTTCTGGCGCTCACGGGGGCGCATGCGGCTCCACTCGGAGTCGTCGAAGGTCGCCCGCGCCATGCGCACTGCCCGCTCCACGTCCTGCGCGTCGCCCGCCGGCACCTGGGTCAGCACGTCGCCCGTGGCCGGGTTGTGCAGCGCCATGGTCTGGCCGCTTTGCGCGTCGCACCATTGATCGCCGATCAGCATTTTGTGTGCGCGCTGCAGGAACGCCTGGGTGGCGGGGTGCAAAGAAAGGTCGGACATGATTCTTCTCGCTCTTTGTTTTTTGGAATAGGGAGAGTCACGGCCTAGCTGTAGCAACCCCTGTGCCAGCTTTGTACTTTCGGCCGAAAGCCGCGCATCGCGGCACTTGTCGCTGGACAGCCGGAAAAAATACCGGGCGGTATGTAGCAATCTGAAACAGCGGTGAGAAAGGCGGTGGACAGCGCTGCCGCCAGCAACCGCCGGGGGCGACGTGAGACTGGGTGTTTCGGATTGAGCCATTTGAGCGCCGAAAAACCACTTTCGATTCGGCTTTGTTTAGGTAACTAATTGATTTTAAAAGCATGTGTGGCGGAATTTTAACACTGGCACGGGTTTCGCATTGTCGACAACGAATCGCTCGCTAGCAGTGTGGCGAGCACTCCGCAGACCGGCCCGCTGACCCAGGCCCCTGCGGCGACGAATAACAAACAAGACACAGCGCAAAGAGGTCCGACATTCATGAACAACATCACGCAGCGCTTCTTCAACCGATGCTTGGCGGCCACTGCGGCAGCTGTGCTCGGTCTCTTTGGTGTTGCCGCCCAGGCTGCGCCTGCCAACCCCGAAACCCTGATCCGCCAGAATTGCGTCGGCTGTCACCAGCCGGAAGGCGAAAACAGCTGGAGCCGCATCAGCCACCAGCGCAAGACCCCGGAAGGCTGGTTGATGACCATCGCGCGCATGCAAAGCGCCCATGGTCTGCGCATCTCTGACGAAGACCGCCGCACGCTGGTGAAGTACCTGGCTGACCGCCAGGGCATGGCACCGGAAGAAACCGCTGACGTGCGCTACGCACTGGAGCGCCGCCTGAACGATTACGAGCCGCTGAAAGACGACGAGCACATTGGCGACATGTGTGCCCGTTGCCACTCCGGCGCGCGCGTGGTGATGCAGGGCCGCGACGAGAAGGAGTGGGAGCACCTGATCCACACCCACCTCGGCCTGTGGGCATCGCTTGAATACCAAGCGCTGTCCCGTGACCGCGACTGGCTGCCGATCGCTCTCAACGAAACCCTGCCGCACTTGGCGCAGCGTCTGCCGTTCCAGACCGCGGCCTGGGATCAGTGGATGAAAGCGCGTCCGGCTGCAGACCAGTTCAACGGCCGTTGGTCGTTCGCTGGGCACTACACCGGCGCCGGCGACATCTCCGGCACCATGACCGTTGAGCACACCGGCAACGACCTGTTCCGCGTGGTGGTCGATGGCCGCTACGACAACGGTCGTGCGTTCCGCGGTGAAGGCCAAGGCATTCTCTACAACGGCCACGAATGGCGCGCCAACGTCACCATCGATGACGTGGTCATGCGTCAGGTGCTGGTGGCCACGCCGGAAGGCATGACCGGCCGCATGTTCGAGCGCGACCGTGATGAACGCGGCCTCGACTTCGCCGCCGCCCGCGACAACCAGCGCACCTTGCTGGCGGTGTTCCCGGAGTACATCAAAGCCGGCGCCGAACAGGAGCTGACCATCGTGGGTGCCGGCATGAACGGCCGCCCGAACCTGGGTCGCCACATCCGCGTGCTGGATGTGATCGAGCAAACCCCGGAGCGCGTGCGCGTGCGGGTGCGTGCTGACGACAAAGTCGCCATCGGTCCGCGTGACATCAAAGTGGGCCGCGCCAGCGGTGCCAGCGTTGCCGTCTACCGTGACATTCAGTCTGTGCGCGTGGTGCCGGAATACGCAGTGGCCCGCATCGGCGGCAACGGCAGCCCCACCGAGAAAGTGGAAGGCCGCTTCGACGCCGAGGCCTGGGCGGTGGCTGCTGACGGCTCCGAGTTCCGCGTCGGTGTGATGCCGGCGACCTGGAGCGTGGCGCCGTTCGACGAAGCCGCTGCCAAGCTGGAAGACGTGAAGTTTGCCGGCCGCCTGAATGCCCAAACTGGCGTGTTCGACCCGGCGGTAGCCGGCCCGAACCCGGAGCGTCCGATGATGGCCAACAACGTCGGCAACCTGAGCATCACGGCCCGTGTGAAAGACGGTGAGCGCGAAGTGAGCGGCGACGGCCAACTGATCGTCTCGGTACAGCGCTGGGTAATCCCGCCGATTCCGTGACCGTTGCTTCAAGCGTGAGTGAATAATCACAACAAACATCACTACGAGGCTGATATGGGTGCAAAACTGAATGTCGTCGAACACAACCTCCACGAGGTGCGTATCGATGCCGCGCGGATGCTGTTCCACGTGCCCAGCTCCTCGCTGTTCGCCAGTGACGAACTGACTCAGGGCATCCTTGATGCCCTGCGCCAGAACCCGACCACCCGCGAACAGCTGGCCGCTGACCTGGGCGTGCAGTTTGCTGGGCAGGACATTGAGCAGGCGCTGCGCGACCTGCTGGCACTGGAAGTGGTCAGCGATGGTTCGCCGCTGAGTCCTGACGTACCGGCCAAACGGGTCGAGCGCACCGCGCTCGACACCGTGGTGCTGAACGTCAACACCGGCTGCAACCTGAGCTGCACCTACTGCTACAAGGAAGACCTCGATACCCCGTCTGCCGGGCGCAAGATGGAGTTCGACACTGCGGTGGCATCAGTGGAGATGCTGCTGAAGGAATCGCCGGACGCCGAACGCTACACCGTGGTGTTCTTCGGCGGCGAACCGCTCAGCAACAAAAAGCTGATCGAAAAAATGGTGGATTACTGCGAGCAGCGCTTCACCGCGCTGGGCAAAGCGTGGGACTTCATCATGACCACCAACGCTACGTTGCTGGATGAGAAAACCATCGACTACTTGGACCGGCACCGGTTCGGGTTGTCGATCAGCATGGATGGTCCCAAGGCAATCCACGACAAGAACCGCATCACCGTGGGCGGCCAGGGCACCTACGACGTGGTGCGCCGGAAAGCAGAGATGCTGCTCCAGCGCTACCGCAGCCGGCCGATCGGTGCGCGTGTCACGCTGACCCGTGGCACCACCGATGTGGTGCGCATCTGGGACCACCTGTTCAACGAACTGGGCTTTGCCGAAGTGGGCTTTGCACCGGTGACCTCTGGGGACATCAGCAGCTTCAACCTGACCTCGGAAGAGTTGGTGGAGGTATTCGCTAATCTCAAAACGCTCGGCCAACGCTATCTGGAAGCGGCCCTGCGCAATGAGAATATCGGCTTCTCCAACCTCCACCAGCTGATCACTGATCTGCATGAAGGGCACAAGAAATCGCTGCCCTGTGGCGCCGGCCTGAAGATGCTGGCGGTGGACCACGCAGGGGAACTCAACCTGTGCCATCGGTTCACCGGCTCCTCCTTGCCGACGTTCGGCAACGTGACTGAAGGCACGCTGGACCGTGACGGCCTGCACGACTTCCTGTCGCAGCGGCTGGACCGTTCCAACACCGGTTGCGAGACCTGCCGGATTCGCAACCTGTGCTCTGGCGGTTGCTACCACGAAAGCTATGCCCGTTTCGGCGACCCGGCTCATCCGAGCTACCACTACTGCGAACTGATGAGGGATTGGGTGGATTTCGGCATCGATGTGTACAGCCGCATCATCCAGCACAACCCGGAGTTCATCGACCGCTACATCACCCCGCGAAAGGTGCACTGATATGAAACATCTCAAACCTTTGAACAAGAAAGCACTGCGCATGGAGCAGGCCGCGCAGGAAGATCGGGTGCAGGAAGTTGTCGCCCTGAACACCATCGTTGGCTGCACCACCACCGTTGACCCAGGCTGGGAAGTGGACGCGTTCGGCAGCGTCACCGGTCTGTGCCAACCGATGGAAGCCGACCTCTACGGTTGCGCTGACCCGTGCTGGTGGCCGGCGCAGGTGCCTGACCTGATGAGCATCAACCCGGACTGGAACGCGCAGTCGATCAACTCTGATCGTGACTGGCGCACCTTGGACACGGTGTTCCCGAACGACAAGTGAGCGCGTAACGAGGATTTGGATATGCTGAAAAATAAAAAAATCGCAGCGGTTGCGCTGACCGCGCTGCTCACTCTGGGCAGCGCCGCCGCCACCGCCGCAGATACATCTGCCCGCAAGTTGATCCGCGGCCACGAATACCTGGCCATCGCCAACGCGCCGAGCAACCTGACGGTGATCGACGTCAAGACCGACAAGGTGTTCAAAGAGTGTGAGATGCCGGACCGCTTTGGCCCGGGCACCATGTTCATCTCGCCGGACAAGACCCGTGCCTACGTGTTGAACAACCACTTCACCACCGTTTACGGGGTGGAGCTGGATACCTGCAAAACGGTGTTCAAGGCAGATCTGAACATCAATCCGGGTGAGCGCGTGCGCTCCATGTTCTCCTTTACCGTTAGCGCTGACGGCAAGGAAATCTACGCCGTTGCTAACCCGACCAAGGTAAACCTGGACCACTATGTGGTGCAGCAGCCGCGCCTGCAGGTGTACAGCACCGATGCCGGCCTGGATGCCAAACCGATCCGCGTGTTCCCGGCGCCGCGCCAGCTGTACATCATGCAAGCCGCTGATGATGGCTCACTGTTCGTGGCCGGCCCGGACTTCTACAAGGTCAACGTACAGACCGGTGAGTTCACCAAGGTGCTGGACGGCCGCAGCTGGGACCGCCCGGGCTACAGCGATCCGGACGTGCTCTACTTCTGGCCCAACCAGCAGCCGAACCGTGATTTCTCCATTCTCTGGACCGCCGCCAAGTACAACGACGACAGCGAAAGCCTGGACAACGCCGAGTTCAAATACGGTTTCTTCAACATGAACATGAAGACCGGCGAAACCGAAACCGTGGAGTTTGCCACCCTCACCGAGGTGTACTTCACCGGCCTGCGTTCCCAGCATGACCGCAACATCATGTACGGGGTGCTCAACCGTCTGACCAAGTACGACATTGCCAAGCAGGAGCTGCTGGCGGCGCAGGAGTTGGACCACACCTACTACGCCATCGCCCTCAGCCATGACGGCAAGAAGATCTACCTGGCCGGTACCTTCAACGATATCGGTGTGCACGATGCCGATACGCTGGCCAAAATTGCCCGCATCGATTTGCCGGGCGGTGACATGGGTATTGCCAACCCGCAGGTGTTCATCCGCTGATGACCCCCGGCACCGGGCGTTGCCCGGTGCCGGCTTGCGCCACCGAAACGCCAAAAAAATAACAGCCAATGAGGCAAGCCATGCGCAATCTGCTTAATGCCGGCGCGCGTCTGGGACTGGTGGGTGCCGCTCTGGCCACCCTGCCGGCCGCGGTCCACGCCTATACCCTTTTTGAAGAAGACCAGGACTACGTCCAGGTGGATCTGTCTGCCATCGGCGGCACCTTCCACAGTGAAAAAACCTACGCCACTGCCGGCGGCACCCAACCGGGCTCTCTGAGCTGGCAGGAAGGCTATGCCCATTACGGCCTCAGTGCCGGCCGTGCCCTCGGCGGCAGCCTGCTGGAAGGGCGCCTGTCGGCGGTGAGTTCCGCCACTTGGGGCGACGGTGATGCCGCCGGCTTCAGTACCGGCGATGAAAGCCGCACCCGCATTGAAGATGCTTATCTGCGCTGGAGTTCCGGTGACCTGATCCCCTGGCTTGGCGACAACGGCTTGGTGGTCAGCGCCGGCCGCCAGACGCTCAGCCTCGGCGACGGTTTCCTGCTCGGCGGTGATCTGGTCAGCATGGGGCGCGGCCTCGGCCGCCACTTCGACCGTGGCGGCGCCTACTATCTGGCTGGCCGCAGTGCCTTCGATCAGACCGCCACCATCAGCCTTGGCGGTGACCAAGGCTTCCGTGGCGACCTGATGTGGCTGAAATCCGACAACCGCTTCCAGGGGCGGCCGGAATTCGCCATCGCCAATCTTGAACACGTCAGCGATTACGGCACCGTCGGTTTCAGCTACCTGCGCGGCCTGTCGGTGAACCGCGCCGACGCCCTTGCCATGGGTGTGCAAGACCGTGACGGCATGAACGTCTATTCGCTGCGCGCGCAGGGTAACGCGGGCGTCGAGAACCTGTTCCTGTCCGCTGAAGCGGTGTTCCAAGACACCGACAACGAGCAAGAACACGCTTGGTACGCGGAAGTGGGCTGGACCTTCGCTGACATGCCCGGCACGCCAAGCCTGAACTACCGCTACAGCCGCTTCTCGAAAGACTACGACCCGCTGTTTTACGCGTTCAGCCGGGGCTTCGGCACCTGGTTCCAGGGTGAAGTGGCCGGCAACTACGCCGGGCCGTTCAGCACCAACACCGACGTCCATCACCTGAACCTGCTGGTGCAGGCGCATGAGAAAGTGGCGGTGGGTGTGGCGGGCTTTGCCTTCAACACGCTCGACAAGCGCCTCGGTGATATGGGCGGCCGTGAACTCGACCTGTACCTGTCCTGGGATGTGATGCAGGGCGTCACGCTGATCCCGTTGGTGGGTATCTACACCCCCGATGAGGACGTCAGCAACGGCGGGAACCAACTCGGTGACGCCGGCACCAATCTGTACGGGCAGCTGATGCTGTCGCTGTCCTTCTGACCGTTGGCGGTGCCGGCAATCCTTCCGGTACCGCTGCACAGCACGCCGGGCCTGGTCCGGCGTGCTGCCGTGAATGCCTGCTGGAGGAATAATAATGACAGTCTCCAAACCGAGCGAATCCTTTGCTGTGGAGGCCTATCAGGCCGCCTGGGACGGCTTTGACCTGGAGGCACTCAAAGCGCTGTTTGACGGTGATTTCGACGCCGGCATCAATGCCTGCATTGAGTGTTGTGACCGCTATGCGGTGGGTGACAAAGTGGCGCTGGATTGGACCGGCGCTGACGGCCGGCGTGAGCTGTTCACGTTTGCTCAACTGAAGGCGGCCTCAGCGCAGTTCGCCAACTACCTGACCGATCTGGGTATCGGCCCTGGCGACGTAGTGGCAGGTCTGTTGCCGCGCACCCCAGAGCTGGTGGTGACCATCCTCGGCACCTGGCGCGCGGGCGCGGTGTATCAACCGCTGTTCACTGCCTTCGGCGGCAAAGCGATCGAGCATCGCCTTGGCATCAGCCGCGCGAAACTGGTGGTCACCGACCGCATCAACCGGCCCAAGCTGGACGAGGTGACGGTGGAGCAGCCGCCGCGCATCCTGCGCGTGGCGCCGCTGGGCGAACCGGCCAACGGCTATGCCGATCCGATTTTCCACCGCGAGCTGTCTGAGCGCAGCGACCGTTTCGAGCCGGTGCTGCGCAACGCCGATGACCTGTTCCTGCTGATGTCCACTTCCGGCACCACCGGGCTGCCCAAGGGCGTGCCGGTGCCGCTGTTCGCGTTGGCGGCGTTCCGCGCCTACATGAAGGACGCCGTGGGTCTGAATCCGGACGATACGTTCTGGAACATCGCCGATCCGGGCTGGGCATACGGGCTGTACTACGGCATCACCGGGCCGCTCTCCATGGGCTGCACCACGCTGCTGCTGGATGCCCCGTTCACGGTGGAAAGCGCCTACAACTTCATCCGCGAGCGTGGCGTCACCAACCTTGCCGGTGCCCCCACGGCGTACCGCCTGCTGATGGCAGCCGGCCCGGAGGCAGCGGCTGCGGTGAAAGGCCATCTGCGGGTGGTGAGCAGCGCCGGTGAGCCGCTTAACGCGGAGGTGTTCCGCTGGTTCCGTGAGCACCTGGATGCGCCGATTTACGATCATTACGGCCAGACTGAAACCGGCATGGTGGTGAACAACCACCACCGCTTGGAGCACTCGGTACGCGGCGGTTCTGCCGGTTTCGCCATGCCCGGCTACCGGGTGGCGGTGCTGGACGAGCAGGATCAAGAGTTGCCGGCTGGCAAGCCCGGCATCCTTGCGGTGGACATCGCCAAGTCGCCGATTCTGTGGTTCACCGGCTACTGGCAGAAAGACACCCCGGCGCTGCGCAACGGCTATTACCTCACCGGTGACACCGTGATGCTGGAACAGGACGGCAGCATCAGCTTTGTTGGCCGCTCTGATGACATCATCACCTCGTCCGGCTACCGCATTGGCCCGTTCGATGTGGAAAGCGCATTGATCGAGCATCCGGCGGTGATGGAAGCGGCGGTCATCGGCAAGCCGGACCCGGAGCGTACCGAGATCGTCAAAGCCTTTATCGTGCTCAACAAGGGTTTTGACGCCAGCGATGCGCTGTCGGAAGAGCTGGCTCAGTACGTGAAGAAGCGCATGTCGGCGCACGCCTACCCGCGCGAAATTACCTTTATGGACAGCCTGCCGAAAACGCCGTCCGGCAAAGTGCAGCGTTTTATGCTGCGCGAACAGGCCTGATGATCTGATTCGCCGGTACAAAAAAGCGGGAGCATGCTCCCGCTTTTTTGTTACCGCCGTAGTTACAGCCCCAGGCGGTCCAGAATCGCCAGCGTTGGCGCGGCCTGATTCATGGTGTAGAAGTGCAGCCCCGGTGCACCCATGGCCAGCAGCCGTTCGCACAGCTTGGTGACCACTTCGGTGCCAAACTCTTTCACCGCTGCTTCATCGTCCTTGAGGTCGTTGAGTTTGCTCACCAGCCAGCGCGGCACATCAGCGCCGCAGCTATGGGAAAAGCGCAGCAGGTTGGCAACGTTCAGAATCGGCATGATGCCGGGGTACACCGGTGCCTCGCAGCCCTGTTTGCGCAGCGCATCCAGGTAGAAGCCATAAGCGTCGGTGTTGTAGAAATATTGGGTCAGGCCATTGTTGGCGCCGGCGTCGATCTTGCGTTTGAAGTGCGCAATATCGTCGTCAAAACTGCGCGCCTGCGGATGCATTTCTGGGTACGCCGCCACTTCCATTTCGAAATGTTCGCCGCTGTGCTCGCGCACCAGTCGCACCAGGTCGTCGGCAAAGCGCAGTTCGCTCTGGGCATAGCCCATGCCCGAAGGCAGGTCGCCGCGCAGCACCACCAGTCGGCGTACTCCCTGATCGCGATAGTGATCCAGCAGTCCCCGCAGTTCGTCGCGGGTCTGGCCGATGCAGCTCAGGTGTGGCGCGGTGTCCGGGTGATGCTCGCGCAGTGCGTCGATGGTACGCAAGGTATTGTCACGGGTGGATCCGCCGGCACCGTAGGTGCAGGAGAAAAACATCGGGTTGCGAGCCAAAAGCTGCTGCTGGACGCCAAGTAATTTTTGCAAACCGTCAGCGGTTTTCGGCGGGAAAAATTCAAAACTGATGCGTTGGGACATCTCGCTTCCTCACGACAGGGCGCGGCCGGTAGGCCGCGCCGGTGGCGTCAGTACTTGTATTGGTCTGGCTTGAACGGGCCGTCGACGGTGACGCCGATGTAACGCGCCTGATCGTCGGTCAAGCGCGTGATCACGCCGCCGAAGCCTTCCACCATGTAGCGCGCCACTTCTTCGTCGAGGTGCTTGGGCAGCACTTCCACGCGCAGCAGTTCCGCTTGTTCTGCGGCGCTGCGTGAGGCAAACGCCTGCTCGAACAGGTGGATCTGCGCCAGCACCTGGTTGGCGAACGAACCGTCCATGATGCGGCTGGGGTGGCCGGTGGCGTTGCCGAGGTTGACCAGGCGGCCTTCGGACAGCAGCAGCAGGAAGTCGTTGCGGTCTTTGTTGCGC
This sequence comes from Alcanivorax sp. REN37, assembly GCF_041102775.1. Classification (NCBI taxonomy): domain Bacteria; kingdom Pseudomonadati; phylum Pseudomonadota; class Gammaproteobacteria; order Oceanospirillales; family Alcanivoracaceae; genus Isoalcanivorax; species Isoalcanivorax beigongshangi. Next base: position 17,801 of record NZ_JBGCUO010000002.1, read on the forward strand.
CAGATTTTGTGCACCTGCGGCTTCACCTCTTCCCACTCCCAAGTGCGGCGCAGGAAGGCGGTGTCGATTTCATTATCGAAGTGGCCGATGTTGCACACCACCGCGCCCGGTTTCAGCGCGCGCAGCATGTGCTCGTCGCACACATTGACGTTGCCGGTGGTGGTCACCAGCAGATCGATCTGACCCAGCAGGGTGGCATCCACGCCCTCAGCGTTGCCGGTGTTATGGCCGCCACGGTAAGCGCTGACTACTTCGTAGCCGTCCATGCAGGCCTGCATGGCGCAGATCGGGTCGATCTCGGTCACCCGCACGATCATGCCTTCTTGGCGCAGCGATTGGGCCGAGCCCTTGCCCACGTCACCGTAGCCAATCACCAGCGCTTTCTTGCCGGACAGCAGGTGGTCAGTGCCGCGCTTGATGGCGTCGTTGAGCGAGTGGCGGCAACCGTATTTGTTGTCGTTCTTGCTCTTGGTGACCGAGTCGTTGACGTTGATGGCAGGCACTTTCAGGGTGCCGGCTTTGAGCATTTCGTAGAGGCGGTGCACACCGGTGGTGGTTTCTTCGGTGACGCCGTGGATGTTGGCCAGCATGTCCGGGTAGTGCTCGTGGATGTGCGCGGTCAGGTCGCCGCCGTCATCCAGAATCATGTTGGCATCCCACAGCGCGCCCTCGCCGTCGCGGCAGGTCTGTTCGATGCACCAGATGTATTCTTCCTCGGTCTCGCCTTTCCAGGCGAACACCGGCACGCCGGCGGCGGCGATGGCCGCAGCGGCGTGGTCTTGGGTGGAGAAGATGTTGCAGCTCGACCAGCGCACTTCTGCGCCCAGCGCCACCAGCGTCTCGATCAGTACCGCGGTCTGGATGGTCATGTGGATGCAGCCGATGATGCGGGCGCCCTTGAGCGGCTGGTCGGCACGGTATTTTTCGCGGATCGCCATCAACGCCGGCATTTCGGTTTCGGCGATCTGGATTTCCTTGCGGCCCCAATCAGCCAGGGTGATGTCAGCGACTTTGTAGTCGGCCATGGTCAGTCTCCATTCGGGTGAGCGAATGGGCGCCGTTGTTGATGTGCCGAGCCTCGCGGGGTGTCCGCTGCAGCGCCCCTCGGCCAAAACAGGTGCGGGCGGCCACAGGGCCGCCCGCAGCGGGATTAGAGGCCGGCAGCGGCGCGCAGGGCAGCGGCTTTGTCGGTCTTTTCCCAGGTGAAGGTGTCGCCGTCGCGGCCGAAGTGGCCGTAGGCGGCGGTGGCGCGGTAGATCGGCCGGCGCAGGTCGAGCATCTCGATGATGCCGCGCGGACGCAGGTCGAAGTGCTCACGCACCAGCTGCACGATCACCTCTTCGGCCACGGTGTGGGTGCCGAAGGTGTTGATGGAGATGGAGGTCGGCTCGGCCACACCGATGGCATAGCTGACTTGGATCTCGCAGCGTGACGCCAGACCGGCGGCGACGATGTTCTTCGCCACGTAACGGCCAGCGTAGGCGGCGGAACGGTCCACCTTGGTCGGATCTTTGCCGGAGAACGCACCGCCACCGTGACGCGCCATGCCGCCGTAGGTGTCGACGATGATTTTGCGCCCGGTCAGGCCGCAGTCACCCATCGGGCCGCCGATGATGAACTGGCCGGTGGGGTTGATGTGGAAACGGGTGCCCTCGTGCAGCCACTCTTTCGGCAGCACCGGCAGCAGGATTTCCGCCATCACCGCGTCTTGCAGGTCTTTCAGCGCGATGTCCGGCGCATGCTGGGTGGACAGTACTACGGCATCCACCGCCACCGGCTTGCCGTTTTCGTAGCGCAGCGTGACCTGGCTTTTGGCGTCCGGGCGCAACCACGGCAGCACGCCGTTCTTGCGCAGTTCCGCCTGGCGCTCCACCAGACGGTGGGAGTAGTAAATCGGCGCCGGCATCAGCGTCTCGGTTTCGTCGGTGGCGTAGCCGAACATCAGGCCCTGGTCCCCGGCGCCGATTTCTTTGTCTTCTTTTTCGTCCACGCCCATGGCGATGTCCGGGCTCTGTTTGCCGATGGCGTTGAGCACCGCACAGCTGGCGCCGTCGAAACCGACGTCGGAGCTGTCGTAGCCGATGTCCAGGATCACCTGACGCACCACGTCTTCCAGGTCCACGTAGGTGCTGGTGGTGACTTCACCGGCCACCACCGCCATGCCGGTTTTCACCAGCGTTTCCACCGCCACGCGGGCGTAGGGGTCGTCCTTGATGATGGCATCCAGGACCGCGTCTGAAATCTGGTCCGCCATCTTGTCCGGATGGCCTTCGGACACGGATTCAGAAGTGAAGATGTTGTATTCGCTCATGGTGCGCGGGCTCCCGACAAAGGGGGTTGAGGTCAATGAGTGTGATCGTCCGGGTGCACGAAACTGAGCACCTGGGTTTGGAAACCATTGCGCTGGGCCAAGTATTGCGACTCCAGCAGTACCAGCCCGGCGCGTTGTGCCCAGGCAATTAATTCGTCTTCATCAAAGCCCTGCCACAGATCGCCGCAGCGGGTCCGGGTCCAGGACTGCTCGTGGCGGCACAGCTCCGACACCAGCAGTACACCGCCGCGCCGCAGCCGCCGCGCCGCGCGCAGCAGCGCTTCGGCGGGTGCCGGCAGGTGATGCAGCACCATGTTCATCACCACCGCATCGAACTGGCGCGGCGGCGCGGCATCGGGCCAGTCGCCCTGCAGCAGGGTGATGCCACTGTGACCGGCCACCTGTTGGCGGGCTTGGGCCAACATGCCGGCCGCGTTGTCGAGCCCGATCACGTGCTCGAACTGCTGGGCCAGCCAGCCGAGGAAGCGGCCATCACCGGGTCCGACTTCCAGCGCTTCGGCGCCGCCATCTGGGCAGGCGCGGCGAATCATTTCCGCTGCCAGCTCGCCGTAGTCGTCGAGGTCGACGATTTCGTCCATCGGCGCACCGCTGGCCGCCAGCTGCTGGAAGAACAGGCGGCTCTGGGCGGCGCGGCGCTGCTCGATCACATCCAGTCGGGCCGCCAGTTCTGGCTCCAGCGTTTGCTCGTCCAACTGCGCCAACAGCGTGCGCTGCAGATCACCGCTGGCATCCGCCGGTGGCAGCCCGCGGCGGTAGAACACGGTAGTGCCCTCGCGGCGGTTACTGACCCAGTGCTCGCGCGCCAGCAGCTTAAGGTGGTGGCTCATGCCGGACTGGGTGGTGTCCAACAGCTCGGTGAGCTCCTGTACCGCAAAGCTGTTGTAGCCCAGCAGCTGCAGGATCTGCAGTCGCAACGGGTCAGCGGTGGCCTTGAGCTGGCGCGCCAGCGCTGCCAGCGACACCGGTTCCGGCCGGTCAAGGGCGGCGGGCGAGGTCATAGGGCGCGCAGTGTACGGACTAACTGGCCCTATATCAAAGTTTTTTGATATAGCTTTGACGGCGGGTTGGCGGCCACAAAAAAGGCGCCCGCAGGCGCCTTCGGAAGGGCGGCGGTGGTCAGCCGGATTTCTTCACGAATTGAGTCAGGATGACGATGCGTTGACCGTCCACCCGGCCTTCGATGTGGGCCGCGTTGTCGGGGTCGAGATGAATGTTGCGTACGTGGGTGCCACGCTTGGCCACCAAACTGGAGCCCTTCACGTTCAGGTCTTTAATCAGGGTGACGCTGTCGCCTTCCAGCAACTCGACCCCGTTGCAATCGCGGTGCACCTCGCCCGGCTGCTCGTCGTTGCTGGCGCTGCCGGCTTTGGCCCAGGCCAGTAGCGCGTCATCCAGGTAGAGCATGTCGAGCAGGTCTTGGGCCCAGCTTTCGCTGCTCGCGAGGCGGCTTAATTGTTGCCACGCGAGTACCTGAACCGCCGGGGTTGGGCTCCACATGCTGTCGTTAAGGCAGTGCCAGTGGTGCACGTCCAGCGGCTGGCTGCCGTCGAGTTGGTCAGCGCACAGGCTGCAAAGATGGACGACGGCGTCGGCATCGGTGGCGTCGCGCGGGGGCACGGCAACCAGGCGCAGGTTCTCCTTGCCGGTGCACAATTCGCACTGGCCTTGGCTGCGGGCGGCAATGGTTTGTTCCACGGTTAGAAACCCTCCCTATAAAAGAGTGGGAGAGTATAACGGATTGCTATGGATGACGGGTGTAGCGGGTGCGGTGGAGAGGGCCCCGCCTAGGCAGGCGGGGCCGGGTCTTGCTTAGAAGTGCAGGCGGCCGCCGATTTCCAGCAGTACGCCGTCGGCTTCGGTCGGGATCGACACGCCGCCGATGAAGGAGAAGCGCTCGCTGGTGCGGTAGTTGGCTTCCAAGGCGATCAGCAGTTCGTCGTCGTCTTTCACGCCTTTCATGCCGGACAGCGCGGTTTTCTCGGTGTCGTACACGTCAGACATGTAGCGCAGGGCGCCGCGTACTTGCAGTTGGTCGTTGAGGGACATGCGGGCACCCACTTCCAGCAGCGGGTTGATGCCGTCGTTGCTGTCCATCAGACCGAACTCACCGTACAGGTGCAGGGTGTCGCTCATCGGCGCGATCAGGCCGACGGTGCCGGTGCGCAGGTCGTAGATGCCGCCGTCTTGGGCCGTCACGTACACCTGGTCATTGATGCGGAAGGAACCTTTGATCTGCCATTTGTTGGCATCCTGGCCGGTCAGGACCTGGTAGGAACCTTGCAGGTAGGTGTAGTCGAATTTGTCGGCAACGGCGAGGGTCGGCAGTGCGCAGAAGGCGGCAGCAGCCACCAGAGCTGAACGAATTTTCATGGCATAGGTCCTTTTAGATCACCAAGCTGCGAATTGTCTAAGGGCGCAGAAACCCTGGGAAAATGCATCCCGCCAGCGCAGGATGCGCGCATACTATCCCAGCGGTAAAGGGGGCGGGTAGGCAGGTTTTACAGGCACAGTCCGGATTTGTGAAAAGATTTACCTTTTTAATGTTTTTTCGCGGAATTTTTTCCCACAAAGCGGCTGAACGCCATTCATTAGAGTGATTGCCATCTGCCCTGTGTGGTTCATAATCGGCGCTCGTTTGAGTCTCTGTGCCGTCATGCGCCTGCACCCATTTGCCGCCATTTTGTTGGGATTGTCGTTGCTGTCACCGCCGGTGATGGCCGATACCGTTTGGCTGCGCAACGGCGACATCCTGTCCGGCGTGGTGCGGCTGCTCGACAGCGGCAAGGTGCTGCTGGAAACCGATCACTCCGGCACCGTCAGCATTTTGGTGCGCACCATCCAGACCATGGAAACCTCGTCGCCGATGATTGTCCGCCAGCAAGCCTGGGGCGGCAGCTACCGCGTGCACTTGCGGCCGGCGGAGCCGGGCAAGGTAGCGTTGGTGGATGAGGGCGAGCCGTTCGTGGTGGAACTCAGCAGCCTGTACCGGATGATGCCGGAGCGCGGCACGTTGGAAGACTGGATGTGGACTGGTCATCTGGATCTGTCATTTGATCTGGAGCAGGCCGAAAGCAACATCGACGATCGCGATCTGACGTTGGTGAACAACTTACGTTATGACCGCTGGCGCCAGCGCTTCGCCGCCGAGTACAACCGGAAGACCAAGGACGAGAAGCGCACCAAGGACAACTACCAGTTGAGCTACACGGTGGACTATTTCCTCGGTGAGCGGTTGTTCTGGCAGGGTCAGGCGCAGTATCTGCGTGACGAGGTCGAGGCAGTGTCGCAGCGGCGCACGCTCGGTACCGGGCCCGGTGTGCAGCTGTGGGACAACGAAGTTGGCGCGCTGTCGCTGGCGGCGCTGGTGAACCACGACGCTTATCACTTCAAAGAAGCCAACCCCTCAGAAAGCGCCTCGCTGTCTGTGAAGTGGGATTACAGCCGCTTCCTGAGCGCCAAGACCATCAGCCTGTTCAATCGCGGTGAAGTTGGCCTGCCGCTGGGCGGGGCAGTGTCAGAGAAGCTGTATGTCCAGCTGGGGCTGCGGTTCAAGGTCACCAGTTGGGCGACCCTGAACCTGAAAACCGAGTGGGACCGGGTATCAGGCAACGCCGGGGATGTGAATGCCCGGCGCTACACGCTGGGCTTTGGCGTCGCCTGGTAGCCGCGCTCAGCGACGGGTGTTGCGGGTGCCCTTCTCGGCCTCGCGCTTGCCGTCATCCGTGTCCTCGGCGTCGTTGACCTTGCGGATCGCTGGGTTGACGCCGTCCACCGACAGGTCCTCGACCACTGGCGGGGCCGTTTTGGTGACCACCGGGCGAATGCCATCAACGGGATCTTCAATGTAGGGCTGTGACACATAGCCTTCCGGCGCCGACTTGGTGACCACCGGGCGGATGCCATCTTCTGGATCATCGATAAAGGGCGGCGACACGTAACCCTCGGGTGCCTGCTTAGTGGCCACCGGGTTGATGCCATCAGCCGGGCCTTCATCATCTTCCAGGTACGGCGGGCTGACGTAGCCCTCCGGTGCGGTCTTGGTGACCGGCGCGTTAGACGGGCCTTCCACACCGAACAGCTCCCACGGCGTCGGCAGCGTTGGGAACAAGTCGCCACCCTGCAGCCGCTCCAGCAGCGGACCGGCTTGCACTGCCGCGGCCACCAGTACCAGCCACAGCAAAGACCACAGCACCGTCATCACCCGTGAGAAGGCGGAGTGGCCGTTGCGCAGCAGCGCCCAGCCGAACACCACTGGTGCCACCACGATACCGAGCAGCAATAACGGGCTGACAAAGCGACCGCTGCTGGTGCCGAGGAAGGTGGAGCCGGCGCCAGCGGCTGCGGCGTGGTGGCCGGCCGGGGCGCGGGCCGGGTTGGGGTGGCCACAGTGGGGGCAGGCATAAGCCAGCGGGCTCATGGGCTGGCGGCAATGCTGGCAGCGTGTGTCGGTCATCAAGTCCTCTCCCGGTCGCAACCTGGGGTCTGCAAGAAAAGCGCAAGCATACCGCAGGGCGCTGGACTGTGCTGTGCCGATGTGCAGGGTTGTGGCGGCGGTCGCGGTGTATCGGGAGGTTTGCCGCCGGCGGGCGGGTGCGCGACAATAGCGCCCCTTCAAAGCCCGGCCCCGCCTCCCCGAGGGTGCCCCCTATATTAATGCGATACACAGGTTAGGAGATCGCCATGTCCGCCCCTTCACCCGCCCCGCGCGAGTTGGCCAACGCAATTCGTGCGCTGAGCATGGATGCCGTGCAGCAGGCCAATTCCGGCCACCCCGGCGCCCCCATGGGCATGGCGGACATGGCCGAAGTGCTGTGGCGTGGTTTCATGAAGCACAATCCGGCTAACCCGCAGTGGTTCAACCGTGACCGCTTCGTGCTGTCCAACGGCCATGGCTCCATGCTGCTCTACAGCCTGCTGCACCTGACCGGCTACCCGCTGTCGCTGGATGACCTGAAGAACTTCCGTCAGCTTGGCAGCCCCACCGCTGGCCACCCGGAATACCACGACTGCCCCGGCGTCGAGACCACCACCGGTCCGCTTGGGCAGGGCATTGCCAACGCTGTGGGCATGGCGCTGGCGGAAAAAATGATGGCCGCCCAGTTTAACCGTGACGACTGCGAGGTGGTGGATCACTACACCTATTGCTTCCTCGGCGACGGTTGCATGATGGAGGGCATCTCCCACGAAGTGTGCTCGCTGGCCGGCACCCTCGGCCTCGGCAAGTTGATTGCCTTCTATGACGACAACGGCATCTCCATCGATGGCCAGGTGCAGGGCTGGTTCACCGACGACACCGTGGAGCGGTTCCGCGCCTACGGCTGGCAGGTGATCGCCGACGTTGACGGCCACGACGCCGCTGCGCTGCACCAGGCGGTGCTGACCGCCCGTGCCAACACCGAACAACCGACCTTGATTTGCTGCAAGACTGTGATTGGCTTCGGCTCGCCCAACAAGCAGGGCAGCGAAGACAGTCACGGCGCGCCGCTGGGCCACGACGAAATCGCGCTGGCCAAGGACACGCTGGGCTGGGAATACGGTCCGTTCGAAATCCCCGAGCACGTGTACACCGCTTGGGATGCCCGCACCGCCGGCGCCAACGCAGAAGCTGAATGGAATGCCCTGGTGGCCCGTTACGCTGAGCAGCATCCACAGCTGGCGGCTGAGTTCGAACGCCGCATCAGCGGTGCGCTGCCGGACGGTTTCAGCGCCGCCGCCGATGCCTTCATCCAGAGCTGCCAAGACAGCATGGAAAAGGTGGCCACCCGCAAGGCCAGCCAGAACACCCTCGATGCCTACGGCCCGCTGCTGCCGGAACTGGTGGGCGGCTCCGCTGATCTCGGCGGCTCCAACAACACCGTGTGGAAAGGCTGTAAGGCGGTGAGTGCGGCGGATGCCAGCGGCAATTACCTGCACTACGGCGTGCGCGAGTTCGGCATGACCGCGGTGATGAACGGCATGCAGCTGCACGGCGGCTTGCGCCCCTACGGCGGCACTTTCCTGATGTTCATGGAATACGCCCGCAACGCGGTGCGCATGGCGGCGCTGATGAAGCAGCCGACGGTGCTGGTATACACCCACGACTCCATCGGCCTCGGCGAAGACGGCCCCACCCACCAGCCGGTGGAGCAGATCGCCAACCTGCGCCTGACCCCGAATCTGTCCACCTGGCGTCCCTGTGACACGGTGGAATCCGCGGTGGCCTGGAAAGCCGCGCTGGAGCGCCAAGACGGCCCCACCGCACTGATCTTCAGCCGCCAGAACCTGCCGTGCATGGCGCGCGACGCCGACACCCTCGGCAACGTCGCCCGTGGCGGCTATGTGCTGAGCCAAACCGGCAGCGGTGCCCCGGATGCGATCATCATTGCCACCGGTTCCGAAGTGGAGCTGGCGATGGCCGCGGCGGCGCAACTCGGTGAGCAGGGCCGCAATGTGCGCGTGGTGTCGATGCCGGCCACCGATGTGTTCCTGGCCCAGGACGTTGCTTACCGCGACGCCGTACTGCCGCCGGCGGTACGTGCTCGGGTAGCGGTGGAAGCCGGAATTGCCGATTACTGGTTCCGCTTCGTCGGCCTCGATGGTCGCGTGGTGGGCATGCACGGGTTTGGTGCTTCAGCACCGGCGGCAGACCTGTACCGTCACTTCAACATCACTGCTGAGGCAGTGGTGGCTGCGGTTTCCGAACTGCTTTGACGATGCGCGTCGCGCTCAACGGCTACGGGCGCATCGGCCGGTCTTTCCTGCGGGCGCTGCTGGATCGCAGCGCCGAAGGCGGTTGGTCGCTGCCGTTTGAGCTGGTGGCCATCAATGATCTCGGGCGGCCGCAGGACCTGCTGTACCTGACTCAATACGATTCCACCCATGGCCGCGCCGGCACGCCGGCGGCGCTGGTGGATGGGTGTCTGCAGGTCGGCCCGTTGGCGCCAAAGCTGCTGTGCGAACCTTCGCCAGCGGCGTTGCCGTGGCGCGAGCTGGAGGTCGATCTGGTGCTGGAGTGCACCGGGGTCTGGCGCGGGCGCGAAGGCGCCGGGCAGCATCTGCACGCCGGGGCGCAGCGGGTGATCATCGGCGCGGTACCGTTCGAGCCGGTGGATGCCCTCACCGTTTACGGCATCAACCACAGTGAGTTGGGTGATGCGCGTATCCTGTCGGCGGCGTCGTGCACCACCCACGCCATTGCGCCGTTGCTGCTGGCGCTGCACCAAGCGTGGCAGGTGGAGCAGGTGATCATGACCGAGGTGCACGCCTACACCTCGGACCAGACCCTGCTCGACCATGTGCACCGCGACCCGCGCCGCGGCCGGGCGGCGGCACAGAACATCGTGCCGACCACTTCCAGCGCCATCGGCGCCATCCAGCAAGTACTGCCGTGGCTGGCCGGCCGTATCAGCGGGGGTTCGATCCGGGTGCCGACATTGAACGTGGCGATGGTCGACCTGACGCTGAAGTTGGCACAGACGCCGAGCGTGGACGCGGTCAACGCGTTGTTTGCCGCGCGCGCGGGGGACGCTCCTTGGCAGATTGGCTACAATGACGCGCCGCTGGTGAGCGTGGATTTCAACCATCGCGCCGAATCGGTGATTTTCGACGCCACTCAGACCGAGATCCAGGGCGATCTGGTACGGGTGGTGGGCTGGTATGACAACGAGTGGGGCTATGCCCAACGCTTGTTGGATCTGGTCAGCCACTTGAGCGGCGCTTGAACGCCGACTGATGTTATCCAACGCGCCGCTGCCGGATCGGGAGCGGCGTTATTGTTCGTCACAGAGAACCCCGCTGCGGGCATCGAGGAACCAAATGGCCATTGTGCGCATGACGGATTTGGACCTGAAAGGCAAACGCGTCCTGATCCGCGAAGATCTCAACGTGCCGGTGAAAGACGGCAAGGTGACCAGCGACGCCCGCATCCGCGCGGCGCTGCCGACCCTCCAGCACGCGCTCGACGCCGGTGCTCGGGTGATGGTGATGTCCCACCTCGGCCGCCCGGAAGAAGGCGTGTTCGATCAAGCTGCGTCGCTGCAGCCGGTGGCAGAGCACCTGGCCGGCCTGCTCGGCCGCGAGGTGCCGCTGGTGCGTGACTGGCTGGACGGCGTCGAGGTGGGCGAAGGTCAGCTGGTGCTGTGCGAGAACGTGCGCTTTAACCGTGGTGAAAAGAAAGACGACGAAGCGCTGTCACGTAAAATGGCCGCCCTGTGCGACATCTTCGTGATGGATGCATTCGGCACCGCCCACCGCGCCCAAGCATCCACCCACGGCGTCGCCAAGTTCGCGCCGGTAGCTTGCGCCGGCCCGCTGTTGGCGGCGGAGTTGGACGCCCTCGGCCAAGCATTGGCGGCACCGGCCAAGCCGCTGGTCGCCATCGTCGGGGGTTCAAAAGTGTCCACCAAACTGGAAGTGCTGGAGTCGCTGGCGGACAAGGTGGACCAGCTGGTGGTCGGCGGTGGCATTGCCAACACTTTCTTGGCTGCCGCCGGCTTGCCGGTGGGCAAGTCGCTGTACGAAGCCGACCTGCTCGACGCGGCGCGCAAAATTGCGGCCAAAGTGCACATCCCGCTGCCGGTGGACGTGGTGGTCGCCACTGAGTTCTCCGCGGATGCGGAAGCCACCGTCAAGGCGGTGGAAGACGTGGCCGAGGACGACATGATCCTCGACGTTGGCCCCAAAACCGCCCACATCTTTGCGGCGCTGATGAAAGAAGCCCGCACCATCGTCTGGAACGGTCCGGTGGGCGTATTCGAGTTCGATCAGTTCGGCGGCGGCACCCAGGAAATGGCGGAAGCCATTGCTGACAGCGATGCGTTTTCCATTGCCGGTGGTGGCGATACGCTGGCGGCGGTGGACAAGTACGGCATTGCAGACCGGGTGTCTTACATCTCCACCGGTGGGGGTGCCTTCTTGGAGTTCCTCGAAGGCAAAACCCTGCCGGCGGTGGCGATGTTGGAAAGTCGCGGCTGAGCAGCATGGAAAGGCGGCCTCCGGGCCGCCTTTTTTGTGGCCATGAATGAACCCCTGACCCACCGCGCCGCTTGGCCATTGGAGCTGTCCGCTGTCGGCCAGCAACGCCTGCTCGATCAAGGGCTGGTGCTGCCGGCGACGCTCGACAAGGCGGTGCTGAAACGGCGAGTGGAATATCTGGCCGGCCGCTATGCGGCACGGGCGGCACTGGCCAGCGCTGGTTTACCGGCACAGGTGCCAGGCAGCGGCAGTGGCGGTGAGCCGCTGTGGCCAGCGGGCGTGTGCGGCAGCATCAGCCACGGCGCCGGCCAAGCGGTGGCGCGGGTGACGCGGGCGCCGGTGCGTGGTCTCGGAGTCGACCGCGAAGCCTGGCTGACGCCGCTGCGGGCGGCACGGGTGGTGAGCGCCGTGGCGCAACCGGCTGAGCGCGCGCTGCGGCCGCGCGCGCTCAGCGAAGCAGAGTTCGTCACCCGGCTGTTCTCGGCCAAGGAAACCCTGTTCAAGGCGCTTTATCCGAGCGTGCGCCGCTATCTCGGCTTCGCCACCTCGACGCTGGTGGAGATCGATGCCGCCGGCTGCCGGCTCGGCTTCACTCTGGCGCCGACGCTACAGCAGAGCGTGCAGGCGCCGGCGCTGTGGTGGGTGCAGGCCGCGGCCGATGCCGACGGCATCGAATGCTGGACCTGGCTGCCCTGACCTCGTGCCTCGCTCAGGATGAGGTGCCGCCGATGTTGGAGAACAGGTTGATCACCACCACCCCGGCGACGATCAACCCCATGCCGATCAAATCTGGCAGTCGCGGCACCTGGTGATAGATCACCAGTGCAATCAGCGTCACCAGCACGATGCCCACGCCGGACCAGATCGCATAGGCGAGGCCCACTGGCACCGTTTTGAGGGTGATGCTGAGGAAATAGAACGCGGTGGCGTAGGCGGACAGCGTCAGCACTGTGGGACCGAGCCGCGTGAAGGACTCTGACGCCTTCAACGCACTGGTGCCAATGACTTCAAACAGGATTGCTGCGGCAAGGAAATTGAGGTCTTTCATGTAGCACCCGCACCTGAGCCCGGACATGGGAGCCACTACCCTAGGGGATGCCTTTCCACGTTGCCGTGACAACTTAATAAACATTGGATAAATCGGTGTGCGCGCCGCATTTGCTCGCCACCGGCCCTTGTTTCACAATAGCGCCCCAGAATTTGCCCGCGGCCACGCCCAGCGCTGACGGGACATCCCGCTGGCTGCGGGAACACGGATACCGGGCCTTCAGAAACCCTTCATGGAGCACACCACATGGCACTCATCAGCCTGCGCCAGATGCTGGATCACGCCGCAGAATTCGGTTACGGCATCCCAGCCTTCAACGTCAACAACCTGGAACAGATGCGCGCCATCATGGAAGCTGCGGACCAGACCGATTCGCCGGTGATCGTGCAGGCCTCGGCCGGCGCCCGCAAATACGCCGGTGCGCCCTTCCTGCGTCACCTGATCCTGGCGGCGGTGGAAGAATTCCCGCACATCCCGGTGGTGATGCACCAAGACCACGGCACCAGCCCGGCGGTGTGCCAGCGCTCGATCCAGCTCGGCTTTTCCTCAGTGATGATGGACGGCTCACTGGGCGAAGACGGCAAGACGCCGATGGATTACGACTACAACGTACGCGTCACCCAAACCACCGTGGCCATGGCCCACGCCTGCGGCGTGTCGGTGGAAGGTGAACTGGGCTGCCTTGGCTCGCTGGAAACCGGGCAGGCCGGCGAAGAAGATGGCATCGGTGCGGAAGGCACGCTGGACATGGACCAGATGCTGACCGACCCGGAAGAAGCCGCTGATTTCGTTAAGGCCACCAAAGTGGACGCGCTGGCGATTGCCATCGGCACCAGCCACGGCGCCTACAAGTTCACCCGCCCGCCCACCGGTGACATTCTTGCCATCGACCGCATCAAGGCAATTCACGAGCGTATTCCCGATACCCACTTGGTGATGCACGGTTCCTCCTCGGTGCCGCAAGAATGGCTGAAAGTGATCAACGAATTCGGCGGTGAAATTCCGGAAACCTACGGCGTGCCGGTGGAAGAAATCCAGGAAGGCATCAAGTACGGCGTGCGCAAGGTCAACATCGACACCGACCTGCGCTTGGCCAGCACCGGTGCCATCCGTCGCTTCCTGGCGCAGAACAAATCCGAGTTCGATCCGCGCAAGTACCTGGCAGTCTCTACCCAGGCGATGAAGGACATCTGCCTGGCGCGTTATGAAGCGTTCGGCGCTGCCGGCATGGCCAGCAAGATCAAGCCGATCTCGCTGGAGGCCATGTTCGAGCGTTACGCCCGTGGTGAATTGGACCCGCGCGTGAAGTGATTAAAAAGGCCCGCTTCGGCGGGCTTTTTTATGCCCAACTTTCGCCACTCGAGCACCTTCTTGGTTGCCAACCGCCGGCGGACTGGCAGTTGGCACCCGAGGCGCCACCTCCGGCCTTGCCGATTGTGACCAAGGCTCCAAAATAGCACCCCAAGGAAGGAACCGATCTGAGGCGCGAAAAGGGGTTTCGCGCACAGCGGTTTGGGGAAAGGAGCAACAACCATGGCGCAACTGTTTCCGTTGCGCTCGGCGTGCCGGTTTGACACGTCGGGGGAGCGGCGCTTGGCCGAGCGCTTGGAGAAAAAGCTCGGGGCGGATTATCTCTGCTGGTACAACGCCCCAGTCGGGGCCAATGGACTACAGCCGGATTTCGTTATCGCGCACCCGGAACGTGGGTTGCTGGTGCTGGAGGTCAAGGATTGGCGGCTGGACACCATCCGCCGCATGGACCAAGACAGCGCTACTTTATTGGTGCCGGAAGGCGAGGTCGTGGTCTCCCACCCACTGCGGCAAGCGCGCAAATACGCCACCGAGCTGGTGTCTGCATTGCAACGTGACACGCTATTGCGCCAGTCCGAGGGCCTTTACGCGGGTCGACTGGCGGTACCGTTCGGCTGGGCAGTGGTGTTCACCCGTATGACCCGGCGCCAGTTCGAGCAGACCGATCTGCACGAAGTGCTGCCTCCAGAACGGGTGCTGTTCCAAGATGAAATGCTGGAATCAGTCTCCGACGATGAGTTCGCCGATCGCATCGACGCGCTATTCCCGGCGCCGTTTCCGTGTCGCCTCAGTGGCGAGCAGATCGACCGCATCCGTTATCACCTTTATCCGGAAGTGCGTATCAGCAGCGCGCCGGGTCAGTTTGGGTTGTTCGACAACCACCAAGATGCGTTGCCGTCGTTGATCAGGGTGATGGACCTGCAGCAGGAGCAATTGGCACGTTCGCTGGGCGATGGACACCGTGTAATCCACGGTGTCGCCGGCTCCGGCAAGACTATGATCCTCGCCTACCGCTGTATTCACCTAGCGGCTGCGGCTAAAAAGCCGATTTTGGTGCTGTCTTACAGCCGGGCGCTGGCTGGCCGGCTGGAGCAGATGATGGCAGAGCGGGGGCTGGCGGAGACCGTGCAGGTGCGCAGGTTCCTCGCCTGGTGCCATGAGCTGCTACGGACCCATGGGGTGGCGCTGCCGACCGAGCGTGGCCAAGCGTTCTATGCCGCCTTGGTGGCGGCAGTGGAAGCGGCACTGGAATCCGGCGAGATACCGCGCGGACAGTACAGCGCGGTATTGATAGATGAGGGGCATGACTTTGCGCCGGAGTGGTTCCGCATTGCGGTACAGATGGTCGACCCGGATACCGACTCGCTGCTGGTGCTCTATGACGATGCGCAGACGCTCTACGGCAACTTGCGTCGCCGCGACTTCAGCTTCGCCAGTGTCGGTATCCAGGCCCAGGGTCGCACTACCATTCTGCGGCTCAACTATCGCAACACGCTGGAAGTGCTGTCGGTGGCGCGAGCGCTGGCGACGGGGGCACTGCGTGCCGAACAGAGCTCCGACGATGGTGTGCCGCTGATCGCCCCAGAAAGCGCCGGCCGGCGTGGTCCGTTGCCGAAGTTGCTGGTGCTGGACAGCGAGTGGCAGCAGTGGCACAGCCTCGTTGAACAGCTGCAGGACGCCGCCGCTCATGGTCGCCGCTGGAGCGAGATGGCGGTGTTGTACCGCCATGCCAGTGATGCGGTGGCCATCGAACGGGCACTCGGCGCCGCCGACATTCCGTTCATCTCTGGTCGCGCGAGTCGAACGCGGGATCGGCTGTTTGGTAGCGAAGACCAAGTCAAAGTAGTGAGCATGCATTCCAGTAAGGGCTTGGAGTTCCCGCTGGTGGTGATTCCGTCGCTGCATATTCTGCCGGCGGCCGGCGAGGATGAGTTGCTGGAAGAGCGGCTGCTGTACGTGGCCATGACCCGGGCACTGGAAAGCCTAGTACTGCTGGCCACCGCCGCCACCGCGTTGACGGAGCGGGTCGGGCAGGCGGTGGAGCAGGTGCAGCGGGCGTTGGCGGAGGCGTGACCCGGTCGCTCCGCCGCGAGGGAGCGCGTAAGCTGTCGCGTGATCGGATTGCCCCGTCTACGACAGCCAGAGCGAGAGTACCGATGAGCCAAGACGTCTATACCCCACCCCGAGTTTGGACTTGGGAGCCCGGCAACGGTGGCCGGTTCGCCAACATCAACCGGCCGGTGGCCGGGGCCACTCACGAGGCCGAGTTGCCGGTGGGCACGCACCCGCTGCAGCTGTATTCGCTGGCTACGCCCAATGGCGTCAAAGTCACGGTGATGCTGGAAGAACTGCTGGAGGCCGGTCATGCCGGGGCGGAATACGATGCTTGGCTGATCCGTATCCAAGACGGCGATCAGTTCGGTAGCGGCTTTGTCGCGGTGAACCCGAACTCGAAAATTCCAGCGTTGTTGGATCGCAGCGGTACCGAGCCGGTGCGGGTGTTTGAATCCGGCCACATCCTGCTGTACTTGGCCGAGAAGTTTGGCGCGTTTGTGCCGCAGCAAGCGGCGGCGCGCACCGAATGTTTGAACTGGCTGTTTTGGCAGATGGCCAGCGCGCCGATCCTCGGCGGCGGCTTCGGCCATTTCTACGCCTACGCACCGGAAAAATACCGCTACCCGATTGACCGTTACACCATGGAAGTGAAGCGCCAGCTGGATGTGTTGGACCGCAATCTGGCCGAGCGCCGCTTTGTGGCAGGCGACCAATACACCATCGCCGACATGGCGATCTGGCCCTGGTATGGCGGGGTGGCGTCGAACGAAGTGTATGAAGCGGCAGAGTTCCTCGATGCCAGCGGTTACACCCATGTGCAGCGCTGGCTGACGGAGATTGCCGAACGTCCGGCGGTGCAGCGTGGCCGCCGCGTAAACCGGGTGTGGGGTGACGAGGCCGAGCAATTGGCCGAGCGTCACAGCGCTGCCGACTTCCAGCAGCCTGCGGTGGAGTAAACCGTCAATGGAGGGGATGCCATTCCAGCCGGTGTTATTGCAGCAAGGCTGGGCGCCGTTCGACTGGGCGCAGCCGCCCCGCGGTGATGCTCAGGCGCAGGCATATTTCGGTTACTACGGCATCGACTTCGAACAGCGCCAGCCGCAACTGGAGCACGGTTTCGGCTATGTCGATGCCGCCGGTTTCCGGATTGCAGTACACAGTTGGCGGCCGCCGTCAGCGCGCGGCACGGTGTGGGTGGTGCACGGTTATTTCGATCACGTGGGACTGTATCGCCATGTGATCGGCGCGCTGCTGGCGGCCGGATGGGCGGTGGTGGCGTTTGACCTGCCCGGCCACGGGCTATCGTCCGGCGCGCGGGCGGTGATCACTGATTTCGATCTCTACCAACAGGTGCTCAATCACTGTTTGGCCGGCGCGGCCGGGCATTTCCCTGGGCCCTGGCATGCGGTGGGGCAGAGCACCGGCGGCGCTATTCTGATGCAGCGTCTGCTGGCTCCCGATGATCCATTTGACCAAGTGGTGCTGCTGGCGCCGCTGGTGCGCCCGCTGGGATACCGCACTGCCAGCTGGCTGCACCGGTTAGTGGGGCCGTTCCGGCGCTTTATTCGGCGAGTGTTCACCGCCAACTCCAATGATCCTGAGTTTCTGCATTTCCTCGCCGAGCTGGACCCGCTGCAGCCGCGGGCCATTTCGGTGCAGTGGTTCGGCGCTCTGCGCCGCTGGGTTCCGCGGTTTGAGGCACTGACGCCGGTGGCGCGGCCACTGTGGCTGGTGCAGGGCGATATGGATGACACCGTCGACTGGCGCTACAACTTGGCGATGGTGGAAACCAAGTTCCCCGCGCTCAAGGTGGTGATGCTGGAGGGGGCACGCCATCAATTGGCGAACGAGTCGGAGCGCTATCGCGCCCGCATCCGGCAGGTCTTCCACGACGCGTTCGCTTGACGCTTTTTTACACACTGTCGACTGCCGGCGGCGTTAGCCTCAAGGGTCTCAACACCAAGGAGGTGCGCGATGAATACACCGCAATGGTTACGCATGATCAGTGTGATGGGGATGGCGGCGCTGGCGTCAGGACAAGCCAATGCCAAGATCGCCGAGGCAGAACTGACGCGTGAGGAGCGCGCCACCCGTGATGCCTACAGCCGCATTTACTCCGGTGAGGCCCGTTTGCATGCCGCCGATCAGGATACGCTGGTGCGCCAGGCGGTAGCGGAACGTCAGCAGCAGGAAGCAGAGCAGCTGCAACGACGGCAGCAGCAAGACTGAGGTGCCGGGCAGGCCCGGCACCCCGTCGGGCGTTACCAGCTCAGTGGCGCTTCAGAGGACCCCGGAGTGTCGCGGCGTGGCCGTGACTCCGGACGGTTGTCCAGCGGACGCAGCACCGATTCGGCGCTGAAACTGTCCAACTCCCCTTCCACCAGCTTGGCAATGCTGTATTGCGGCTGCACCGTAGTGACTTCTACTTGTGCCACCACCGGGCCATCCACATTCAGGCTACGGCCGGTTTCGCGGTCATTGAGGGCGCGGCCGGGGCCGTGCACTGCCAGTCGAGCGCCTTCCTTGACCGCGGCACCGCCTTGGCTGAGGAAGATTTGTTCGGCTGAAACGATATCCAGCACCCGCAGCGGGTAGATCACACCGAGGGTAGCGGCAACGATGGCGTCACTGCCGCGCTCGTACAGCTCGCGGATCTCGAAGTCGCGGTGATCCGGGCGCACATCCAGCGCTAGGGTGTCAGACCACATGATTTTCTGGGTCGCCACTTCGATGATCTGGAAGGCAGCTTCCAGCCGCAGCATGCCGTCATTGACGCGCGCGCCGTAAAACTCGCGGCGGGCCAGTGGTGAATCGCCCACTTGGTGGATGCGCCCCACCAGCATCAGGTCGGCACCGGCCACAGCACCCAACCGGCTGGCGTCGGTGGCGCTGACCAAGTCGGAACGCAGTAGCGCCACTTCCGAGGCGAATTCAGCGCCGTAATCACGGTTGATCACCGAGAACCGCTGCGATTGGGTGAAGGCCCGTTGCAGTGACTCCTGCAGCCGTTGGCTGGCGTCCACGCCGCGGATCTGCTGACCGTGGGCGGGGTAATTGCTCTGCGAGATGCGGAATGGCATCACCGCCAGCGTGTAGCGTTTGTCGTCAGCGCCGGTGAACGACTCGAACTTGGGCACCGTGACTTTCAGGCGCACGGCCCACGGGGTGTCGCCCTTGCCGGGAGTGACGCTGAGCACTTCGTAGCTCTTCACCCAGCCTTTGGAATCGCTGTAGATGTCATGGCGCACGCCGAGCGTGGCCACGGCCAGATCGGAGCGCAGCGTGGCGGTATGTTGCAGATCCAGTTGCAGCGTGCGTTCGGTGCCGACTTCAACACCGCGTACTTGCTGGACTGCTTCCACCAGGGCGCCGGTGACAGCTTTGAGGTAACTGTCGCCATAACCTTGGGTGGTGCGCTCCACATCGACCATGCGCGCTTGCGCGGTCAGGGGCAGGGCCAGCAACAACAACAGTGAGCAGAGGATGTGTCTCATGGCGTTCTCCGCGGATGGTAAAAGCGGGCCCGAGGGCCCGCCGTGGTGCATCACTTGCCGAACAGGCTGCGTGACTTGGTCTTGCGGATTTCTTTCTCGCTGGCCCATTCCATGATGCCGGTTTCCAGGTTCATCAGGTTCAGGGTGAACTTGTAGTAGACGTCGCGGGTATTGCCGCTGCGCTTGGTGATGCTGGTCAGCGCGCCATACAACATGTACTCAGCACCGATCTGGCGGCCCATGGCCACGGCGGTGGCCGGATCGACCATGCCGGACTGGCTTTGGAAGTCGAACTGCTGGCGCACGCGCTCCACCACGTTCATGTCGACAAAGCGGAACTTACCGGACTGGATCAGCTTGGTGCGGATGCTGTCGGTGACGTTTTCGGTGTCGATGTGCTCGGTGGTGCGGTTCTGTACCTGGTCGACGAACACTACCGGGCGGCGCTGCATGGTCATCTGCACCACCGGCGGGAACGCCAGCAGGTCATCGACCATCTGGTTGGCAATCATCTGCAGGTCGGTGGAGCCGAAGTCCACCGTCAGGGTTTCGGCGGCGGTGGAATCGCCGTATTGGACTTGAGAGCAGCCGCCGATCAACAGGGCGGACGACAGCAGGATGGTCATCACTACACGCATGGAATATCTCCTTGTTCAGAATCGGTTACCGGCCGTGCGCTTATTCAGCGCGCAGCCAGACTTCAAAGCGAGCGGCAGCGGGGTTCGGCGCCAGGCCCTGCAGGCGGGTTTCGCCCTTGCCAGCTACGACCTGCGGCCGCCACGGCTCGCCTTGCTGCTGGATTTCAAAGCCGTTGGCGTCGTACCAGCGGAATTTGTACTGGTAGCTGACGGTGAACGACGACTTGTTGCGCAGCGTCACCTGGGCTCGCAGAACGTTGCCGGCCAGCGCGCGCTGGACGTTGTCGATCTCGAATTTGTTGGACAGGGATGAGGTCTCGTAGCGCACGGAAGCCACATCTTCAACAGCCAGTGGCTCCTCCACCGGTTTGTTGGCACAGCCAGCGGTCAGCAGTGCACCCAGCACAAGAGGAAGCAGGGCATAGCGTTTCATCGTCGATTCTCCAGAGTGGGCAGGACAGTCACGTGCAGCGCGCCGGTATCAATCACGCGCACCAGGGTGGTACCTCCGGCGGTTACGGGCACGTCCACTGACGTACTGCTGCCCATCCCTGCCAGCGTTAGAGCCTGGGTGCCGGCCGGCAGTTCCAGCCGGGCGACCTGGGCGTTGGCCGGCAACGTCAGCCAGCTGCGCAGGTCCGCTTGTTCGGACACCAGGTTGTAGATTTGGGTGGCGAGGCCGGCGAATACGCCGCCTTTGTCGTTGGCCAACTTTTGCGTTTCGTACTTGGCCTTGGCGCGCAGCGTTTGGCGCAGCAGCATGCCCGGCACCTGCTCTTTGAGCGCACGCGCGGCGAGGCCGTCGAAGCGCGCGATCACGGCGGTAGTGGCGTGGCCGGCGCCGCTGATCTGCAGCGGACGCGGTTCCGGCGCGTTGCCGGCGTAGGTGGGGAACGCCACCGCGAAATAGCCGTGCACAGTGGGGATCGGCAGACTGATTTGCTGGCGTGCCGGGATATAGCCCTGCTCATAGGCGATCACCACCTGGCCGCTGCCGCTGGCGGCACGATAGCGGCCAGTCTGGCGGGCTGTGAGGCGGCGAATGTCGGCCTCCAGCAGCGGATGGCGCGGCATGATCTCGTAGGCTTTCTTGAAGTCCACGGTGGCATCGTTGAATTGCCCGGTTCCCTCGCGGAACACCCCAGCGAGGTAATAGAAGTAGGCATTTTGGATGCTGTTGCGCACCGAGGAAGCCGCCGAGTTAAGGCCGCCAAGCTGGGAATCCAGGTCGTTGGCGGACGGACTGCCTTCCTTTTCGGCCTCGGCTTCAGCCTTGGCGATGCGCTTGTCGTTGCGCACTTCGGCGTTGCGTTGCTCTTGGGTCAGGCGTCGGAATTCCACCGCCGCGCCGGACAAGTCGCCGTGCTGCCAGAAGTTCAATGCTTGGAAACCGTGCAACGCGATGCGCTCGTACTCGTAACCGGAGTAGGCCATAGCGTTGTCGTTGGACAGGGTGGTACTAAGACCGCCGGCCAAGGCGCCGGCGCTGATCAGCGCCTTGTCGTCTTGGGCGAGGTAGAGATCAATAGCGCGCTCGAACGCCTGCTGACTGCTATCGACCAAGCCGCCAATCTGGGCTACTCGGCCCTGCTCTTGCAGGTACAGCAGACCGTCTTTGCTGTCGGTTTTCTTTTCCAGCGTGGCGACCAGCTCTTGTGCCTGCTGGCTACTGAGGGTTGCACTGCGCCATTGCTGGGCCTGCGAGGGATACGGCTTGAACAGCGAACTGGTCGCACAGCCGGACAGCGCCAAGGCAGAGATCAGCACACAAGCAGTTCGACGCATGGACGGCATTCCCGTTGCAGTCATGGGGCGCGGAATACAGGGGGTGGCCACATATCCCTTGGCCACCGCCCTGGCTGCCATAAATATCAGAACAAGACGCGCGTGCGAATGGTTCCGTCGATGTTTTGGAGTTTTTCCCGCGCCAAGGCGCTGGACGCCTTGTCCACATCGATGACTACGTAGCCGATATCCGCATTGGTTTGCAGGAACTGCGACACGATATTGATGCCGTTGTCGGAGAACACCTGGTTGATCTGGCTCAGCACGCCCGGCACGTTGCGGTGGATGTGCAGCAGACGGTGGTTTTGCGGATGTTCCGGCAGCGCCACTTCCGGGAAGTTGACCGAGGACAGGGTGGAGCCGTTGTCGGAGTAGCGCACCAGCTTCTCGGCCACTTCGCCGCCGATGTTCTCCTGCGCTTCCTGGGTGGAGCCGCCCACGTGCGGAGTCAGGATCACGTTGTCGAACTCACGCAGCGGCGACAGGAATTCGTCGTCGTTGGATTTCGGCTCTTCCGGGAACACGTCGATGGCGGCGCCCAGCAGGTGGCCGTCTTTCAGCGCTGCCGCGAGGGCCTCAATATCGACCACCTTGCCGCGCGCGGCGTTGATCAGGTAGCTGCGCGGCTTCATCTTGCGAATCTGCTCTTCGCCGATCATCCAGCGAGTGCTGGGCAGGTCCGGTACGTGCAGGGTGACGACGTCAGACATGCCAAGCAGCTCATCCAGGCTATGCACCTGGGTGGCGTTGCCGAGCGGCAGCTTGGTGATGGTGTCGTAGAAGTACACCTTCATGCCCATCGCTTCGGCCAGCACGCTGACTTGGGCACCAATGTTGCCGTAGCCGACAATGCCGAGCGTCTTGCCGCGCACTTCGTAGCTGTCCTTGGCGGATTTCAGCCAGCCGCCACGGTGGCAGGAGGCGTTCCGCTCCGGCACGCCGCGCATCAGCATGATCGCTTCCGCCACCACCAGTTCGGCAACCGAGCGGGTGTTGGAGTAGGGCGCGTTGAACACCGGGATACCGCGCGTCAAGGCGGCAGTCAGGTCCACTTGGTTGGTACCGATGCAGAAGCAGCCGATCGCCATCAGCTTCTCGGCACTGTCGATCACCTCGGCGGTGAGCTGGGTGCGGGAGCGGATGCCGACCACGTGGGCATCACGGATCTTCTGCTTGAGTTCGTCGCCGGACAGCGCGCCCTTCAGCAGTTCAATGTTGGTGTAGCCATTTTGCGTGAAGGTAGCCACTGCAGATTCGTGGATGCCCTCCAACAGGAGAATGCGAATCTTGTCCTTTTCGAGCGACGTCTTGGGCATGGGGCGAGGTCCGGTACCAGTGTGAAGTAAAAGAAGGCGCGTATGGTAACATAGCGCGCCTTCGGTGTGAGCCGTTCCCGGCTCCCCGGTACAACCCCTCTTACCCACCGCCTCCTGCCCCGTGGAGACACCCATGAGTCACACCGCCATTGCCGAATTGTTCCTGCCGTTGCTGGGCCCGCAGCGCTGTCTGACCGATGCCGACAGCGCCCAGCGCTATGGCGTGGACTGGACCAAAGTGTGGGCGCCGGCGCCCTCTTTGGTGCTGCTGCCGGAGACGGTGGAGGAAGTGCAGGAAATCGTGCGCATCGCTAACGCCGAAGGGCTGGCGCTGGTGCCGTCCGGCGGCCGCACCGGGCTGTCTGCCGCGGCGGTGGCGGCTAACGGCGAGGTGGTGGTGGCGTTTGACCGCATGAACAAGGTGTTGCACTTCGATCCGCTGGACCGCGCGGTGACGGTGCAGCCGGGCATCATCACCCAGCAATTGCAGGAGTTTGCTGAGCAGAATGACCTGTTCTACCCGGTCGACTTCGCCAGCGCCGGTTCCAGCCAAATTGGCGGCAATATTGGCACCAATGCCGGCGGTATCAAGGTGATCCGCTATGGTATGACCCGCGACTGGATCACCGGCCTGAAAGTAGTCACCGGCAAGGGTGATCTGCTGGACCTGAACAAGGGCCTGATCAAGAACGCCACCGGCTACGATTTCCGCCATCTGTTCACCGGGGCCGAGGGCACCTTGGGCTTGGTGGTGGAAGCCACGGTGAAGTTGGCGCGTCGCCCGCGCGACTTGACGGTACTGGTGCTGGGCGTGCCGGGCTTCGATGAAGTCATGAAGGTGCTGCATACCTTCCAGCTCGATATCGATCTGACCGCGTTCGAATTCTTCTCTGAAAAAGCCATGGGCCACGTGCTGGCCCACGGCGTACCGCGGCCGTTCGACACCGTGGCGCCGTTCTACTGCCTGCTGGAGTTCGAGCAGTTGTCCGAGCAAGTTGGTGAACGCGCTATGGAGCTGTTCGAGAAGTGCGTCGAGGCAGGCTGGGTGATTGATGGCGTCATGAGCCAGTCACTGGCCCAGCTTGACCAGCTGTGGCAGCTGCGGGAGCGCATTTCCGAAAGCATCGCGCCGTTTACGCCCTACAAGAACGACATCTCGGTCACTGTGTCCAAGGTGCCGGCGTTTGTGCAGGAAGTGGACGCGGTGGTGCAACGGGAGTACCCGGATTTCGAAATCGTTTGGTTCGGGCATATCGGTGACGGCAACATGCACCTCAACATCCTCAAGCCGGCGGAGCTGGCCAAAGAAGTGTTCTTCGAGCGCTGCAACAACGTATCGCGCTGGGTGTTCGAGATCGTGCAGCGTTACAACGGTTCGATCTCCGCCGAGCACGGCGTGGGTATGACCAAGAAGCCGTATTTGGGCTATTCGCGTTCGGCCGAGGAAATTGGCTACATGCGTGCCGTGAAGCAGCTGTTCGATCCCAATAATGTGATGAACCCCGGCAAGCTGTTCGACCTGTAAAAGGAGCCTGCGATGTACCAGCACCACTGGATGGATGGCACCCCGATCGACCTGCCGCTAGGCAAGGCGGTGTGCGTGGGTCGCAATTACGCCGAACACGCCCGCGAACTGGGCAACGAGGTACCGGAACAGCCGCTGTTGTTCATGAAGCCCTCCACTGCGCTGTGCGATCTGGCGGCGCCGCTGGTGTTGCCGAAAGATCAGGGCGAGGTGCACCACGAGGTAGAAATCGTGGTGCTGATCGGAGAAACCCTGCGCAACGCCAACGCTGAGCAGGCCCATGCCGCCATCGTCGGTTACGGCATTGGTCTCGACCTGACGCTACGGGATGTGCAGAGCGAACTGAAGGCCAAGGGCCAGCCCTGGGAAAAAGCCAAGGCGTTTGATGGTTCCGCGGCGTTGTCCGGCTTTGTTTATGCGCCGGGTGTGTCCACCCGCCAGAACTTATCGTTGTTCTTGGAAGTGAATGACAGCCTGCGCCAGCAGGGCCATACCGGGCAGATGCTGTTCCCAATTTTCCCGCTGGTGGCCGAGATCAGCCGCCACTTCACCCTGCTGCCCGGCGATGTGGTGTTCACTGGCACCCCGGCCGGCGTCGGGCCGTTGGTGGCCGGCGACCGCTTCTCAGCGCGGCTCGGTAACTTCATGGTGGTCAACGGGCAGGTGCAGTAACGCGCCAGTCCGGTGCGCTTTCGGGCTGCGGCGGGGCAATGATCAGGTCGGTTTTCGGAGCCGTGCAGCGGCGCTGCGGGAGTGGGCGCTTCGATGGCGTCACGTTCCAGTGGTTCCGCCCACCTTGTCAGACTTGCTGGTGCACCGGTGCGCAAGGTGGAATGTCCGTCAGCGCGCCGGCACTGCTCCACGGCGGTTGATCCACAGCGACGCCACAATCAGGCCACCGCCGAACAGCAGCCGTCCCAGGTCCGCATCCAATTGCCAAATCAGCGCATTCAGCGCCAGCCCTACCGGTACCGTGAGGTTGTTCATCACCGCCAGCGTGCCGGCATCGACGCGGGTGGCGCCCTTGTTCCACCAGAATTGTCCGAGCGCGGTGGCCACCAACCCCATCCACAGCAGCGTCCACCACTGGGCGGCGGTGTGCGGCAGCTGCTCGCTATTACCCAGCAGCAGCCAGGCCGGCAGCACTACCACCAGTGCGCCGAGGAAGAAGTAACCGAAGCTGCGTGACAGCGGCAGCTCCAGTTTGGTTTTGCGCATCTGGTGGCGGTACAGCACTTGGCCGGCCGCGAAGGTACCGTTGGCCAGCTGCAGCAGCAGGAAACCTCGCAGATAGTCGCCGCTGAGACCGTCATAGCGGATCACCACGGCACCCAGCACCGCTACCGCCGCCGCCAGCAGCGCCCACGGGCGGAAACGCCGCTGCAGGGCATCATCAATCAGGGTGACGTGCAGCGGGGTCAGCACCGTGAACAGCAACACCTCGGCCACCGTCAGCACGCGGAAGCTCAGGTACAGGCACACATAGGTGATGCCAAATTGCAGCGCGCCGGCCAGTGCGATCCATAGCGCCAGCCGTGGCGGCACCCCGCGAATGCGGGTGAGCGGTAGGAAGACCGCGCCGGCCAGCAGCACACGGGTCAGCACCGCGAAGTAGCTGTCGACCTGGCCCGCCAGCACTACCCCGATCAGGTTGAATGAGAACGCCCAGATCAGGGTGACTAGCAGCAGGTGGCCCATCGGCGATCAGTAGCGGCGCACGCCGTCGCGGCCGCCCACCAGCACCACGTCCGCCGGACGCAGCGCAAACAGACCGTTGGTGACCACGCCCACCAACTGGTTGATGTCGGTTTCCATTTTCAGCGGCCGGCCGAGGTCGATGTGGTGCACATCGAGGATCAGGTTGCCGTTGTCGGTGACGAAGCCGTCGCGGTAACGCGGTTGGCCGCCGAGGCCGGCCAGTTTGCGGGCCACCAGCGAGCGCGCCATCGGGATCACTTCCACCGGCAGCGGGAAGGCGCCGAGCACGTCCACACACTTGCTCTCGTCGACAATGCAGATGAATTGGTCGGCCACCGCCGCCACGATCTTCTCGCGCGTCAGCGCGCCGCCGCCGCCTTTGATCATCTCGCGGTGCTTATTCACTTCGTCAGCACCGTCCACGTACACCGGCAGCCGGTCCACTTGGTTGAGGTCGAACACCTCGATGCCGTGGCTGCGCAGGCGCTCGGCAGTGGCCTCAGAGCTGGCCACGGCGCCACGGATTTGGTGCTTGCGGGTAGCGAGGGCGTCGATGAAGTAGTTGGCGGTGCTGCCGGTGCCAACGCCGACAATGGCGTCAGGTTCGATAAATGACAGTGCCGCCTCGGCAGCGGCCTGTTTTTGTGCGTTCTGGTCCATGAGGGTGCCCACTGGGAAGGATCGGCACAGTATAGGCAAGCGACCCGGCGGCGGCCACGGGCGGCGGCGGTGGACGCTGCCGCAGCGCCGCCGTACCATCGTTTGCCTTCCCTCGCTGTACGCCGAAGAGCCCCTCGATGCCTGATCGTTACGTGAAGATGATCCTCCAGTCCCGCGTCTATGACGTGGCCGTGGAATCCCCGCTGCAGGACGCGCCGTTGTTGTCGCGCCGGTTGGGCAACAAGGTGCTGCTCAAGCGTGAAGACCTGCAGCCGGTGTTCTCCTTCAAGCTGCGCGGCGCCTACAACAAGATTGCTTCGCTGTCGCCGTCCCAGCGCGAGCGCGGGGTGATCTGTGCGTCCGCCGGCAACCACGCTCAGGGCGTGGCAATGGCGGCCAAGCAGCTCGGTATTAAGTCGGTGATCGTGATGCCGCGTACCACGCCGGACATCAAGGTGCGCTCGGTGCGTGAGCGTGGTGGCCGTGTGGTGCTGCATGGCGACAGCTTCGATGAGGCGCTGGCCCATGCCGAGGAACTGACCGAGAAAGAAGGCTACAGCTTCGTCCACCCCTACGACGATCCGTTTGTCATTGCCGGGCAAGGTACGGTAGCGATGGAGCTGCTGCACCAGCATCCGGCCGACATTACCGCGGTGTTCATTCCGGTGGGCGGTGGTGGTTTGGCGGCCGGCATGGCGGCTTACCTGAAATACGTGCGCCCGGAAATCAAGGTGTTCGGCGTTGAAGCCGAAGACGCTGCCTGCCTGAAGGCTGCGCTGGATCGTAAGCGGCGGGTGGAGCTGGCAGAAGTGGGCCTGTTCGCGGACGGCGTGGCGGTGCGGCAGATCGGCAAGGAAACCTTCCGCGTGCTGCGCCAGAGCTTGGATGGCGTGCTGACGTGCACCACTGATGAAATCTGCGCGGCGGTGAAAGACACCTTCGAGGACACCCGCGCGGTGCCGGAGCCGTCCGGGGCGCTGGCGCTGGCGGGCATGAAGAAGTGGGTGCAGCAGGAAGGCATCGAGGGCGCCACGTTGGTGGCGATCCAGAGCGGTGCCAACGTCAACTTCGACCGCCTGCGCCATATTGCCGAGCGTGCCGAGCTGGGTGAGCAGCGCGAGGCGATCCTCGGCGTCACCATTCCGGAAAAGCCGGGCAGCTTCCGCCAGTTCTGCCAGGCCATCGGTCGCCGCGCTATCACCGAGTTCAATTACCGTTACCGCGATCAGGCCGAGGCCCATGTCTTTGTCGGCGTGCAGATTGTGCCCGGCAGCGATGATCTAGCGTCGTTAGTCAGTTCATTGGGCGACAAAGGTTACGGGGTGGTGGATATGAGCCAGAACGAAATGGCCAAGCTGCACATCCGCCACATGGTCGGCGGCCATGCGCCCAACTCCGGCGTTAATGAAGTGCTGTGCCGGGTGGAATTCCCGGAGCGGCCCGGTGCGCTGCTGAAATTCCTGATGTCATTGGGCGGGCGCTGGAACATCAGCCTGTTCCATTACCGCAACCACGGCGCGGCCTATGGCCGAGTGCTGGTAGGCTTCCAAGTGCCTAAGGGCGAGATGAAGGAATTCCGCGACGACGCCCAACATTTCCCCTATCCGGTGGTGATCGAGACGGACAATCCGGCCTACGAGCTGTTCCTCAATTGAGCCCCGTTCAGGCCCCGCCACGGTGGGGTCTGGCGGTTTCAGTGCTCAGATACAAAAATAAACGTCAATATCATGACATCCGGTGTTGACTTTTGTTTACATCTTGGTCAGTTTTTGACCGCGCGCTGACGGGCTGAAAAACGCCGGTCCGGTCTGTCTTTCAGACTGATTTGCGCAACGTTATCGACAGGGACTGAGAAGCCATCAGGACGGTGGCTTCCGATGCCGTTCAAGCCGTTGCAGAGTATGGCTGGGGAAACCAACAGATGAAGAAAAAGCCTGACGCCTTGGTGTTGTTGGCGGTGGTATTTGGACTGGGCGTGCTGGTCAGTAGTTTGACCTATGGCGGCAGCAACCCACGACTGGATGAAGTGGCAGCCACCATGGGCATGGCCGCAACCAGTGGTGACCGCGACAACCTGCGTTAATCGGTGATCACCGCATCCAGTGGTTGGTCCCAAGCGGCCGTGGGCAGCTCGGGCACCTGCTGGAAGCGGTATCCCACCCCCACCAGCCGTGGCCGTCGCGGCTGCCGGAGCAGCCGGGCCAGTGCTCGGTCATAGAAGCCTCCGCCCATCCCCAATCGCTGGCCATGGCCGTCAAAGGCCACCAGTGGAATCAGCAGCAGATCCAGACTCCAAAGTAAGGCCGTCGGCTGGTCCGGTGCCGGCTCGTCGATGCCGTAGCGGTTGGCCACCAGCGCTTGGTCCGGCTGCCAGCGGGCGAAATGCATGTGGCCGGCATGCAGCCGGTCGAGGCGTGGCAGGAACAGTTGCCGAGGCGGACCGCTGCGGGCCCACAGCGTGGCGTCGAGTTCGCCATCGCTGGGCAGATACAGACCTACCCGGCGACTGCCGTGTAATAAAAGTTGGGAGCGCAAGTGGCGCGCCAGCCGCGCGGCGGCACGCCGGCGCTGGCTGTCACTGAGGGCGCGACGGCGGTCGCGCATCTGGCGGCGCAGCGCGCGACGCTCGGCAAGCAGGGTAAATTGCGGGTCGGACATGGCGCTGCGCTGGCAATGAATAAGGTGTTCCCCGACTGTGCCGCTGCGTGGCTTGGCCCTTGAACCCTGCGGTTCAAGGTGGAGACGTCAGGCGTTTCTTCAGGCTTTCCGCCGTAGCGGACATGCACACAGACCCGCCATATTCGCCCCCGGGGGTGAAAACATCGGCTCAGGGACATCGCCTGGCTGGCGAACACTCCAGGGAACACCGGCGCAGTATAGCAGTAGCACCGGCCCGGGGTGGAGGGGCAATCAGGATTCGTTATCGGGACGTTGGCGCTGGCGGTGAGCGTCGAGCTCTTCGTCTACTTTCTGCAGCAGCCGCGACAGCCGGTCGTTGGCGTTGTTGCTGGCGACCAGCGAGTGGGAGGTTTGTAGCAGTTCGTGGGACAGGTTGAGCGCTGCCATCACCGCGATGCGCTCCAGACCGATGACGTTGGCATCGCGCACCTGGCGCAGCCGCTCATCGAGAAAACGGGCAGCCCGCAACAGGCTGTCGCGCTCACCGGGCGGACAGGAAACACGGTATTCCTTGTCCAGCAGGTGCACGACCACGGACGACACTTCACTCATGAATCCTGCTCCAGGGACTTCAGGCGGCTGATGATGGCTTCGATTTTGGACTTGGCGAGGTCGTTCTGCTTGAGCAGGGCGGCGCGTTCGTCCAGCAGCCACTGTTCGCGTTGGCGCAGGGCGTGGTTCTCTTCACGCAGACGGGCGCTGAGGCCGACCAGCTGTTCGACGCGGGCTTCAAGGTCCCGCAGGAGGTCGTCCGATCTCATGGCAAAACTCGCAAAGTTTACCTAAGGTTAGCCCCGCCTCCGGCCGCTGTCCTTGCGCCCGTTCAAAAACGTTCACAGCGTCGGAAACCCGTCTGTACTATAGAGACCGCCCAAATACCGGTCAACGGAGCCGATCGGGTGCTCAAATCCCCGTATTCAATGGAGTTCTGCTGATGTCCCAGGCCGCTGCCGACCACTTCGATTCGTTGTCCGATGCGCTGGTGCGCGCCGCCGTGCGCCACAGTCCAGCGGAGCTGCACGGCGTTATTTGCGGGCTGCTCAGCACCGGTCACGGCAGTCAGGACGCCGAACTGCTCGGCATGCTCGCCGCCCATGTGGAACTGGCTGCCGGTTGGGAGGCCGACACCGGCCGCCAACTGTTGGCGCTGCGCGACCTGACCCGCGACGGTTTCACCGCCGAGGGCCTGGAACTGCAACTGGTGTTGCCGGAAGAGGACAGCGGTTTGAGCGAGCGCATCGCTGCGCTGGGGCAATGGTGTGAAGGTTTCTTGGTTGGCTTCGGTACCGGCAGTGCCGGTGTGCGTGACAGCGACTTAGCACCGGGTTTGCAGGAAGCGTTGTCCGATATTGCCGCGATCAGTCAGATCGGCGCGCCGGATGAAGATGACGAAGAAGACGCACAGATGTTTGAGCAGGTGGCTGAACACTGCCGTCTGGCCGCGCTGATGGTATTTACCGAATTGGCGCTGGCGGCACGCCAGCAGGAGGCCGCACCGGCCCCGGCTGTTCCCCCTGTGACCCACTGAAGGAGTCCAGCATGTTGATGCCGCGTGAGGAGTTCGCCCGCCGTCGCCGTGAGTTGATGGCGCAGATGGTCCCCGACAGCATCGCCATCCTGCCGGCGGCGCCGGTGCGCACCCGCAACCGCGATGCTGAATACCCCTACCGTCAAGACAGCGACTTCTGGTACCTGTCCGGTTTTGGCGAGCCGGAAGCGGTGATGGTGCTGCTGCCTGGCCGCGCCCACGGCGAATACGTGATGTTCTGCCGCGAACGTGACCGCGCCATGGAAATCTGGAACGGCTACCGCTCCGGCCCGGAAGGGGTGGTGGCGGATTTCGACGCCGATGATGCGTTCCCGATCGCCGACATCGACGACATCCTGCCGGGCCTATTGGAAGGGCGCGAACGGGTCTACTACGACCTCGGCCGCGACGCTGATTTCGATCGCCAAGTGATGGGCTGGGTCAACACCTTGCGGGCCAAGGTGCGCAGCGGCGCCCATCCGCCCGGCGAATTTGTGGCGCTGACTCATCTGCTGCATGACATGCGCCTCTATAAGAGTGAGGCAGAGCTGGCGGTGATGCGCCGGGCGGGGGAGATCTCCGCGCAGGCCCACGTGCGTGCCATGCGCGCGGTGCGGCCGGGTATGTTCGAATATCAGTTGGAAGCTGAATACCTGCACGAATTCATGCGCCACGGCGCCCGTGCGCCAGCGTACAGCACCATTGTTGGCGGCGGCGCCAACGGGTGCATTCTGCATTACGTCGATAACAACCAGCCGCTGCGCAATGGCGATCTGGTGCTGGTGGATGCCGGCTGCGAGCTGGAGTGCTACGCCAGCGACATCACCCGTACGTTCCCGGTGAACGGCCGTTTCAGCGGCGAGCAGCGGGCATTGTACGAAGTGGTGCTGGCATCCCAGTACGCGGCGATTGAGCAGTCGCGGCCGGGTTGTCACTGGAACCGCCCCCACGAAGCCGCGGTGCGGGTGCTGACCGACGGGCTGCTGTCGCTGGGGCTGTTGCGTGGCGAGTTGAACGAATTGATCGAAACCGACGCCTACCGGCCGTTCTACATGCACCGCACCGGCCATTGGCTGGGGCTGGATGTTCATGACGTGGGTGACTACCGAGTGGCGGACCAGTGGCGTGAGCTGGAGCCGGGCATGGTGCTGACGGTGGAGCCGGGCCTGTACGTGGCGCCGGATGACACCAACGTGGAAGCCCGCTGGCGCGGTATCGGCATTCGTATTGAAGATGATGTGGCGATCACCGCTACTGGCTGTGAGAACCTGACCAGCGGCGTACCGAAGACGGTCGACGACATCGAAGCGCTGATGCGCGACCGGCCGGTGGCGTCGTGACGGCGCCGCGCTCGGTGCCGGTGGCGATTGTTGGTGGTGGCATGGCTGGCCTGCTGCTGGCGCTGCTGCTGCGCCAAGCGGGCCAGCGGCAGGTGCTGCTGCTGGAAACCACGCCGCTACAGGATGATGGTTTGCCGCTGGCGCCGTCCTTCGACGCGCGCAGTACCGCGCTGTCGGCGGGCACCTTGCAGGTGTTCGACCAGCTCGGTCTGCGTGAGACGCTGCTGGAGCAAGCTGAACCGATCCTCAGTGTCGATGTGTCGCGCAAATCCCGTCTTGGCCAAGTGCGTATTAACGCAGCGGAAGAAGGCCTGCCGATGTTAGGTGCCGTGACCGAAAATCGCTGGCTCGGCCGGGTGCTGCTGGCAGCGGTGGCGCGCGTCGGTGGTATCGAGTTGCGTGCCCCGTGCGCGGTGCGCAATGCCCGCCGCCAGCCGGACGGTTATCTGATCGAGACCGAGCAGGGCGAGTCGATCCACTGCCGCTTGTTGGTGGCCGCCGATGGCGCCCATTCCCGGGTGCGGCAGGCCTTTGGTTTGGATGCGCGCCACCAAGACACCGGCCACGAGGCCATCTTTGCCAATATCGAATTACAGCGGGACCATGGCGGCGTCGCTTGGGAACGGTTCCTTGATGCCGGCCCGATGGCGTTGCTACCACTGCCCGGCCGCCGCATGGCGCTGGTGTGGACCGGCACCCAACGCCGCATGGCGCCGCTGCTGGAGTGTCCGTCAGAGCAGTTCATCGCCGCGCTGCAGGACGACTTCGGCATCGACCGGCTGGGGCCGATCGCGCGCATCGGCAGCCGCCACCGCTACCCGCTGGTGCTCACCCATGCCATCGGTCAGGTGGTGCCGTTTGGCGTGGTGGTGGGCAACGCCGCCCATACTCTGCATCCGGTGGCGGGGCAGGGCTTCAACCTCAGCGTGCGCGATCTAGCTCTGCTGGCGCAGACCGTCGGTGACAGTGACACGCCGGGGGCGTTGACCGGTTTGCAGCGCTATCACGCCGCCCGTGCTGCCGATCAGCAGCAGATCGTGCAGGCGTCGCGGTTGTTGCCGGAACTGTTTCGCGCCACCTGGGGGCCATTTGCCCACAGCCGCCAGCTCGGGTTGGTGGCCATGGATCTGTGGCCGCGTCTGCGCAGTGGCTTTGCCGCCCGCGCCATGGGAGTCCAGCACGCATGAACGATCAAATCTGGGATGTGGTGATTGTCGGCGGTGGCATGGCCGGCGGCCTGATGGCGGCAGCGCTGCTCGACAGCGGTCTGCGCGTGCAGCTGCTGGACGCCGCGCCGCCGCCGCAGCCGCCCACCGGCTTGATCCGCCCGCGAGTATCCGCGCTCACCGAGGCCAGCGTGCGCATGCTGCGCCGGCTCGGCGTGGAGCCGCTGCTGGCGGCGGATCGGATGCTGCCCTACCAGAGCATGCAGGTGTGGGACGGCGATGGCACTGGCCAGGTGGATTTCCATGCCCGTGATGCCGGCGCCGAGGCGCTGGGCTGGATGGTGGAGAACGATGCGGTAGTGGCGGCGTTGTACCAGCGCGTGGCGCCGCAGCTGCCGTGGCGGGTGGCGACCTCGGTGGTTGATCTGCAGCGCCATGCGCTGGGTTGGCAAATCACCTTGGCCGATGGTGAAACCCTAGTGACGCGACTGCTGGTTGGCGCTGATGGCGCCCATTCCAGTGTCCGCGACCGGCTCGGTATTGCCGGCACCCCGCGTCCCAGCGGGCATTGGGCGGTGGTCGGCACCATCGCCACCGAATTGCCCCACGGTGCCTGTGCGCGCCAACGTTTCATCGACAGCGGGCCGTTGGCGTTGCTGCCGATGGGCGGTGCTGACGCGCCCTGCTCAATTGTCTGGTCCACCTCGGAAGCGGACGCCAAGCGATTGGCGGCGCTGCCGGAGGCGGCGTTCAACCAGGCGCTGACATTGGCCAGTGAAGGGGTGCTCGGGGCGCTGTCGATCCAAGGTCCGCGCGGCTGTTTCCCGATCATCGAGCGCCACGCCAGCAGCTATGTGGGCCGCCACGCGGCGCTGATTGGCGATGCTGCCCATGTGGTGCACCCGCTGGCGGGACAGGGCATCAACCTAGGTATGCTGGATGCCGCGGTGCTGGCAGAGGAGCTGCTGCGTGCCCACGCGCGCGGTCTGCCGCTGTCATCGCCAGCGACGCTGGCGCGCTACGAGCGCCGCCGGCGTGGCCATAACCTGCTGATGCAGCAGTCCTTCCATGGCCTCAAGTGGTTGTTCGAGCAACCGGCGCTGCCGCTGCGGCTGCTGCGCAATCTGGGGCTGCGCGGCGTGCAGCAGGCGCCGCCGTTGAAACAGTTCTTTGTCCAGCAGGCACTCGGCCGACGCGGCGACCTGCCGGCGCTGGCGCGGGCTTGATTGGGGCGCAGTGTCTCGTAGACAATGCGTCTCGTTCTTATTCCGGTGCCGATCGGCACCGCCTGCGAGATCCGTCTGGAGTGTTCCCATGAAAGCCTGGATGACCGCCGGCGCCCTGGCGCTGGCCACCCTGATGACCGCCTGTGACAGCGGCCCGACCACTCCGGAAGTGGTGGTGTACACCTCCCGCGGTGACCACCTGATCAAGCCCGTGTTTGATGCTTACACCGCCGAAACCGGCGTGCGCGTGCGCTACATCACCGATAACGATGCGGCGCTGCTGACTCGGCTTGAGTCCGAAGGGGCCCAGTCACCGGCCGACCTGCTGATCACCGTCGATGCGGGCAATCTGTGGCAGGCCGCCGAGCGGGGCCTGCTGCAGCCGGTGGACAACGCTGAGCTGAAGCGCGCGGTACCCGCCCACCTGCGCGATTCGGAATTGCGTTGGTTCGGTGAAACCGTGCGTGCGCGCACGCTGGTGTACGCCACCGAGCGGGTGCAGCCCGAGCAGCTATCCACCTATGAAGCGTTGGCAGAGCCAGAGTGGCAGGGCCGCTTGTGCCTGCGCACCTCGAAGAAGGTCTACAACCAGTCGCTGGTGGCGACCCTGATCGAGCGCCTGGGCGAGCCGGAAGCAGAGCGCGTAGTGCGCGGCTGGATCAGCAACTTGGCCACCGACGTGTTCGCCAACGATAACGCTGTGATGGACGCCATCGCCGCCGGCCAATGTGATGTCGGCATCGTCAACACCTACTATTTCGGCCGCATGCTGCGTGACAAACCGACGCTGCCGCTGAAGCTGTTCTGGGCCAACCAGGGCGACGGTGAAAGTGGCGTGCATGTGAACATTTCCGGGGCCGGTGTTACCGCCCATGCGCCGCATCGCGATGAGGCCGAGAAACTGATGGTGTGGATGTCGCAGCGCCAGGCCCAAAGCCTGCTGGCGGACGGCAACTTGGAATATCCGGTCAATCCAGACGTGCCGGCGGCCGCCGAGGTGCAGGCCTGGGGTCACTTCCGCGCTGACAACCTGAACGTGGAAGTGGCGGGTCAGCGGCAGGTGGATGCCGTGAAGCTGATGGACCGCGCGGGATACCGTTGAGTTGATGGCTTTCAGCAGCTGGCGGCAGGCGCTGATCCAGCGTTTGCCGGCGCTGCTGGTCGGCGCCTTAGCGCTGGTGGTGCTGGCCCCGATGCTGGTGCTGGCGCTGGCCTGGCGCGGCGACGAGTCCGAGGTCTGGCAGCACCTGGCCGACACCGTGTTGTGGACACTGGCCGGCAACACCTTGCTGTTACTGGTGGGTGTCGGGCTGGGTGTGCTGCTGCTCGGCGTGGGGCTGGCGTGGCTGGTCAGTACGCAGGAATTCCCTGGCCGCCGCTTCTTCGATTGGGCGTTGTTGTTGCCGCTGGCAATGCCGGCCTATGTGCTGGCGTTCGTCGCGGTGGACTTGCTGGACTATTCCGGCCCGCTGCAGAGCTTGCTGCGCAGTGCTTGGCCTGATTTCAGCGGACTCAATGTGCGCCGGGCGCCATTGGTGATCCTCACTTTGTCGTTGGTGCTCTACCCCTACGTTTATATGCTCGCGCGCACCGCCTTCCTGGCGCAGGGTCGCACTTTGCTGGAGCAGGCGCGGCTATTGGGGCTGCGCCCGCGTCAGGCGTTCTGGCGGGTGGCGCTGCCGATGGCGCGGCCGGCGATTGTGGCCGGCTTGGCGCTGGCGCTGATGGAAGCGCTGGCTGATTTCGGCGCGGTCTCCGTGTTCAACTTCGATACCCTCACCACCGCCATCTACAAAAGCTGGTATGGCCTGTTCAACCTCAACGCGGCCGCGCAACTGGCGTCACTGCTGCTGGTGCTGGTGTTGATGTTGCTCGGGCTGGAAGCTGCTGCCCGTGGCCGCGCCCGCTATGCCGAGGGCAGCAGCCGGCCATCCCAGCGCCGGCGTTTGCCGGGCGCGTGGCCATGGCTGCTGACACTGCTGGCGGCGCTGGTGTTTGCGGCGGCGTTCGCAGTGCCGCTCGGCCGTCTGTTGTACTGGGTGGCCACCAGTGCTTGGCGCGATTTGGACCAGCGCTATGTGGGGCTGGTGGGGCGTACGTTGATGCTCGGTGCTGGCGCGGCGGCGGTCACGGTAACGCTGGCATTGTTGATGGGGTATGTGCGCCGCCATCGCGCGCGGCGTTGGGTGCCGGCAGCAGTGCGTATAGCGACACTGGGCTATGCATTGCCGGGTTCGGTGCTGGCGGTGGGTATCGTGATGAGCTTCAGCGCGCTGGATCGTAGCGTGCACCAGTGGTTCGGCATCGGCCCGCTGCTGATGGGCGGGGTGCTGGCATTGGTGCTGGCCTATGTGGTGCGCTTTCTAGCGGTGGCCCATGGCAGTGTCGATGCTGCTTTTGAGCGGGTGCGGCCACGCTTGGTGGACGCCGCGCGCGTGCTCGGCGCCTCGCCGTGGCAGGTGGTGCGGCGGGTCTATGTGCCGCTGCTGACACCGGGCTTGCTGGCGGCGTTTCTGCTGGTGCTGATCGATGTGATGAAGGAAATGCCCGCCACGCTGCTGCTGCGCCCGTTCGGTTGGGACACATTGTCAGTGCGCATTTACGAGATGACCGCCGAGGGCGAGTGGGCGCGGGCAGCGCTGCCGTCGCTGACGTTGGTGCTGGTGGGGTTACTGCCGGTGTACTTACTGATGCGGCGAATTCGCCAAGCCAACCGGTGACGATAGTCCCATCTTGATGGGGCGTTATGAGACACAAGTCTGTTTTACGGTGTGTTTTACATTTGCACTCACGCCAACCTTGTCCGTTCCTGCCACCATTTTTATTGCATAAACGCCCGCGCTCGCGGGCGTTCTGCTTTGCGTCCGCCAGCACCTTGGCCACGCAACAATAACAACGAAAGCAGGAGCTTCATGATGTCTCGTTCGTTCCGTTTGTGGGCCACTCTGTGTGCCTTGCCGGGGTTGTGTGCCATGCCGATGGCGCATGCAAACATGGGTAACACCGCTTCCACCTATGGCGTGCTGCCGAGCGATATCGCCTCGGCTCAAGCGCTGTCGCTGTTCAACAGTCAGGTATCGGCCACCTACTACAACCCGGCTTATCTGGCCCGTGATGATCGCGGCGAGCTGACCGTTGGCCTGTTCCACGCCGAGCACTCACTGGAAGCACGCAGCTTGGGCGGTCCGGATCCGATCCAACGCAGCGGCGGCAACGTGCTCAATGACGACCCCTCGCAGCAAATCCTGGTCGGCATGAAAACCAACCTGACCTCGATGACGCGCTACAACAAACCGCTGTACCTAGGCTTCATGGCCGGCGTGGAGCGGTTCGGCAAAGAGATGCTGGCGTTCGATGCCACCACCTCGCGCGCCGGCCAGTTCTTCAATTACGGCCGCCAGCCGCTGTTCCTCAACCTCGGCGGCGCCATGAACGCGTGGCGCGGTATCGACCTGGGCGCGTCACTGCGGGTGACGCTGCACGCCAACGCCAACCTCGATACCTACTCCAACTTGGCCGGCGAGACCCAGTACGAGTCGCTGCAGGTGGACGCTAAGCCGGTGGTGCGGCCCATTTTGGGCGTCAACGTAAACTGGGGTGAAACGCTGCGTCCGGACCAGCGCAGCTGGCTGGATGGGCTGGAAACCGCGTTTTCCTACCGCGGCTACTCCAACACCCGCACCAAGGTGAATGCCAATGCCATCATTCCCGGTGTCATTGCCTCGCCGGGCCTGCAGCTGGCGATCGCCACGCTGGATTCGTTCCAACCGGATATCTACGCGCTCGGCGTGCAATACCGCTTCGACCGCCTGCGGGTGGGGGTCACCGGTGAGCTGCAGCGCTGGTCGCGGCTGGAGAAAGAGTTCGAGCATGACACCCTGCGCGACCAGGCCAACCTACGCTTCAAAGATGTGGTGATCCCGCGCATTGGCGCCAGCTACGCGCTCAATGATGTGTTCACGCTGACCACCGGTTTGGCGTTTGAATCTTCGGCACTGAAGAGCGATCGCTCGCTGGACGTGAATTACCTCGACAACGATCGCTATGTGCTCGGCGTCGGTCTGTCGGCGGAATTCAAGAACGCGCCGGTGTTCGCTTACCCGCTGCGAGTGGATGTCGGTTATCAGCACCACTTCCTCAAGGACCGTGAGTTCGAGCTGACCACCAGCGATCCCACCGTGGCCGGCAACCCCTATGAGCGCGTGCGCAGTGGCGGTGATGTGGACGTGTTCGCGCTGTCGATGACGATGAAGTTCTGAGGTGGCGACGATGACCAAATCAATGATGGCAGTGGCCCGCAGTGCCGGGTTGGTGCTGGCGGTGGCGGCGCTGGCCGCCTGCGGCGGCGGCAGCAAGCAGCGTACCTCGGTGCCGCCGCCCGCCGGCAGTCTCGAATACAGCTTTCCCTACAGCGGCCAGACTGATGTCCAGCTGGCGACACCGCTGGTGCTGAGATTTAGCGACCCGCTGGCGGCCAGTCAGGATCCCGCTGCGGTGACGTTGAAAGGTGCCGACGGCAAGTCGGTGCCAGTGACCGCCCGTTTCAGCGGCGACCGCCGGGCGCTGGTGTTGCAGCCGCAATTGCCGCTGCAGCCGGCGCAGACGTACCGCGTCACCAGCACGCCGTTGCAGGGTGACAGTGGCGGTTTGGCGTTTCCCGCTGACGGCCTGTCGTTCCGCACCACCACGGTGCCCACCGGACACGGCCCCGGCGAGCAATTGGACGGCGACTTCCGCGTCGCCTCGTTGGTGCCGGACGGCGAACGCTTCCAAGTCACCGATATGAGCACCTTGCGGATGACTCTGTCGCAGCCGCTGGACCCGGCAACGGCGGTTTATGGCACCACGATCAAGTTGCTCGACGCCGCCGGTGCGCTGGTGCCGGCGACGCTGTTGGTGCGTGACCGGGGGCTGGTCATTGACCCGGATGACGACCTTGAAGCCGGCAGCGATTATCGCCTGCAACTGACCAACGCGCTGCGTAGCCGCACCGGCGCTGCCTTGCCTGCTTATGAGCGGACGCTGGCGGTGGCGATGACGGAACCGCGCTCGGTGCTGGGCACCCACCTGCGCGATTCGGAGGGCGGGCAGTTGCTGTCGCCGTTGAGCGACCAGATCATCAACCACATTCCGCTGCTGGCGCTGTTGCTGGGCGATGACACTGGCACTGATGTGACCGCCGATCTGGCGGTGGAACTGGGCTACACCGTGCACGCGCCGGATTCGGTGCCGCTGCGGTTGCGGCGCGGTACCGTGCTGACCGGCACTAATGCCCCGATCGTCGTCGGCGGTGGCGTGCCGGCCGGGTTTGAATCCGGTGAAGTGACGATCCAACTGCTCACCGACGCCACCGGTTACATGGTGCCGAACGGCTATAGCAAGCGCTCGGATTCGCCGCAGTGGGTACACCTGCTGATGGACGTGGCGATGAGCACCGAGCACCCGGAGGTGAACGCCGGGCTCAACCAGACGTTGCTGAATGTGGAGCTGGTGGGCACCGCGATCCGCGAAGGGGATCGGTTGGTGATTCAAGCGCTGAGCATGGTGACGCCGCAGGTGCTGGGGCTGGAAACCGCTGCCGGGCTGTTGTCGTTCAGCATCGACGCCAATGATGAGCAGGGCCAGACCGAACCGCAGCCGCCATCAGCGCTGCCGTCGCCATCGCTGCAAAGCTGGACGCCGGGCGAGCAACTGGGCCAGGTGGTGCCGGGCGACCCGATGGTGTTGGTGTTCACCAACCCGCTGGCGGCCGACACCGTAGCCGAAGGCATTCGGGTGGAACGCAATGGCGTACTGGATGAGGACGCCTCGGTGCGGGTGGATGGTGCCTCAGTGATCATCCGTCCCGGTGGCTTTGGCTTGCGCCATGGCGAGCATTATCTGGTGCAGATCAGCGACCGGCTGACCAACGTGATGGGCGAGCCGGCGGTGCCGGAAACCCTGGACGTGACCTTGCCGGCCTACGCCAGTGGCGACCGTTCTCCGCTGGTGCTGACCAGCTATCCTGGCTTCCCGTGCCCGACGGTGCCGGGCTCCATGGATGTCGCCGGGAATCTGCAGGGCACCTGTGTGACACCGAAAGATTGGCCAGCCGGTGACCAACCGCCGCTGGCGACCTTGCCCGCCAATCGCCCGATCAAAGTGCGGGTGTCGCAGAACCTCGACCCGGCGTCAGTGGTGTTGGGAGAAGCCTGTGGTGAGGGCACCTTGCGGGTAGAGCGCATCGACGAACAGGGCCAATGCCTTGGCGTGGTACCGGGCCGGGTCCAACTGGCGGCGCGCAAGCTGGAGTTCGTGCCGGCGCAACCCTGGCAGGACGGCGAGCTGTACCGCTACACGCTGGCCTCCGCCGCCAGCAATGCCCAGTGCGGCAGCAACGCCATCTGTGCTGATTTCGGCGCACCGCTGCAAACGGCAATGCTGCAGACCAATGGCGACCTGGCCGGCGGCCCAGAGCTGGCGATTCCGTTCCGTGGCGGTGCCTATAGCGCGGCGGTGGCGCTGCCACTGGCCAACCTGCCGACCCAGGACGTGAACAGCAACTTCCGCATTGACGGCAATGAAACCAAAGCCCCGCAGGCCGCGGATGGCAGCTACCCGGTGCCGCCTAACGCGGTGCGTCTGGAGGGCAACGGCGGTGCCGGGCTGGTGTCCCAAGTGAACGTCGGTTGCGGCTTCAGCGTGCTGGGCAAGCCCGAAAGCTGCCCCCAAGAGCCGTTCATCTACCTGACCGGGGCCTTGGATGTGGACGTGGCAGGCTGGGATGAGGCGGCGCAGGCAGTGCGCGTGGACATTTGGCCGACCCAGCTGCTGACCACCTCGGTGCCGGTGGTGGCGCGCGCTGCGATTCTCAACTTGGAGATCGATACCGAGCCCATGGTGATGCGGATCCGTTATGCCGAAGATGCCAACGGCCAGCGGTCGCAGCCCGTGACAGCGTGGATCAAGTCGGGAGCCGACGGTCTGCCGGAGTTGGAACTGGAGCTGGATCTGTTACTGGATGCGCCGGGGCTGACGCCACCGTTGAGCTTGTCGCATGACCTCAAGTCGTACCCACTGAACGGTCTGAAGTTGCGCGGGCCGGTGCGCTTCCTGCCTGATGGACGCGCGCAGATTAGCCTTGTTAGCGAGTCCGAACTGAATATTCATGTGGACATGTACAACGGCGCCGGCTCCCTTGCAAAAGCCTATCTAAAACTGCCCATGGGCGGCGTGAATCTCACCTATATCAACGCTCCATTGCCCCACTGAAATCGGTGCATACGCCAATACTGCGGCGCCTTAACGGCGCCGCAGTTTGGATCAAGATGAGGGGTGATAAGTTATAAGGCTATGGAGATCAGCAAGTTATAGTTTTATACCCTGCGATTCTCTGGCGTATCAGTACAAAAAACAATCTGGTACTTACGAACCATTTCACAAGTTCACATAAAAGCTACTTTTTTCATGAATTAGCCGCTGATTCCCAGCGTGCCCCGTGCGACTCTCCGCCCCTGACCGCGTCTCCGCGGCAATCATAATAATGATATTCAGGAGAGACTCCTCATGCCGGTTCCGCTCCCTTTCCGTCTGCGCCCCGCTGTTCGTCGTCCGGGACAATGGTGGCCTTTGCTGGCCTGCGCGCTACCCCTCGCTATGACCTCGGCCCAC
The DNA here is from genome assembly GCF_041102775.1 of Alcanivorax sp. REN37. Lineage (NCBI taxonomy): Bacteria > Pseudomonadati > Pseudomonadota > Gammaproteobacteria > Oceanospirillales > Alcanivoracaceae > Isoalcanivorax > Isoalcanivorax beigongshangi. The sequence continues at coordinate 60,204 of NZ_JBGCUO010000002.1, forward strand.
GCCAACATGGGCAACACCGCGACCACGTACGGCTTGCTGCCGGCGGACGTGGGTACTGCGCAAGGCTTGTCGCTGTTCAACAGCCAAGTGTCTGCCACTTACTACAACCCGGCGTACCTGGCCGCCGACCCGCGCGGTGAGCTGACGGCGGGTTTCCTCCACGCAGACCACGAATTGCGTGTGAACAGCCTGGGCGGTGCCCAGGCGCCGATCCGCGATGGCAAAGTGCTGGACGACACGCCGTCCCAGCAGGTGCTGATCGGCATGAAAACCAACATCGGTTCGCTGACCAAATACGACATGCCGATGTACCTCGGCTTCATGGCCGGCATTGAGAAATACGGCCAGGAAATGATGGCCTTCAACTCGCAGACCTCCAGCGGTGGCCAGTTCTTCAACTACGGCCGTCAGCCGCTGTTCCTGGCCATCGGTGGTGCCGCCAACCTGTGGCGCGGCGTGGATGTGGGCGCGTCGCTGCGGGTGACGCTGCATGCCAACGCCAGCATGCGCACCAACAGCACCCTTGCCGGCGACACCTCCCACGAGAATCTGGACGTGAGCGCCAAGCCGGTGATGCGTCCGATCGTGGGCATGAACGTGCGTTGGGGCGAAACCTTCTGTACGTCCACCCCATGCTGGGCGGACGCGTTCGAGACTGCGCTGGTCTATAAGGGCTACTCCAACACCCGCACCAAGGTGGATGCCACCGCCATCATCGATCAGGTGATCGCGGCGCCGGGCCTGAATTTGGCGCTGCAGACGCTGGATTCGTTCCAGCCGGAAATCATCTCCGCCGGCATGCTCTACAAAATGGGCCCGGCACGGCTGGCGCTGTCCGCCGAGTTCCAACGCTGGTCGCGGCTGGGCCGCGAGCTGGAGCGCGACACGCTCAAGGACCAAGCCAACCTGAGCTTCGATGACATCGTCATTCCGCGTATCGGCCTCGACTTCAAAGTGCTCGACGAGCTGACGCTGATGACCGGCGTGGCGTGGGAAAAATCGCCGCTCAAGGGCCGTGAGTCCCTCGACGTGAACTACTTCGACAACGACCGCGTGGTCCTCGGGATCGGCGCCAGCTTGGAAGTGAAGAACCCGCCGGTGTTCGCGTTCCCGATGCGACTCGATGTCGGCTACCAGTACCACATGCTGAAAAAGCGTGAATTTGACCTGTCACGCAGCGACAGCCAGATCAATCCGGTGGAAACCATCTCCGCAGAAGGCGATGTGCACGTGTTCACCGGCTCTGTGACGCTGAAGTTCTGAGGCGAGGTACAACGACATGATGGCAATCACACGACGCGTTGCGCCGCTGTTGGCACTCAGTCTGGTACTGGGTGCCTGCGGTGGCAGCGACAAGCAGAAAGTGACCGAGGTGCCGCTGATCCCCGGCGGCGAGCTGGTCTACAGCTACCCTGACCGCGACCAGACCGGCGTTTCCACCTTTGCGCCGGTAGTGGTGCATTTCTCTAAACCAGTGGCGGCCGGCCAGCCGATCACTGACAGCGAAGTTTCATTGCGTGACGCTCAGGGCAATTTGGTGCCGGTGGCGCACCGTCTCGCCGGCGACGGCCGTAGCGTGGTGCTGCATCCGCACGCCGCGCTGGCGTTCAATAGTGAGTACCGCGTCAAGATTGACGGCCTCAACAGCGCGGAAGGCACCCTGGTAGTGCCGGACGGCGGCTTCAGCTTCCGCACCCGCGCCGCCCAGTACGGCCCGCGTGACCAGCAGCAGGGCAGTGCTGATTTCGCGATGACGCGCATGTTCCCTGATGGCCAGCAGCTGGACATCGTCGACATGACCACCTTCCGCTTCCAATTCAGCCAGCCGATCGACACCGAGCAATTTGCCTACGGTGACACCGTGAAGCTGACGGACGGCACCGGCAAGCTGGTACCGGCGGTGGCGCTGGCCAAGGGTCCGTATCTGACCATCGACCCGCAGCAGGACCTGACGCCGGGCAAGCGCTACGTGCTTACTTTCGGCAACCTGACCAGCACCTACGGCACCGCGCTGGCGGCGCCGTTTGGCAGCAAGCGTAGCTTCGAGTTCACGCCGAAAATGTCCGGTCCCCGTGACCTGATGGCGCTGCGGGCACCGAACACCGGGCAGCCGTCGATCCTCACCGGCGACCTGATGAACATGGTGCCAGTGAAATCAGTACTGCTGGGTGATGACACCGAGTCAGCGCAGGAAGGCGATGTCTATACCGAACTCGGCTATGCGCCGCTGTTCGAGAACGACATCCTGCCGGTGCGCTTGCCGCGTGGTGGCATGCTCACCGGCGGCGCGCTGGACGTCTTGGTGGGCGGCCACGTGCCGGCCGGTTTCGATTCCGGTGCGGTACGGGTGCAGTTCATCACCGACGCCACCGGCTACCTGCTGCCGAACCCGCACACTCGCCTGTCAGAAGCGCCGCGCCAACTGCGCATGTTTATGGACGTGGCCATCGTCACCGATGACGCGCGCGCTAACGCGGCCTTCAACCAGGACATCCTGCACATGGAACTGGTGGGCATGGCGATCGTGAAGGATGGCGTGCTGGTGGCAGATGCCGTCACCGTGGTGGAAAACGATGTGCTCGGCGTGGAGTACGCCCACGGCACGCTGAGCTTCCACATGGAGTCTTACCGGGATCCCAAGGACGCGCCCGCGCAACCGCAGGACACCACCCCGCCGCAGCTGCTGTCGTGGCTGCCGGGTCCGGGGGCACTGGAAAGCAACCCGACGCCAGAATCGTTGGAAAAAAGCCTCGCCATGCGGCCCGGCGATCCGATCGTGCTCAACTTCACCGAGCCGCTGGAACCGAACTCGCTGACCCGCAACGTCACCCTGCGCAAGAGCGATGGCAGCAGCCTGCCGGTGGAGATCCGCCGTGACGGTGCTGCGGTGGTGATCCGCGCCGGTCTCGAGCTGAGCGAAAGCTACACGCTGGAACTGGACGGTGGCATTACCGACCTGGCCGGCAACGCGCTGGCGGCGCAAACGCTGCGCTTTGACATGCCGCTGGCGGCCGCTGGTGGCCAGGTGTCGCCGTTCGTGATCGGCTCCTACCCAGGCTTCCCCTGCGTGCTGGAAGAAACCCGTCTGCGTGATGGCGTGGTCGGTTCCTGCAAAGGCACCAACAGCCGCGAGGACCGGTTGCCGATGCCGTACATGCCGTCTGACCGCCCGATCGTGGTGCGTTTCTCGCAACCGGTGAATCCAGACAGCGTGCTGCTCGGCACCACCTTCAAGGTGTTCAAGGTGGCCGAAGACGGTACTCCGGTGAGCGGCAGCGACGTGGATGGCGACCTGACCGTCAAGGGTCGTGAGATGCGCTTCATGCCGGCCCAGCGCTGGGATGAAGGAGCGCTGTACGCCTACGAACTGGTTTCCAACGGCAATGCGCGCAGCGATCAGTGCAACCCGAGCAGCGCCATCTGCGGCGCCAACGGCCTGCCGCTGAAAACCGAGCTGTTTGCCCAGTCGGCTGATAAAGCGCCGCCGATGAACGGCGGTGGTGCGGTCATGCGCATCTACTTCACTGGCGCTGAGCCGGTGCCGTGGGTGTTCCAGGGGCTCGACAACCTGCCGACCGCCGACATCAACGGCAATGCCAAGTGGGATGACGGCGAAGGCAGCGCCTACAACGATCCGCTGTACCTGCATAACAGCGCGCGGGTGCAAGTGACGGGCGTGGGTGGCTCGGTGGCCAAGGCGTCACTGGGCTGCGACATCGGCAAGACCTGCCCGGAGCGTCATTACATCTATCAGACCGGTGGCCTGATGGCGGATGTGGTGGGCTTCATTTCCGCCGAGGAACTGGCTAACGATCCCAACCCGGCTTATGGGCGCATTCCCCAGGAAGTGCTGGATAACGGCGGCATTCTGGTATGGCTGTACCCGACCGTGATCCAGTCCACTGACCTGACCGTGTACACCGAGACCACCCTAGGCGGTATTGCCAAGAGTGGGCCGGCGCCGACTGGGCCGCAGTACATGCGAATGCGTTCCACCTGTGATGGTCGTGCACCTCAGGATGGCAGACCGGAACCGCAACACTCGCAGCGTAACGAGCGCCGTTGCGGGCCCGGCGAGCATGGTCTGATTCCAAGCTGGATCGTCGACACCGGCGAAGGCGAGCCGCAGTACCTGTCGGTGCTGGACCTGTACCTGGACTCTCCGCAACTGGAGCCGAAGGTCTGGCTGCTGGGCTTCATCGAAAGCAAGTTGGCGCACAACCAACTGGGCTACGGCTTCAGCCTGGATCTGAAAGGGCCGCTGCGCTTCTACGATGATGGCCGCATGCAGATCATTCAGGTCAACCGCGACGCGGTGCCGCTGAAAGTGGATTTGTTGGCACTCGGTTTCCTCGAAGCCAACGTTGATCTGGAAATCCCCGCCCAGGCGGTGAACCTGAACTACATGTCCCGACCGGCGAAACACTGAGCCGTCCCTGACGCCACCCGGCCTGCGCCGGGTGGCGTTTTTTTTGTGCCGCCTTCAGCGGTGGTTGCAGGTAGAATCCCGCCGCAGATGGGTGGCCGATGCCGCCCGCCCCGAGTCTGAGTCAAGGAGCCTGTGACCATGAGCGAACTGCGTGCCGAGCTGCGCTATGCCGATACCCACGAGTGGATCCGTCTGGAAGATGACGGCACCGCCTATGTCGGCATCACCGATCATGCCCAACAAGCCATGGGCGATCTGGTCTACGTGGAAACCCCGGATCTGGACAGCGAACTGGAAGCCGGCGCCGAAGCCGGTGCGGTGGAGTCAGTGAAGGCTGCCTCCGACATTTACGCGCCGGTGGCCGGCACTGTGGTGGCGGTCAACGACGCGCTGGAAGACACCCCGGAGCTGGTCAACCAAGACCCCTACGGTGACGGTTGGCTGTTCCGCCTGCGTATCAACGATGCCGCCGAGCTGGAGCAGTTGCTCAGCGCTGACGAGTATCAGGCGCGCCTCGACGATCACTGACCGGCAGTGACACGCACGGTTACGTTCCGGTCCTACGGTGGCGCAGCTGCGGCTCGCTATACTGGGCCGCTTGATTCCCCGGGCCCGCGAGGCGGGCCTACCGCCAGGAGTTTCCCATGACCATTTCCTCATCCTGCGCCGACATTGCCATTGAGCAGCGCGGCCAGGTTCTGGAGCTGCACATGCAGCGTCCGGAGCGCAAAAACGCCCTGACCCATGCCATGTACACCGCCCTTAATGCGGCGTTGCGGGCTGCCGATGAAGACAGCTCGGTGCGGGTGGTACTGATCACCGGTACGGACGATTGCTTCACCGCCGGCAATGACATGAGCGACTTCCTGCAGCACCCGCCGTCCGGCCCGGACGCGCCGGTGATGCAGTTCCTTGAGCTGCTGCGCACCTTCCGCAAGCCGCTGGTGGCCGCGGTGAACGGTGCCGCGATTGGCGTCGGCACCACCATGCTGCTGCATTGTGATCTGGTGTATTGCGGCCGCAGCGCGCGCCTGCAGATGCCGTTCGTGAGCCTGGGGTTGTGCCCGGAAGCCGGCTCCAGCTTCCTGCTGGCGCAGGCGATTGGTCCGGCCAAGGCCGCCGAATTGCTGCTGCTGGCGGAAACCATCACCGGTGAACGGGCGTTGGAACTGGGCATTGCCAATGGCGTGTGTGACGACGCTAACTACTTGGCCAAGGCGCGCGGCGCCGCCGAGCGACTGGCGGCGATGCCGCCGGCATCAGTGCGGCTGACCAAGGAATTGATGCGCGCGCCCCATGCCGAGGTATTGGCCGCGCAGATGGCCCGTGAAGGCGCAGAGTTCGTGCAGCGGCTGACGTCCCCGGAAGCACGCGAAGCGATGACCGCTTTCGTCGAGAAACGCGCGCCGGACTTCAGCCGTTTCGACTGAGCGCTGACGCGCGGCCCGGCGGCCGCATCAGCAAGGCCCCCAGGGCGGCATAGTCCTGGGGCGCCTGCTGCCATTGCTTGGACAGCTGGGCGGCAAACACCGGCGCCGTTTGTTCCAGAACCGCCCACAGGGCCTGGCTCGCTTCGCTGTCGCGGTCGAGCCAAAACGCCAGTGTTTGTTGGTGACTGTGCTCGATCAGGGCGCGGCTTTCAGCCGCTAAGTAGTGGCCGCTGAACAGATCGGCAGCGGCGTCGAGGGAACCGGCCCGTGCCAGCCGCACACTGGTGCGGCCGAGTGCTCTGACCAGCGCGCCGACATGGTGGGCACTTTCTTCTTCCTGCAATACCGGCCGGGTCAGCTCGCGCAGGTCATCCAGCAGGATCCGTGACACCACCGTCAGATAGCTGCGGCGCCGGTTCTCCGGTCGTTCCGATACTGGCCCCTGGTGACTGGGCAGACTTTCGGTGACCGCGCGGAAATCCTGCGGTTGACGCGGACTGTCCGCCAATCCGAACAGCAGCAACTGCACCACTTGGAAGCCGACGCTGACTTCGGTGGCGTCGGTGATGTTCTGCTGTGCCAACAGGGTGCGGCGGTCCATGGTCAGCGACACGTCGTAGATGATGCCGCTCTCGGGCCAGCCGGGGACGTAATCCACATAGCCGGGCAGCAGCGGCCAGCGATCGGTCTGTTGCAGCACCGCTTCCAACTCTGGCTCTAACTGCGCCTGAGTGGCGAGCAGTGGCCAGGCTTGGTTGTAGGCGCGGTAACTGTCTTCCCACGCTGCACGGGCGGCGGCCAGCTGCGCGGCATCTGGCTGCGCTAGCAGGCGCTCCAGCGCCGCCTGCAACGGTGCCATCTGTTGGTGCAGTGCTGCCAGCACTTCGCTGCGCGCATTGCGGAATGCACGATCAGCTACTGCCAGTTCTGCGTCAGCGCTTTCCACCGCCGCCGCAGCTGGGCGCGGCAGCGGTGGTTCCGACGCGGTGGGCGCCGGCGGATCGCAGGCCGCCAGCCATGCCAGCGGCAGCAGGGCGACCCAGCGCAAACCGGAGTGAGCCCTCATCGCTTTAGTCGCGCAGGCTGATCACGGACCAGCCCCGTTCATTGGCCACGGCACGCAAGTGATCGTCCGGGTCTACCGCCACCGGATGATCGACCACTTCCAGCAGCGGCAGGTCGTTGCGTGAGTCGCTGTAGAACCAAGCGCCGTCCAGCGTGTGGTCGGTGGTGGCCAGCCAGGCGTTGAGGTTGTGAATCTTACCGTCCTGGAAGCACGGCACGCCGACGATCTCGCCAGTGTAGCGGCCGTCGCGCAGTTCAGACTCGGTGGCCAGCATGTGATCAACACCCAGCAGTTCTGCGATTGGCGCGGTCACAAAGTCGTTGGTGGCGGTGATGATCAGCAGGAAGTGGCCTTGCTCACGGTGCCATTGCAGCAGTGCGCTGGCTTTCGGCAGCAGGATTTTGCTCAACTCATCGCGCATGAACTCGGCGCGCCATTGGTGCAGTTGTTCCAGCGGGTGCTGGGTCAGCACCGCCATGGCGAAGCGCAGGTAGGCCATCTGGTCCAGGCTGCCGTTCAGGTAGTCCTGGTAGAACTGATCATTGCGGGCTTTGTAGTCGCCGGCGTCGATAATGCCGCGGGCCACCAAGTAGTCGCCCCACAGGTGATCCGAGTCGCCGCCGATCAGGGTGTTGTCCAGATCGAAAATTGCGAGAGTCATGAGCAGGCTCCAAGGGTCTCAAAAGGCCGATGACAAAAAGCGGCCGCTAGAATAGCAGAGCAAGTGCGTTGATTGGGTACGGCTCGGCAAGGTTTAATGGGCCGGTGATCAGGCAGGCAGGACCATGACGGGCATTATTGATGAACAGGGCTTTCGACTGAATGTCGGCATCATCATTGTCGACGCTGGAGGCCGCGTGTTCTGGGGCCGTCGAGTGGGCCGCCGTGACGCTTGGCAGTTCCCCCAGGGCGGCATGATGCCGGGTGAAACCCCGGAGCAGACGCTCTATCGCGAGCTGGAAGAAGAAGTCGGATTGCGTCCCGGGGATGTGGAAATCCTTGCCAGCACCCGTGGTTGGCTTAGCTACCGCTTACCGCGCCGTTTCATGCGTCGACACGTGGAAGTGGGCCAGCGTCAGTGCATTGGCCAGCGGCAGAAATGGTTCCTGCTGCGGCTGGTGGGGAATGAGGATCGCATCGACCTGGCGCGCAGCGAGACGCCAGAATTCCAAGCTTGGCGCTGGGTGAGCTACTGGTACCCGATCCGCAAGGTGGTGCACTTCAAACGCGGCGTCTATGCGCGGGCGTTGAAGGAATTGGCACCGATCGCCAAGCGAGAAATGCCCTCGAACTGACTCTGCCAAGGCCAGGCTGATGCTCGACACCCTCCGTCGAATCGTGCAGGAAGTGAACAGCGCTGCGGATCTAAAAGATGCGCTGGAGCTGATGACGCGCCGTGTGCGCGATGCCATGGGCACCGAAGTCTGTTCGATCTACCTGCTCGATGCCCAAGAGCAACGCTATGTGCTGATGGCTTCGGAAGGCTTGAAGCGGGAAGCGGTTGGCTGCGTCAGCCTCGGTGCCACCGAAGGGCTGGTGGGGCTGGTGGGCATGCGCGAAGAGCCGGTTAACCTCGAGGATGCGTTCTCGCATCCGAAATTCCTCTACCTTGCCGAAACCGGCGAGGATCCGTTCCACGCCTTCCTTGGTGTCCCGGTGATGAACCAGGGCAAGGTACTCGGCGTGCTGGTGGTGCAGCAGCGCGACAACCGCCGCTTCGACCAGAGTGAAGAAGCGTTTTTGGTAACCCTGTCTGCGCAGCTGTCGGCAGTGGTGGCCCATGCCCGCGCCAATGGTTCCATCGAAGCGCTGGCGCGCAAAGCCGCGCCGAACAGCACCGCCATCTACGAAGGTTTGGTCGGCGCCAGCGGTGCTGCCATCGGCACTGCAGTGTTGCTGTTCCCGCCGGCAGACCTGGCGGCGGTGCCAGACCGGGAAGCGGAAGACATCGAAGCTGAAGTGGCGCTGCTGGAATCGGCGTTGGTGCGCGTGCGTGCCGACGTGCGCGCGCTGTCGGAACGCGCGCGCGGCCGGCTCGGCGATGCCGAACAGGAGTTGTTCGAAGTGTATTTGCGCATGCTCGACAAGCATGCGCTGGCCGGCGAAATCGTCGCCAGCATCCGTGAAGGGCATTGGGCTCAAGGTGCCCTGCGCACCGTCATCGACACCCACGTGCGCGCGTTCGAGATGATGGATGACGATTACCTGCGCGAGCGAGCCGCGGATGTGCGTGATCTTGGCCGCCGGGTGCTGGCGGAGCTGCAAAGCCGCAATCGCCGGCCCCAAGCGTTTCCCGACAACGCCATCCTGATGGGCGAAGAAATCACTCCCACCATGCTGCTGGAAGTGCCGCAAAGCCGGGTGGCAGGCATTGCCACCATCCAGGGTTCGCGCAACTCGCACATGGCCATTTTGGCGCGCGCGATGGGCATCCCGACGGTGGTGGCGCCGAGCCTGCCGCTCAAGCAGCTGGATGGCCGTGAGCTGATCGTCGATGGTTTTCGTGGCCGGGTGATTGCCAATCCGCCGGCGGAGCTGCGCCACCAGTTTCAAGTGATCATCGACGAAGAACGCACGTTGATGGCGGGGCTGGAAAAGTTGCGTGAGCTGCCGGCGGAAACCCGCGACGGCCAGCGTATCGCACTGCAGGTGAACACCGGTTTGTTCACCGATATCAGCCGTTCCTTGCAGCGCGGCGCGGAAGGCGTCGGCCTGTACCGCACCGAAATCCCGTTCATGATCCGCGACCGCTTCCCGTCCGAGGAAGAGCAGCAACGCATCTACCGCGAACAGTTGCAGTCGTTTGCGCCGCATCCGGTCACCATGCGCACGCTGGACGTGGGCGGTGACAAGGCGCTGCCCTATTTTCCCATTGTTGAGGACAACCCGTTCCTCGGCTGGCGCGGCATCCGCGTCACGCTCGACCACCCGGAAATCTTCACCACCCAACTGCGCGCCATGCTGCGTGCTAGCGAGGGGTTGGACAATCTGCGCATCCTGCTGCCGATGGTGAGCTCGGTGTTTGAGGTGGAAGAGGCGCAGCAGCTGATCCACCGCGCTTGGCTGGAAGTGTGTGAAGAAGGCGCCGACATTCTGCTGCCGCCGGTGGGCGCGATGATCGAAGTGCCGGCGGCGGTCTACCAAGCGCGAGCGTTGGCACAGCGGGTCGATTTTCTGTCGGTGGGCACCAACGACCTGACCCAGTACCTGCTGGCGGTGGACCGCAATAACCGCCGCGTGGCCGACCTCTACAACTTCTACCATCCGGCGGTGCTGCATGCGCTGGCGCAGATCGTCGCCGCCGCCGCCGCCGAAGGCAAACCGGTGTCGGTATGCGGCGAAATGGCCGGCGATCCGGGCACCGCCTTGCTGTTGGTGGCGATGGGGGTGGAAGTGCTGTCAATGAACGCGCCCAACTTGCTCAAGGTGAAGGCGGCGATCCGCAATGTTGCCCGCAGCGATCTCGAGCAACTGCTGGCCGAGGTGCTGCAGATGGACAACGGCGAGGTGATCGAGGCTTACGTGGCGCTGCAGCTGGAACGTGCGGGGCTGGAAGAGCTGCTGGGCAAGCGCGTCGTGGCGTGAGCAGTTGCCGCAGTGACAGTCGTCGGGGTGGTATGCGGCCTATGGGCCGGCGCAGGGCAGTGGCTATCATCGGCGTCCTCTGAGCGGCCCTTCGGCCGTCCCCCGATCCGAGACAGGAAGCAGACAATGCAAGACGTGGTGGCGATTCCGGCAAGCCCGGAGCTGGTGCGCAGCACCGAACAATTTCTCACTGCTGTGGCCAACCGCGGCAACGGCGCTGACGCCTTCATCGACCTGGTGGACCAGCTGACCAACACGCTGTTGAGCCTGTTCCTGGAAGAGCCGGCAAAAATGGCGCGGCTCACCAGTGGCCAACAGAAAGTGATCGATTTCGCGGTCGGCACCGCCGGCAAGGCATCGCATATGCTGACGCGCCAAATCTACAAGAAAACCACCAACGAAGAATTTGCGCCGATCGTGCGCAACATCGAAGCCATGTACTGGCGCGCCAGTGACGAGAACGACCAACAAGCGATGATCGCGCTGCCGGTGGACGCCGGCTTTGCCGCTGACTTCCGTCGCGCTACCGACGCCAGTGTCAGCGGTAACGGCCGCGAGGTGGTGGACCTGACCGTGGATGTGATGGGCCGCTTCATCGACATGATCCTCGATCGCCTGTTCCTGGAGCAGACCCGCCACGTGAAGATCGGCTTCGTCACCAAGAAAGCGCTGGATCTGGGCGTGGAAGGCAGTCGCAAGGCGCTGCACAGCGTGACCAGCAAAGTGCTGCACGGCCTCAGCAACGATGAGCTGGCCGGCTATATGACCCACTTCGGCCAGGTGCTGCGCCAGCGCGCCTGAGCGTCAGTGGCGGCTGTCGCTGCTGCCTAGTGCAGCGCCGGCCGCGTCCCAACGCTGTTCCACCATCTGCGGTGAGCCGGTCGCCGGCAGCCAGACCAGGCTGCTGGCGCGGGTACCGTAGTGCGGTGCGTTGATGAAGATCGGCGCCACCATGCGTTCCACCTCCAGTGCCACCCCAGTGGCGGGCAACGCGGCATCGTCCGGTTGGTGGCGGTCTTGCAGCAGCGCCGCCAGCGCCTGCGCATCGCCGCCTTCGGCCAGTACCTGCGTCAGCGCCTGTGTGCCGCGCACCACCTTCGGCCAGGGCTCATCCAGTTGCCCGTTGCACAATCCGTGGATGCCCGGCGCCAGCGGCTGCGGCGCGGCGCCGCGGTTGTTCAGGTGCCAAAGGCTGTCACGGTCCCCCACTAGCAGGTTAAAGCCGCCGTATTGGTCGCCGTCACGCGCGACCTGCTCGGCATAGGCCTGCGGTGACGCTGTGCCTTGCAGGAAACTCAGCGGCAGGTCACCGCGGGAACGGGGAGCCGGCGCGATGTCGCCATCGCGGAAGTTGGTGACGGCGGCGAACCGGCCGCTGAGGTGGATGCCGAGCCAGGTGCCGCCGGCGCGTAAATCGAGACCGCAAAAGATGTCGCCGCGCCAGCGAGCGGCCTCGGTGGGGCGGCCATGGAATTCATCGCGGTTGGCGGCGGCCACCAACGGCCAGCGGGGGTCGGCCTGCCAGGCCAGGAAAATCACGCACATCGAGTTGTCTCCGCAGGCAGCCCGCCAGCGCCGCGGTGAAAGGGCGTTATGCGGGCAAAACTGCGTTAGCATAGCAGCCCGGCCAACATGGAGCGTCTGATGAGTTTTGAATACCTGCCGGCCTATCTGGGCCTTGGCGTGATCGCGGGCTTGCTCGGCGGTGCATTGGGATTGGGTGGGGGCGTGGTACTGGTTCCCGGTTTGTTGTTGATCCTGCATTGGATGGGGGTGCCGATTGATGTGGCCACCCAAACAGCGGTGGCCACCTCACTGGCGACCATCGTGCTGACGTCCACCAGCGCCATTCGTGCGCACCACAGCAAAGGCAACGTGCGTTGGGAAATCGTTTCTAAACTGGCCGTCGGCATTCTGCTCGGCGCCTTCGCCGGCGCCTTCGTCGCCGACTGGCTGTCGGGCCCGCTGTTGGCACAATTGTTTGGCGGCTTTGCGGTGCTGGTAGCGCTGCAGATGCTGTTCAGCAGCACCCGTCCGGAAGATCCAGCGGCGGTGGAACGGTTGCCCGGCCCGGTGGGTCTGACCGCCTGTGGCGGCATCATTGGGGTGCTGTCGAGCCTGTTTGGCATCGGCGGCGGCTCGCTGACGGTGCCGATGCTCAACGCCTTCAAAGTGCCGATGCGCCAAGCGGTGGCAGTGTCGTCCGCGTGCGGCTTCCCGATTGCGGTGGCCGGTTGTACCGGCTTTATCATCGCCGGCTGGGGTGATGCGCGGTTGCCCACCGGCAGCTTTGGTTATGTGTTCCTGCCCGCGGCGCTGGGCATTGGCATTGCCAGCTACCCGATGGCCAAAGTCGGCGCGCAACTGGCGACGCTGCTGCCGGCGGCGACGCTGAAACGCGTGTTCGCATTGCTGCTGGTGATCATCGGCGTGCGCTTGGCGCTGGGCTGAACGGAAACCGTTTGAGGACAGTGTGATGTTGCAATATCCGCAGATCGATCCGGTGGCGCTGTCGCTGGGCCCGCTCAAAGTGCACTGGTATGGGCTGATGTATCTGATCGGCTTCGTGCTGGCGTGGTACTTGGGCATGCGCCGCGCGCGCCGGCCAGGCAGTGGCTGGACGCCGCAGCAGGTGGGCGACCTGATCTTCTACGGTGCGTTGGGGGTGATCCTCGGCGGCCGCATCGGTTACATGCTGTTCTACGGCGGCCACAAGCTGGCCGCCGATCCGCTCTATCTGTTCCGGTTGTGGGAAGGCGGCATGTCGTTCCACGGCGGGGCCATCGGGGTGCTGCTGGCGCTGGCGCTGTTCGCGCGCAAAACCGGCAAACGCTACTTCGAGGTCACCGACTTCGGTGTGCCGCTGGTGCCGCTCGGCCTGCTGGCCGGCCGCATCGGTAACTTCATCAACGGTGAGCTGTGGGGGCGTGCCACTGACGTGCCCTGGGGCATGGTGTTTCCGGCCGATGCCGCGCAACTGGTGCGCCATCCTTCCCAGCTGTACCAAGCCACCCTGGAAGGGCTGCTGCTGTTCCTGCTGCTGTGGTTCTATTCTCGCCGGCCACGTCCGTTGGCGTCGGTCACCGGCCTATTTGGGGTCGGTTATGGCATGGCCCGCATCATCGGGGAATTCTTCCGCCAGCCGGATGCCTACCCCGGCTTCATCGCCGGCGGTTGGTTGACCATGGGCATGCTGTTGAGTCTGCCGATGGTGCTGCTCGGCATCGCCATGATGGTGTGGGGTTATCGCAATCATCCGCAGGGGGCGCGGGCATGAAACAGTACCTTGATCTGCTGCGCCATGTGCGCGACCACGGCGTCGACAAGAGCGATCGCACCGGCACCGGCACGCGCGCGGTGTTCGGTTACCAGATGCGTTTCGACCTGGCCGATGGCTTCCCGGTGTTAACCACCAAGAAGTTGCACCTGAAGTCGATCATCCACGAACTGCTGTGGTTTTTGGCCGGCGACACCAACATCGGCTACTTGCAGCAGAACGGCGTCTCGATCTGGAATGAATGGGCCACCGCTGACGGCGAGCTGGGGCCGGTGTATGGCGCCCAATGGCGCAGCTGGACCGGCGCCGATGGCCGCGTGGTGGACCAAATCAGCGATGTGCTGGCAGAGATCCGCCGCAATCCGGACTCGCGTCGGTTGGTCGTGTCCGCGTGGAACCCGTCGCTGCTGCCGGACCCGTCGCTGAGCCCGGTGGCCAACGCGGAAGCCGGCCGCCAAGCGCTGCCGCCGTGCCACTGCCTGTTCCAGTTTTATGTGGCGGACGGCAAGTTGTCTTGCCAGCTGTATCAGCGCTCCGGCGATATCTTCCTCGGCGTGCCGTTCAATATCGCCTCCTATGCGTTGCTGACGGTGATGATGGCGCAGGTCTGTGGCCTGCAGCCGGGCGAGTTCGTGCACACGCTGGGCGATGCGCACCTGTACTCGAATCACTTCGAACAGGCGGACCTGCAGCTGTCGCGCACGCCGGGCCCGCTGCCCCAGCTGCGGTTGAATCCGGATGTGACCGATTTGTTCGCGTTCCGCTTCGAAGACATCGAGCTGCTGGACTACGCACCGGCGGCCCATATCAAGGCCCCGGTGGCTATTTGAGGAGAGCGCCATGCGTCGTGCATTGATGGTGGCCCGTGCCCGCAATGGCTGCATCGGGCGTGACAATAAGCTGCCTTGGTACCTGCCCAACGATCTCAAGTACTTCAAGCAGGTCACGTTCGGTAAGCCGGTGGTGATGGGGCGCAAGACCTGGGAATCGCTGAAGGGGCCGTTGCCGGGGCGCACCAACATCGTCATCAGCCGCCAGCCGGATTATGTGGCCGAGGGCGCGCGGGTGGTCGAGAGCTTGGACGCAGCGCTGCTGCTGGCGGACCAGATTGCAGTGATTGACGGGTCCGAGGAAGTGATTGTGATGGGCGGGGCCGAGATCTACCGATTGGCGCTGCCACAGATGGAGCGGCTCTATATCACCGAGGTGCATGCCGACGTGGACGGCGATGCCTTCTTTCCGGAACTGCCAGCGGGGCAGTGGCTGGAGCAAGCGCGCGAGGACTTCAGCGCTGAGGGCCCCAATCCCTACGATTACAGCTTTGTGGTCTACCGGCGCCGGTAGGCGCCGGCTGCGGTATCAGGACGGCTCCGGCTCGCGCGGCAGCAGGCCGTAGAAGCGGAACAGCACGATCGTCACCAGCGCCGCCAGCAACGCGCTTGGCACACTGGCCAGTAGATAGGCCGGCAGAGTTTGGCCGAACACCCCATCCGCCATCGCCATCAGGCCGGCGGACGCGCCTTTCACCACCAATTGCGACAGCATCAACGCCAACACCAACTCGCCTTGCACCGGCGCCGTGCGGCGCCAGGCCTGCTGTACCGCGGTCAGCGGCAGCGTACCTTCCAGCACCACGATGAACGGCGCGATGCTCACCCGGCAGTACCACCAGAACGTGATCATCAGCCCCAGCGGCATGCCCACCGAGGTCGGCACCAGTGACAGCCCGATGCTTAGCACCAGAATCGGCGGCATCACCATCAGCACGTAGGCACCGGCCAACGGCAGCAGTTTGCGCAGCGCCACCGTCAGGCAATCCACCACCGGGCGCGCGCGGCCGGCTTGCAGCGCCGCCAGTTGGCTGATCAGCGCGGCGTCCGCCAGCGGCAGCAGCAACAGACTCAGCACCATCGACAGCTGGTTGAACTGCACCTGCTCGCCATCCACCGACAGCAGCGGTCCGGACAGACCCAGTACCAGCGCTTCGGCCAGCGCGAATGGCAGCGTCACCCATAGCAGCGTGCGCAGGTTGTGGCGCCAGAAGAACCAGGATTCGCGGAAACGTTGCATCAGCATGGCGGGGAACAACTCGTTGCACAGAATGAAGAGGCGATTGTACTGGCGGGGGGCTGTTCGTGCAGCCACGGGGGGTGGATACAAAAAAATTGTCAGTAGGTGCTTGACGGATTCTCTTCTGCAAATAATAATCGTTCTCATTCAAAGGGAGAGCCCCATGACTGCACCAGCCACCACTGTTACTCGCCCCCGCCCCCGTCGTGAACGCTTACTGACAGTGCGTGACGGACGCGTGAGCAGCCGTCAGTTGCTGAACGAGGATGGGCTGCTGTGGATTCGTCACGGCGATGGGCTCTACCAGCTGCGGCAAACCGCCAGCGGTAAATTGATTCTTACCAAGTAACGTTCTCGGGGCGCCCGGTGGGTCAGCACCGGGCGGGCGGCACTGGCAGGGTGCCCAACCAGTTCGCTGGTACCTGCCACTTGTTTCTCCCCTGACGGACCAGCCAGCCGACGCCAGCCAATCCGACACTATGCGACCCAAGGGTCGCCGCGCTGATGACGGAACCAGGAGGCGGATATGGTGAATGTGCTGTTGTCCTCCCCGGCGAGGACGCCGTGGTCGACGGAACTGACTCAATGTGTCCAGGCACTGGGTGACCGGGTCGTGCGTTTGCGGGAGATGTCATCAGAGCGCTTGGGTGCGGTCATGCGGATGGGTCCGCTGCGCATCACCGGCTGCAACGATGTCGCCAAGCTGACACTGACGGCGCCGCCGGACGGCGTGCATGTCAGCCCGGCGTCCGATGTGGTGCGTTGGCAGCAGTCGCCGTTCGCGCTGGATTTATTCTCAAGACACTTTGCGTTGGTTTTTGCAGTGGTGGCGCCGGTCGAATCCTGGTCGGCGCACACCCTGCTCTTTTTTTCCCGTTTCGGGGTGTTGTTGTACCAGGTTCAGGTTGGGGCAGTGGCGGAGTTTGAGCAGCTCGTCAGTCAGTGCGCCCACCCGGACCAACTGCCACCGCGGCTGGATGCCGCACCGTGGTCGGAGGTGTCGTCGATGCGGGTGGATGTGACGACGTTGGAGCAGGACTGGTCGCGGTTGCGTGAGCCGGGGGATTTCGATGCGCTGCTGCGTCGCCACGGCATCCGCCGCTTGCGGGCTTACCGCAAGGTGCGCGACAAGTTTGCCCGGGCGGTGAGCCTGGACAGCGTACCGGCACTGCTGATGTTGGCAGCGGCGCGCCACACGCCGCTCACCATCAGCTGCAGCAACGCCGCTGGTGTGCTGAGGCACCAAGGACGGGTGCCGCTGGCGGCCGGCGCCGGGCCACAGCTATGGCTGGGGCAGGGCGCCATGTCGCTGGCGCTGGATCTGCGACAAGTGGCGTCGGTGTGGCGGGTGCGCAAACCCACCTGTGCCGGCATCGTTACCACGGTGGAGTTGTTCAACGGCGTGGATGAGCGGGTGTTGACGCTCAGCAGCGGCCGCCATTTCGGCCGCTGGGAGTTACCCAGTTGGCGTGCATTGCTGGCCGATTGCCTGCTGCCGCCAGAACAGCACGGACGCTGTTGGCCACAGGCGGCGGAGGGCGCCTGAGTCGCCTCAGCTCGGCGCGCGGAACAGTGCGTCGATGCGCACCAGCACGGCAATGATCGGCGCCGCGGTCGCGCCCTGTTCCTTCATTGATTCCTCCGCCATCGGCGCCACGGCACAGGTCTCTGGCAGTGGCAGCCGGCCGTCCAACAAGGCGCGGAAGCGCGCGATCAGTACCCACTGCAACCATTCATGGAACGCCATGCGGTCGGCGGCGAACGGCAGCGTGCTCTCGAACGCCTCCGGCGCCGGCGGCCGCGCCTGCCATAGGGTGGCGCGCGCCAGTTCCTGTTCCAGTTCGGTCAGCAGCGCGGCCAGTGTGTGCCGTTGCAGCTCAGACATCGAGTTGCTCCAACAGCGCCGGCAGGTCGGCAAACGACCTCAGCGTCGGGGTGTCGGCCGGCAGCGGCTCTGGCCACGGCATCTCCAGCAGGTTCGCCCACACCGCATCAAAGCCCTGGCTGCGTGCGGCCAGCACGTCATCGTTGGGGTGATCGCCGATGTGCACCACTTGGTCGGCCCGTACCTTGGCCGATGCCAGTGCCGCCAAGAAGATCGGCGCATCGGGCTTGCCGCGGCCGATGCTCTCCGAGGAGTGCTGGAAGCCGAACAGGTGATCGAGGCCGATGCGCGCCAAGCTGGCGTTGCCGTTGGTGAGGGCACCGATTTGGTAGCGGCCGGCGAGTTGTTCAAGTGTGGGTACGACATCCGGAAACAGGGTCACTTGCTGGCGCGCCTCAAGAAACACCTCGAAGGCATCTGCAGCCCAGCGCCGTGCTTCAGGCTCACCGTAGCCGGCTTGCTTGAGGCCCTCCACCAAGGTGTCGCGGCGTAACGCGCTGAGGTTGTGGTGGTAATCCGGGTGCGCTGCCATCAGCTGGTCGCGCAGTGCGGCTTGGCTGGCGCGGGTGAGCGTGTCAGCGAGCGCTGGATCGCGCTCCAGTAGCCAGTCGCGGGTGGTCTGTTCGGCTTGGCGGATGACCGCGTCCACCGGCCACAGGGTGTTGTCGAGATCGAAAGTGATCAGCTTTAACCGAGCCATGTCATCTCCATGGGCAACGCCGATCAGGCGTCGTCTTCGCTGGCATCATCGCGGCGCTTGGCACGCGGGTGGGCGGCATCATAGACCTGAGCCAGGTGCTGAAAATCCAGATGGGTGTAGATCTGGGTGGTGGACAAGTTGGCGTGGCCGAGCAGTTCCTGCACTGCACGCAGGTCGCCACTGGATTCCAGCAGGTGGGTGGCGAACGAGTGGCGCAGCATGTGCGGATGCAGGCGCTGGTCGAGGCCGTGCTCGCGCGCCTGCGCGGCCAACCGTGTCTGCACCATGCGCGGGTGAATGCGGCGGCCGCGCCGGCCCAGGAACAGGGCGCTGTCGTCGGCATCAGCGAGGTGCTGCGGGCGGCGCTGGCGCCAAGCCCGCAGCGCTGCAATCGCTGGTTTGCCGATCGGCAGGTCGCGGGTACGGCGGCCTTTGCCAAGCACGCGCACGCTGGCGTCCTGCCAGTCGATGTGATGGACATCCAGCCCCACCAACTCTGACAGCCGCAGGCCGGAGGAATAAAACAGTTCCATCATGGCGCGGTCTTGGCAGGCCCACGGGTCGTCCGGTGGCAGCGGCGGATCAAGCAGCCGTGCCACGCCATCCGGGTCCAGCGTGCGCGGCAGCCGGCGCGGGCTGCGTGGCGGGCGAATATCCAATGCCGGGTTGTCGCGGCACAGCCCCTCGCTGACCAGCCAGTGGTAGAGCCCGCGCAGCGACGACAGCAAGCGCCCGAGGCTGCTGCCGCCCAAACCTTGCCGGTGCAGCTGGGCCACCAGCTGCCGCACGTGCTGGGCGTGCAGGTCGGACCAGTGCTGTAGGCCCTGCTCGGTCATCCAGGCCATCACCTTTTCCAGGTCACGGCGGTAATGGGTGACGGTGTGCGGCGACAGCCGCCGCACGTCCTGCAGCCGCTGCAGATACAGCGCCAGCTCCGGCTGCAAGGTGACCACCGCTCAGGCGCGCCGTGCCGGCAGCCGCGGATGGTGGCGCAGCAGTTCGTGCAGGCGGCGGCTGAGCACATCGCCGATGTGGCTGATGAACAGCGTATCCAGCGAACTGCGGAAGTGGTGGGCATCTTCGCTGCCGATCGCCAGCAGTCCTTGGCGGCCGTTGAACTCCAACGGCACCATGGCGGCGGACTTCACTTTGTCGGCATTGGCGCCGAACAGCTCTTGAAGCTCTTCGTCACGCAGCACACCGCAGACAGTGTTGCCGCTGCGCAGCAGGCTCTGCAGTGCAGTGTGTTGGTCTTCGGCGGCGAGACAGCGCACCTGACGGCGCAACTCGCCGGTCAAGGCTAAGTCGCGGTCGTACACCAGCAGCTGCACCGCATCGGCGGCAAAGTCGCGTTTCAGCTGTTGCAGCAGCGCCGGCAGCAAGGTTTCCAGCGTGCGCGCTTCCACCAGCGCCAGCACCAGTTGGCGCGTCTTTTCGAACAGTTGATCGTTGTCGCGCGCAACCGCCACCAGGCCGTTAAGGCGTTCACGCATCTCTTGGTTGCGTTCGCGCAGGATCTGCGCCTGGCGCTCCAGCAGCGACACGGCAGAGCCGCGCGGGTCCGGCAGTGACATCAGCTCCAGCAGATCGGGACGGGCGTGGAAGAAATCAGGGTGGTCGCGCAGGTAGCTGACTACCTGTTCGCGGCTCAGGGCGGTATCGGTCATCGGCCTCTCCATGGTCATGGGCACACCGGGTCGGGGTAGGGCAGCACACCGTCGTACACCGCACAGGCGGGCCCGGTCATGGTGATGTGAGTGCCGGCGTAATGAATCTGCAGCGTGCCACCGGGCAGCTGCACACTGACGCTGTCGTCGAGCAGGCCGCGGCGCTGGCCACAGACCACCGCGGCACAGGCGCCGGAGCCGCAGGCACGGGTTTCGCCAACGCCGCGTTCGAACACGCGCAGGCGGATGTGGCTGCGGTCGATGATCTGCATGAAGCCGACGTTGACCTGCTCTGGGAAGCGTTCGTGCTGGGACAGCAACGGGCCCACCTCGGCCACCGGTGCTTGGTCGACGTTTTCCACCAGCAGCACGCAGTGGGGGTTACCGAGCCCCACCGCAGACACCTCGTGCGCGTTGGTGCCGGCCACGATCAAGTAGCTGTCGGCTTCCGCTTTGGCGACAAACGGGATTTGGTCGAGCTGCCAGCGCGGGGCACCCATGTCGACACTGATCAAACCATCGTCGGTGATGCGCAGCTGCATCTGGCCACTGTGGGTTTCTAGCCGCAGCGTGTGGCCGTCGAACAGGCCTTTGTCGCGCACGAAGCGTGCCACACAGCGGGCGCCGTTGCCGCACTGGCCCACTTCAGTGCCGTCGGCATTGAAAATGCGGTAGCAGAAATCGGCATCGCCGTGGGCTGGCTGGATCAGCAGCAACTGGTCGAAACCGACGCCGGTATGGCGGTCAGCAAGGCGTGCCAAGACATCGGACGGCCACGGCGGACCGGTCTCCGGCAGCGTCTGGCTGACGCCGTCGAGCACCATGAAGTCGTTGCCAAGACCGTGCATCTTGGTGAACTGGATGGACATCGAAACTCCGTGGATCGGGCAGGCAGGGGCTCATTGTAGGGCGTCGCCAGAGCTGCGACCACTGGCAGCGTGGCCTGTTTTGAATGGCTTATTTGGCACGGACGCACCTCAACTTGGGCCGCGGGTTTGGCGACACTCTTCGCCACTGTGCCGATACCGCGCCCCGTTAACCTGCAGGAGTGCTGCTATGACTGCCAAAGTCCAAGGTCTCAACCGCCGTACCAATCAGAGTGACATCCAGCCGCGCCGGCTGGGTCTGGAATTCGACACCGCCATCCCGCGCTACTGGTTTGATGGCGACCAGTTCAAGACCGTGCTGCTGGCGGCGCTGTCTTGCACCTTCCCGGAAGGCGAGCGCTTCTTCGTGCGTTCGGTGCGGCATTTCCAGCCGCAGCTCACCGACACCATGCTGAAGGAAGAAGTGAAAGGCTTTATCGGCCAAGAAGCGCACCACGGCAATGAGCACGACGCCTTCAATGCGTTTTTGGAGCAACACGGCATGCCGGCGTCGAAGGTGTCGCGCTTCGTGCTCGACGGCCTCAAGCTGCAAAGCAAGTGGCTGTCACCGGAACGACAATTGGCCAAGACCTGCGCGCTGGAGCATTTCACCGCCATGCTGGCGGAAGCCATCCTTGAAGACGAACAGCTGCTGGCCGGCATGGACGAGCGCGTGTTGCCGCTATGGCTGTGGCACGCGGTGGAAGAAAGTGAGCACAAATCGGTGGCGTTCGACGTCTATGCCGACCAAGTCGGCCGCTATGGCCTGCGGGTGTCGGAAATGGCGATCACCACACTGGAGTTCATTGGTTTCACCGCGCTGCATTACTGGCAACTGCGCGGCGGCATGGACGATGCCACTGACTGGCGCTCGGTACGCAATGGCTACCGCTGGCTGGTGGGCAAAGGCGGTTTGCTGCGCCGCCTGGCGCCGGCTTATCTGTCCTACTACCGGCGCGACTTCCACCCGTCCCAGCGCGATAGCCGCAGCCTGCGCGATGCCGGCCTCAAGCGTCTGGCGGCAATGCTGAAACGTCCGGAGTTGTTGGAGCCGGCGGCGTAAGCGCCGCTTCTGGCTGTGACTCGGCCTCCGGCGGCAGCGTTGCCGCCGGGGACGGATCACGGAATTCATTCAGCGACAGATCCCACACCGCAATGAAGAACGCGGCCACCAGTGGGCCGAGCACAAAGCCGCTGATGCCCAGCAGCGTGATCCCGCCCAGCGTGGTGACCAGAATCGCGTAATCCGGCAACTGGGTTTTCTGACCCACCAGCCGCGGCCGCAGCAGGTTGTCCGCCAACCCGATCGGGCCGACCCCGAACGCCACCAGCAGGATGCCCTGCCACAGCTGACCGGTCAGCAGGAAGTACACCGCCACCGGCGTCCAGATCAGCGCCGCGCCCACCGCCGGCAACAGCGACAGCAGCGCCATCAGCGCCCCCCACAGCAGCGCGCCCTGAATATCCAGAATCCAAAAAATAAAGCCGCCCAACGCGCCCTGAATCAGCGCGATCAGCACGTTGCCCTTCATGGTGGCGCGCACCACTTCGCCGAATTTGCGGAACAGCCGGGTCTTGTGTTCTTCACTGAGTGGCACCGCATCGCTGATGCGGCGCGCCAGCTGGTGGCCATCGCGCAGGAAGAAGAACAGCAGGTACAGCATGACGCCGAATTTGACGATGAAGCCGAACGAGAACTGGCCAATGTTCACCGCGTTGCGCGCTAGATAGGCACTACTGGACGACACCGTGTTGCGGATGCCTTCGCGCACCTCCACCACGTTGATGCCGAGATCTGCGGCATGTTGGCGCAGCGACGGCGCTGCCTCTTGAATGCGGTCCACATAGCGGCCGAAGTCGAGTTTGCCGCTTTGAATCAGCTCGAACAGCACGCGGCCTTCCTGCAGCAGTGCCAGCGCCATGGTCAGCAGCGGAATGATCGCCACCACAATGCACACCACCAGCGTCAGCAAGCTGGCTAGGGTTGGGCGGCGAGGCATGCGGGCGCGTACCCGGTTTTGCAGCGGCATGAACATGATGGCGAAGATCGCCGCCCACAGGATCGGGCTAAAGAACGGCGCGATGATGGCGAAGAATGCCAGCGACACAGCAATCAACAGCACGATGAAAGAGCGGCTTTGCACCTTTTCGGTGGTCACGGACACGTCCTCTGGCGGCATGAGTTCGGATTCTCGTTGTTGCACTGCGCTTGCTGCAACCGTTTGCCGGCTGGGCAAGGTTAAAAGTGTGTTGCCAGCGCGCGCAGTGCCGGTAAGCCGACGATGTCTTCGGCCGCCCAAGGTAATCGGTGGCGCGGCAGCTGGCCGAGGCGGCGCTCCAGTTCGGCCAGCTGACGGGCCTCACTGTGGCGACGCCCGCGCAGGAAGGGGTCATCGCTGCCGGTGGGCAGCAGTCGGTTCACCACCAGTCCGGCCAGCGGAACCTCGGCCGCCTGCAATGCCTGCGCCGCCCGTTCGGTTTCCAGGAGGGGCAAGCGCTCTGCGGTGAGCACCAGCAGGAACGCGGTGTTGGCGGCGTCAGACAACCGGCGCCGGGTGCGCCGCAGCAGTGCTTGGCGGGCCGCCAGTCGTGCTTTCAGGGCGCCATCCCGGTCGCTGTCCGGTGCCGGTTGTTGCAGCGGCCGGTCCAGTTCGGCGCCCGGCGACAAGTGAGCCAGCACAGCGCCAAGCCGTTCGGCGCGCTGGTTGTGGCGCAGCAAGCCATCGGTCCAGGCCGCCATCATTTCCGGCAGTTGCAGCAGGCGCAGGGTATGGCCGGTGGGGGCGGTATCGAGCACCAGCAGGTCATGCTGCTGTTCTTGGTCGAGCAATTGCGCCACCCGCTCCAGCAGCGCCGCTTCCTGGGCGCCGGGGCTGTCTGCCGACAACATCAGCTGTCGGCGCAGTTCACCGAGTTGCTGTGGGCGGGCAAAGCGCGCCATGTGCGCCAGCACGTCTTCCAGGTAATCCCGTGCGGCTTGGTCCGGATCAATTTCCAGCAGCTGCAGTCGCTCAGTGACTGGGCGCAGCGCCGGCGATGGCGCGACACCGAAGGCATCGCTGAGGCTGTGGGCCGGGTCGGTGGAGACCACCAGCGTGCGGCGCCCCTGATCCGCCGCCGCTAGCGCGAGGCTGGCGGCAACTGTGGTTTTGCCGACACCGCCTTTGCCGCCCACCAGCAGCAGCCGGCGCTCACGCAACAGGGCGGGCAGGTCCAGCGTGGGCATCAGCAGCAGCGGAACTGGTCGAGCGGTGAATGCGCCATGCCCTGGCGTCGATGCCAGTCGTGGAAGCGCTCCAGCAGCAGCGGCTGCAGTTCCAAGGTGTGCCAGGTGGCGGGGTTGGGGATGCCCATCATTTCGGCAAATACCAGCAGCATGAACAGGTCTTCCTCATCGCGGCGGGCGGCGGCAATGGCGCGCCGGTAGGGCGCGTTGTAGTACTCCGCGCCGAACGCCTCGGCGCGGCGGTACCAATGGGTGATGCGTTGCCACAGGGGCGTCATGGCGCCACCTGCCGACTACGGCGCAGCGCTGCCACGCATTCCAACGCCACCAACACCGCCGCCACCAGCACCACGCTGCCGAGGCCGAACAGGAACCAGTTCTTGTCGATGAAGAAGCTGCGCAGTTGCAGCAGCAAACCGAGCAGCGTCATCACCAGCAGGAACGCCAGTGGGATGGCGGTGTAGCGCGCGGGTCGCTGGCGCTGGATCAGCATCAGCGTGATGACGAGCAGGGTGAGTCCGGCCAACAGTTGGTTGGTGGTGCCGAATAGCGGCCAGATCAGCAGGCCGCCGGAGCCGTCGGCGCCGCCGGCGCCAAACGCCAGCACCAGGCAGGTGCCCACCGCCAGCAGCGTGGCGGGCAGTGCTTTGCCCATCCATTTGATCTGATAGATCTCGCCCCATTCTTGGAAAATGTAGCGTTGCAACCGCAGCCCGGTGTCCATGGTGGTGCCAGCAAACAGCGCGGCCATTACCGTCAGCATGGTGGCGGAGACCTCGGCACTGATGCCGATGCCCTGTTCCAGAATGCGTGCGCCGCCGTTGACGAACGCCGCCTCGCCACCCTGACCGAAGGCGTGGTACACCGCTTGCCAATCGGCCAACGAGGCAAAACCGGCGGTGGCGAGAATGATCGACGCCAGCGACAACGCCCCCTCACCAATACCGCCGAAGTAACCGACAAAGCGGGCATCGGTTTCCCGTGCCAACTGCTTGGAGGTGGTGCCGGACGCCACCAGCCCGTGGAAACCGGAGATCGCGCCGCAGGCAATGGTGACGAACAGCAGCGGAATCAGTGAGGGCGTACCCGGTGGTAAATCGGTGTTGAGTGCCGGCGCCACGATGGCCGGATTGACGATCAGCACCGCGGCGTAGATCAGGATCAGGCCGACGAACAATTGCAGGCCGTTGATGTAGTCACGCGGCTGCAGCAGCATCCACACCGGTAGCACTGACGCAATGGCGGCGTACAGGAACAGCAGCAAAATCCAGCTGGCGTTGGCGGACAGACCGAAGGTGGAATCCGGCAGTGACACCGGCACCTGCGGGCCGACGTAGATCAGCGCATAAAGCGCGATCACGCCCAGCACGGACACCAGCCCCAGCGGCAGCAGCCGGCGGTAGATCAGTTGGCCGATCACTAGCGCCACAGCGATGGCGCCCCACACCGGCACCACGGCGCCGGGGTTGCCCACCAGCAGCCGCGCAATCACCACGCCAAACACGGCGTTGACCATCAGCAGCACCAGGAAGATGACGATCATGAACAGGCTGCGAGCACGGCGGCCGACCACATCACCGGTGAGCGCGCCCACCGATTTGGCGCGATTACGCACGCTGGCCCAGATCGCGCCCATGTCGTGCACGCCGGCAAAGAAGATGGTGCCGAACACTACCCACAGGAACGCTGGCAGCCAGCCCCAGATCACCGCAATGGCGGGGCCGACAATGGGGGCGGCGCCGGCCACCGAGGTGAAGTGGTGGCCCCACAGCACAAAGCGGTTGGTGGGCACGAAGTCGATGCCGTCTTCGAATTCGTGCGCTGGTGTGCGGAAGTCCGGGTCCAGCTTGAAGATGCGTTGGGCGATGAAGCGTGAATAGAACAGATAGCCGAGGGCCATGCCGGCCAGGCCAAGCAGAAGCAGCACAATAGCGCTCATGGGGACTCCTTTCGCTGTCACTGAGCGGCTGCGTCGGGGCTGTATCGGGACACCGGTGCCGGCCGCGCCACCCCGGCGCCGGTCTCCCGCATGCTGCCTCAATCCGTCAGCGCTGTCTTGTCAGCGGCTGCTCAACGTGAGCGCCACCCGTGGTGCATCCGCCGCAGCCAGTTTGGCGCTGCTTTGCTGCAGCCGCTCGCCGGCGATGCCGTATTGGTCCATCAGCAGCGTTTTCACCTGTTGCGCGCGCTGCTGCGCAAGGTTCAGCAGCAGGTCGTCGTTGACGGCAGTCTGCAGGTGCGCGGCCAAGGCGTCGAAGGCGGCGCGCACTTGGGTATCGCGGCCGCTGTCGCTGTCGTCCGGCAACAGCGCTTGCGGGTCGGCATCCAGTTCGCGTTGATAGCGGCGCAGCACCCGACGTTGGAAGCCGCTATCGCTGGCGGCGGTGTCGAGCTCGGCCCAGTTGCGGCCTTCCAAGTCGCGGCCCAGCCATTCGGCGCTCAGCGCTAGTCGGTCTGCGTCGCCGGCTTGGCCCTCCAGCGTCAACATCAGTTGTGGGCGCTGTTCTAAAGCTTTGGCAAGGTCTGCCAGTTGGCGCTCGGTGTCGGCATTGGGTGCCGCCGCGCCGGCGCTAAACGGCACTTGCTCCAGGTCACTGCCGCCGACCAGGCCGGCCAGTACTGACAGTGGCGAGGTGGCGGCGCGCACGAGGATGTTGGTCAGCGCCTTGAGCACAATGCCGCGTACGCTCACCGACGGATCACTGAGGTCGCCGGCCGCTTTCACGGGCAGTTCGATCAGGTCATGGCGGTCGCGAATCACGGACAGCCCAAGCTTGATCGGCACATTCAACGCGTCTGGGCTGTTGACCCG
Source organism: Alcanivorax sp. REN37 (assembly GCF_041102775.1). Lineage (NCBI taxonomy): Bacteria > Pseudomonadati > Pseudomonadota > Gammaproteobacteria > Oceanospirillales > Alcanivoracaceae > Isoalcanivorax > Isoalcanivorax beigongshangi. The sequence goes on from NZ_JBGCUO010000002.1 coordinate 87,217, forward strand.
GTCGCCGAGGAAGAACTTCAGCGCTTTGACCTGAGTTTGGCTGTCGAGCCGGGTGCCGTCGACGGTCAGGGTGCTGTCCAGCGACAGCTGTCCGGTATCCGTGGTGTAGCCCAGATATTGGCCAGTGAATGGCGTCAGGCTGGTCATGTCATAGCCTTGCAGGCGCGTGGTCAGCTGTGCCGTTGGCTGCGCCGCCAGCGGTGACAGAGTGCCCTGTACCGACAGCGGCGCGTGGTCATCAACGCGGCCCTGCAGCGCCACCTGCACCGGCCGGCGGCCGTCGCTGTCGAGCTGGCGCAGGCTGCCCTGCAGGCGCGTCAGGGCGACCGAGAAATTGGGGCTCATGGAGCGGTCCAAGTAGCGCGCGCGGGAGTTGTCGAACGCGATCTCTTCGATCTGTACCTGCCAGGGTGCGCCGCTGTCGCTGGCGTTGGTGCTGCCGCTGTCACGCAGGATGCGGTCGGCGGGGTTGCGGCCATCGGGGCTGATGCGCGCTTGCACATCCAGGCCGCTGATACCGATGCGCGCCAGCGCCAGGCGCTGAGCAGCAAGGTCCAAGCTGAGCCCGGACAGGGTCAGCTGTTTCAGCGCCAGCAGTGGCAGTCGGCCCTGCTCCAACAGCGCCAGATCGTTGATGCGGGCGTCGCCGCGCAACGTCACTTGCAGCGGTTCGCCATCTGCCAGCTTCAGCGTCCATTTGCCCTCGGCGGTGCCGGATTGCAGCGCGGCATCCAGATGCGGTGCCAGCCAGGGTTGCAGGGTGGTTACTGGCAACGCCTCCAGCGCCAGTGACAAGTCGGTGCTGAACGGCACCAGCGTGCCGCCACCTTCAGCGCTGACGCTGCCGCCGCCGTCCAGTGCCAGCTTGGCCGCCAGGGTGAAGGGTTCCGCTGCGCCTACGACGAGGTTGCCGAGCGTGACATCGATCGGTGCCAGCGACAGCGCCGCCGGCTCGGCCAAGGTGTGGTCGGTGAGCGCCACCGCTCCCTGCTGTAACTGCAGGGATGCCAGCGTCAGCGTCCATTCCCGTTCCGGTGCGGCATCACTGCGCTCGTCCGCCGGGGTCACCTGTACCACTGCCACTTTCTCGTCTTCCGGCAGTTCGATCGGGGTGAACAGCGTCACCAGATCCAGCCCTTGCTGTTGCAGGCGTGCCACCAGGCGCGGTTGCTCCAGCGCCAACTCGGTGGCGGCGACGCGCTGTTCCAGCGTGTCCACGGTGATGCCGCTGAGCGCCAGGCGCGGCAGCGCCAGCACGGTCAACTGCTGCTCCGGGTCGTCCAAGCGCAGCCGGTTGAGCGTCAACTGGCCATCCTGCAACTGGATGCGCAGCGGATCGCTGCCGTCCACTTGGTAGCGGGTATCCAGATCGAGGCTGCCTTCCGCCAGTGTGAAGCGTAGTTGGTGGCGCAGCAGTTCTGCGAACGGCGCCAGCTCCACATTGCGCAGCGTCAGTTGGCCATCGGCCTGGAATGGATCAAGCAGGAAGCGGCCCTGCCAGTCGAGGCTGCCGCCGCCGGGGCTGGTGATCGCCAATTGATAGCTGTTGTCGTCGCCATCGCTGGCGGCGCGAGTAGAAAAGTCGTGGATCACGAAGCTGACCGGGCTCAGTTCCACCTTGTCTTCACCGCCGTAGGCGCGGTCGATGAAATGCACGCCGCCGTCGGCTACTTCGATGCGCGCCACTGACAGCGGCGGCAATTTCACCGGCGCGGCCGGCTCGTCGCTGGCGTCCGGGTCGTCGGCGAAGCGCTCCAACAGGTCAGCAAAGTTGAACTGCCCGCGCTGCAGCTGGGTGACGGTGACGCGCGGCGTGGTCAGCACCAAGCTTTTGAAGTGCCAGCTGCGGCGCAGCAGCGAGCTAAGCTGGAAGTTGACCTCCAGACCGTCGAATGCCACGAACGGGGTGCCGTCCGGATCGTGCAGGGCAAATTCCTGCGCCCGGGCGGACAAGGTAAACGGGTTAATGTCCAGTGCCGTGAGGCTGACATCGCGGCCGGTGGCAGCGCCCAGTTCCTCGATCAGCGTGCGCTGCAGCCAGGGCGCCAGCACCCAAGCGGTCAGTGCCGCGTACAGCAGATAAAGGACCGCGACAATCAGCGCGATACGGGTGCTGCGGCGACTGCTGCGCCAGCGTTGGGACAGGGACATGGGGCCTCCGGCGGCCTGAAAAGGCCCGCCGGGGCGGGCCGGATGCTGACGGTCAGGGCAGCAAGGATTCCAGTCGCAACTGGTCTTCGTAGGTCTCACGCGCGCGCACCACGTGGGCGCGGTCACCGTCGACCATTACTTCAGCCGGACGGTTGCGGGTGTTGTAGTTGCTGGCCATCACGAAACCATAGGCGCCGGCGGAGCGCATGGCGAGCAGGTCGCCGGGCTCCAGCGCCAACTCCCGGTCTTTGCCGAGGAAGTCGCCGGTCTCGCACACCGGACCCACCACGTCCCAGACCTGGCTGGCGCTGGAGCGTGGCGCCACCGGCACGATGTCCTGCCAAGCGTCGTAGAGGCTGGGGCGGATCATGTCGTTCATAGCGCCGTCGATGATGGCAAAGTTCTTGTGGTCGGCCGGCTTCAGGTACAGCACCTCGGTCACGAACAGCCCAGCATTGGCGGCAATGGCCCGGCCCGGCTCGATGTGTACGGCGAGGTCCGCCGGCACCTGTTGCAGCAGCGCACGCACGTAGTCGCCTGGGCTGGACGGGTTCTCGTCCCGGTAGCGCACGCCGAGGCCGCCGCCAAGATCGACGTGGCGCAGCGTGATGCCGTCCTGGCGCAGGGTGTCGATCAGCGCCATGACGCGGCCGGCGGCGTCTTCAAACGGCGCCAGCGTGGTCAGCTGGCTGCCGATGTGGCAGTCGACGCCGAGGATCTCGATGTGCGCCAGCGTGGCGGCATGGCGGTACAGCGCCGGTGCCACGGCGATGTCGACACCGAACTTGTTGTCCTTGAGGCCGGTGGAGATATAGGGGTGGGTCTGGGCATCCACATCCGGGTTGACGCGGATCGACACCGGCGCCCGCAGGCCCAGCTCGCCGGCGGTGCGGTTGAGCACTTCCAGTTCGGCGGCGGATTCCACGTTAAAGCAGTGGATCCCGGCGCGCAGCGCGGTGGCCATCTCGCTGGCGGTCTTGCCGACCCCAGAGAACACCACTTTGGCCGGATCACCGCCGGCGCGCAGCACCCGCTCCAGCTCGCCTTCGGACACGATGTCGAAGCCGGCGCCGAGGCGGGCCAGCACGTTCAGCACGGCGAGGTTGGAGTTGGCCTTCACCGCATAACAGACCTGGTGCGGGTGATCGCCGAAGGCGTCAGCGAAGGCCCGGTACTGGGCTTCCAGCATGGCGCGGGAGTACACATACAGCGGTGTGCCGAAGCGGCGTGCCAATTCGGCCACCGGGACCTTCTCGGCGTGCAGTTGTCCGTCGTGATACTGGAACGGTTCCATGGCGTAATCCTGGGCGGTCAGTGTTGATCGGCGTCGTCGTCAGGCGCGGCGGCGGCCGGCTCGCGCTGGTCGGAGCTGGGCGAGTCAGCGTCTGCGTCCGGTTCAGCGGCGCGTTGGCCGCCGAACAAGGTGCGTGACGGGCGGGCATCGGCGTCGTCGGCGAAATACAGGGCACCGCTCTGGCCGCAGCCGGTGAGGGCGGCGGCAGCCAGCAGGGCCAGTAGTGGAAACAGGCGGTTCATGGCGCGCTCCGGTGCGGGTGGCAGCGCGGTCGGCCGCCGGAAAAGCGCCCATTATAGCGGCTTGCAGCCGTTGCCACGATCACTTGAGAAAAATCTCCCGAGGCTTAATATCAGGTCGGATCAGGCGGCGCATTTGTGCCGCCTTTTGTTTGCTTGCCGCAAGGCAATGGAGAGAGAAAAACGTGTCGAACAAACCGCCGATCACTGTATCGCGCCTGGATGCCCAACGGCTCGAGGCGTTGTTGAGTCGCGCTCCTGACAGCGACGTGGTGGACGCACTGGAGCAAGAGTTGCTGCGTGCCACCTTGGTGCCGGCCGCTGAGATGCCGGACACGGTGGTGACCATGAACTCGCGCGTGAAGTGCCGCGAGGAAGTGGGCGGCCGTGAGTACACCCTGACGCTGGTGTACCCGGACGAAGCCGGGCCGTCCAAGGTGTCGGTGCTGGCGCCGGTGGGCGCGGCGCTGCTGGGGCTGTCGGTGGGGCAATCCATCGACTGGCCGGGTCCGGGTGGTAAGCCGCTGCGGATGAAAATCCTCGAGCTGGAGTACCAGCCGGAAGCGGCCGGTGACCGCGAGCTGTAATGCTCCTGCGGAAACAAAAACGGCGCCTCAAGGCGCCGTTTTTGTGAGGGCTGCGGACCGGCTCAGAGCTGGCCGCGGGCCCGTGCCACAGCGTCACGCACCTGTTCTGGCGCGGTGCCGCCGATGTGGTTGCGGGCGCTGACCGAGCCTTCCAGCGTCAGCACGTCAAACACGTCTTCATCGATCTGGTCACTGAAGGTGCGCAGTTCGGTGATGCTCATGTCGGACAGGTCTTTCTTTTCTGCGACGCCGTAGGCCACGGCCTTGCCGACGATCTCGTGTGCGTCACGGAAAGCGATGCCCTTGCGCACCAGGTAGTCAGCCAGGTCGGTGGCGGTGGCGAAACCGCGCCGTGCCGCCTCGCGCATCACTTCACGGTTCGGTTCCAGCGCCGGCACCATGTCGGCAAAGGCGCGCAGCGAGCCGTGCAGGGTATCGACGGCATCGAACAGCGGTTCTTTGTCTTCCTGGTTGTCTTTGTTGTAAGCCAGCGGCTGGCTCTTCATCAGCGTTAGCAGCGCGATCAGGTGGCCGTTGACGCGGCCGGTCTTGCCGCGCACCAGCTCTGGCACGTCCGGGTTTTTCTTCTGCGGCATGATCGAACTGCCGGTGCAGAAGCGGTCGGGCAGGTTGATGAATTGGAACTGCGCCGAGGTCCACAGCACCAGTTCTTCGCTCATGCGTGACAGGTGGGTCATGCACAGCGCTGCCAGTGCGCAGAATTCGATGGCGAAGTCGCGGTCGCTGACGCCGTCGAGGGAGTTGTAGCACACCTCGTCAAAGCCCAGCAGCTCGCGGGTGCGCTCGCGGTTAATCGGGTAGGTGGTGCCGGCCAGCGCAGCGGAGCCCAGCGGCATGCGGTTGACGCGGCGGCGGCAGTCGGCCAGCCGCTCGCGGTCGCGGCGCAGCATCTCGAACCAAGCCAACAGGTGGTGGCCGAAGGTCACCGGCTGCGCAGTCTGCAGGTGGGTGAAGCCGGGCATGATGGTGGCGGCTTCGCGCTCGGCCAGTCCCAGCAGCCCCTGCATCAAGCGCAGCAATTCGGCGTCGATCAGGTCGATGTGGTCGCGCAGCCAGAGGCGGATGTCGGTGGCCACTTGGTCGTTGCGGCTGCGCCCGGTGTGCAGTTTCTTACCGGTGATGCCGATGCGGTCGGTGAGCCGTGCTTCGATGTTCATGTGCACGTCTTCCAGTGCCACCGACCACTCGAAGTTGCCCTGTTCGATGTCCTGCTTGATGGCGCCGAGGCCGTCAATGATGGCGTCGCGTTCGGCGTTGGTGAGCACACCCACTTCCGCCAGCATGGTGGCATGGGCGATGGAGCCACGGATGTCCTGCGCGTACATGCGCTGGTCGAAACTCACACTCGCGGTAAACTCTTGCACAAACTGATCGACGGACTCGCTGAAGCGGCCGCCCCAGAGCTTGTTCTGCTTGTCACTCATGGCACGCAATCCTGAACTGCCGGTGGTCGGGAAGGCGCGCAGTATAACAGAGCTCGGCGGCCGGTCGTGCATGGTTGGGGGGCAACCGGTGCGACGGCGGGCGGGCTCGCAGAGGGGGAATCCACGCCGATGAAGGCGCTTGATAAAACCATGCCGATAGCGGGCTTTGTGCCGGACCTGTGTGAGCCGCGTCGCTTGTTGGTAGTGGTGCTGGCGGCGCAGATGATGGCCGTGCTGCTGACGCTGGCGGGCACGTATTACGACGGCTTCAGCTTCGGCCGTTTAGCGCTGATTTCTTTCTTCATGCAGTGGGTGGCGCTGACCGCCACCGGCCTGCTGTGCCTGATGCGCCATCGTTTAAACCGCTTGCACCCGGCTTGGGGCGCCTGTGCGGTGGTGGTGGTCGTGGTCGGCACCACGCTGATTTACAGCGCTCTCAGCGAAGTGCTGTTGGCGCGCATCGTGCCGTCGTTTCAGCGCACCCGCGACCTGTGGGGCGGCCACCTGTGGGTGAATGTGACCATGGCGGCGATCATGACCAGCACTGTGATGCGCTACTTCTATGTGTCTGAGCAGCTGCGCGCGGAGGAGAAGATCGCGCTGCAGTCGCGCATCCAGGCGCTGCAATCGCGCATCCGGCCGCATTTCTTGTTCAACAGCATGAATATCATTGCCAGCCTAATTGCGGTGGACCCGGATGCGGCGGAGCTGGCGGTAGAAGACCTGTCGCGGCTGTTTCGCGCCAGCCTGCGTGAGAGCGGCGCGCAGGTATCGCTGGAAGAAGAGCTGGATCTGTGCCGGCGTTATGTACGCATTGAGCAGCTGCGCATGGGCGCGCGGCTGCAAATGCGATGGGAGGTGGACATTGATCCAAAAACCGCTTTAATCCCGTTGTTGACGTTGCAGCCGCTGCTCGAGAATGCCATCTACCACGGCATCCAGCCACGACCCGACGGGGGGGAAGTGGTGCTGCGGGTGGGCGCCAGCGGAACCGAACTGGTATACCAGTTGATCAATCCGCTGCCGCTGGGCAAGGTCAATAGCAGTGCTGGCAACCGCATGGCGTTGGACAACATCCGCCAGCGGCTGGCAGCTCTATACGGAAAACGCGCCCGCCTGGATGTGGACGCGGATAATAACGAGTACCGGGTGACCCTGCGTTACCCGCGTACCTAAAGGGGGCAGCAAGCATGCGTGTACTGGTCTGTGATGACGAACAGCTGGCGCGGGACCGGCTGGTACGTCTAGTCGATACAATGGATGGCATCGAGCTGGTGGCGCAGGCCGCCAACGGCCGTGAGGCGGTGGAAGTCGCCCGGCACATGCGGCCGGATGTGGTGCTGATGGATATCCGCATGCCGGGCATGGATGGTTTTGAGGCCGCCCAAGCACTGGCCGGCACCGAGGTGCCGCCGGCACTGATCTTCTGCACCGCCTATGAGGACCACGCGCTGGAAGCGTTCCGCGCTCAGGCACTGGATTACCTGCTCAAGCCGGTCAGCCGCGACGAACTGGGGGCGGCACTGGAGCGTGCTCGCAGCTGGAATGGTCGCCGTCCGGCCACAGCGACAACGGTGGAAGCGACCGCCAGTGACCGTCGCAATCACATCAGTGCCCGCACTCACCGTGGCATCGAGCTGGTACCGGTGCAGGACATTCGCTATTTCCTCGCCGACCAGAAATACATCACCGTGCGCCACGGCAGCGGTGAAGTGCTGATCGATGAAACCCTGAAAGACTTGGAAACCGAGTTCGATGACCTGTTCGTGCGCGTGCATCGCAACGCGTTGGCGGCATTGAAGTACATCGAAAGTCTGGAACAGGTGCCGAACGGCCACCATCAGCTGCGTTTGCGCGGTGTGGCGGATGCGTTGGTGGTGAGTCGCCGGCATGTGGCGGGCTTGCGGCGCTTGATGCAGCGCTTGTAATGGCCTGACGGGCCAATCCGCGGCGGCGCTTTGGCCCGGCGCCACCTAGGCAGCGGCAGTGCGAGCAGTCACAGTAATGGGCTGTTGTTTGCCTGATGTGAGTGATCTCCCCATGTCTTCCCCCCGCGTCAATATTGAGCACATCTTTGCCGCCCCGCGTGAGCAGGTTTTTGCGTTCTTTGCGGTGCATGAAAATCTCGAAACTATCTTCGTGCCGGCCCGTATCCGCCGCATCCGTGATGGCTCCGACAGCCCAGATGGCCTCGGTTCAGTGCGCCGCATGAAGCTGCCGTTGATCCCGGCATTTGAAGAAACCATCACCGCGCTGGAGCCAAACTCGCGCATCGAATACCGCATTACCCGTGGCACGCCGCTGAATCATCACCTCGGCATTCTGCGTTTCACCGACACCCCGAGCGGCACTCGCCTGCACTACACCATCGAACTGGAAAGCGCGATTCCGGGTGTGGCGGCAGCGGTTGGTTTCGGGCTGACCCAAGGCATCAAGCGAGGTCTCAGCAAGCTCAAGTTCTGAGCTGACGCGGACCCACAAAAAAGCCCGGCATTGCCGGGCTTTTTTGTGGCCGTTACAGACCGCTTAGAGCTGCGGGCCGGCGGCACGGATGTCGGCAGAGACATCGGCGTACTTGTCGGCGAAGTTGGCCTGGAACTGGGTGGCCAGATCGCGCGCGCGTGCTTCGTACTCGGCTTTGTCCGCCCAGGTGTTCTGCGGGATCAGCAGGTTCGGGTCAACCCCCGGTACCACCTTCGGCACCTCAAGATTGAGGATGTCGATGTGGGTGGTGTCCGCGTTGTCCAGCTCGCCGGACAGAATCGCGTTGATCACGCCACGGGTGGTGGGGATGCTGAAGCGCTCGCCAACGCCGTAGGGGCCGCCGGTCCAGCCGGTGTTGACCAGGTACACGTGGGAGTCGAATTCGTCCACACGCTTCATCAGCAGCTCGGCGTATTCGCCGGCACGGCGCGGGAAGAACGGTGCGCCGAAGCAGGTGGAGAAGGTGCTCTTAATGCCACCGCCAGACCCCATTTCAGTGGAGCCCACCAGCGCGGTGTAACCGCTCAGGAAATGGTAGGCGGCCGCTTCGCGGGACAGCTTGGACACTGGCGGCAGTACGCCGGTCAGGTCGCAGGTGAGGAAGATGATGTGCTTCGGCTCGCCGGCTTGGTTCTCGATCACGCGCTTGTCGACGTTCTCGAGCGGGTAGGCGGCGCGGGTGTTCTGGGTTTTGGACACGTCGGCATAGTCGGCGACGCGGGTGTCTTCGTCCAGCACCACGTTTTCCAGCACGGCACCGAATTTGATGGCGTTCCAGATTACTGGTTCGTTCTTCTGCGACAGGTCGATGCACTTGGCGTAGCAGCCGCCTTCGATGTTGAACACCACATCCTTGCCCCAGCCGTGCTCGTCGTCACCAATCAGGTAGCGATCCGGGTCGGCGGACAGGGTGGTTTTGCCGGTGCCGGACAGGCCGAAGAACAGTGCCACGCCGCCGTCTTCGCCAACGTTGGCGGAGCAGTGCATCGGCAGCACGTCTTTTTCCGGCAGCAGGAAGTTCTGCACCGCGAACATGGCTTTCTTCATTTCACCGGCGTAGCGCATGCCAGCGATCAGCACCCGGCGCTGGGCGAACTGGAAGATCACGCAGCCGTCGGAGTTGGTGCCGTCGCGCTCCGGGTCGCACTGGAAGTTCACTGCGTGCAGCACTTCCCATTGTTCGCGGCCGGCCGGGTTGAAGGTGTCCGGGCGGATGAACAGCACATTGGCGAACAGGTTATGCCAAGCGCTCTGGGTGGTGACTTTAACCGGGATGTAGTGCTCGGCGGCGGCGCCTACATGCAGGTGGGATACGAACTGCTCGCTGCCGGCGACGAACGCGGACACGCGTTCCCACAGAGCGTCGAACTTGGCCGCGTCGAACGGACGGTTGACCGGGCCCCAGTGGATCTTGGCGCTGGTGGTGGCTTCGTCGACGATGAAACGGTCCATCGGTGAGCGCCCGGTACGGTGACCGGTTTCGCATACCAAGGCGCCATTGCTGGCGAGGACACCTTCTTGGCGTTGCAGGGCAATTTCGACCAGACGGGCGGGAGTCAGATCAGTGAATACGGTGGCTTGGGTCATGGCAGTTCCTGGGCGTCTAACGTGGCAAGGGCCAAAAAACAGACCGACCGGAACATCTGCATGCCCGGCCGCATCGGTAAGTCGCGAGTCTCTGGTCCAGGAGGACGCCGTAAAACGGACACGCGGCGCCGCAGGACCGCCGGGGCCCGGTGAAGGCCACCGGCAGGCGCGCGATTATGACAGAACTGCTGCCCCGGCGCGAGCGCCGCTCAGGCTTGGCCTTGCGTCAGCTCATGCACCAGCGCGGCCAGATCGACGGCGTCGAACACCTCTTCCCGGCCACAGAAATCGCAGCTGACACGGGCTTCTCCGAGCTCGTCGAGTACATTGCGCAGCTCGCCGGCGCCCAGTGACAGCAGGGTGTTCTGTACTTTTTGCCGAGAGCAGGTGCAACCAAAGGCGACCGGCGTTGGCGCGGCCAGCTCCGGCGGCTGCTCGTGGTAGAGCCGGTGCAGCATGGTGGTCATCGGCAGGTCGAGCATTTCTTCCAGCGTCAGGGTATTGGCCAGCGCCACCGCGTGGTCCCAGGCGGCAGCGTTGTGCTCGCGGTCGGCGATGCGGTCCGGCAGCCGTTGCAGCAGCAGGCCGGCGGCGTGGCCGTTGCCGGCGGCCAGCCACAGGCGGCTGGGCAGCTGTTCGGACTGGCTGAAGTAGTCTTCCAGGCAGCTGGCCAGCGAGTCGCCCTCCAGCGGCACCAGACCTTGGTACTGGTTGCCTTTTTCCGGGCGGATGGTGATCGCCATCATGCCGTCGCCCAGCAACGCCGGCAGCGGCGCGGCGTCGTTGCCGAGCTCGTCGGCGTAGCGCGCCATGGCCCGCACTTGGCTGTCGTGGGTGCATTCCGCCAGCAACAGTGTGATCGGGCCGTCGCCCTGGGCTTGCAGGCTCAGGCGGCCTTCGAATTTGAGCGTGCCGGTGAGCAGCGTCACCGCCGCCAGCGCTTCGCCGAGCAGGCCCTGCACCAGCATCGGGTCGTTGCGTGCGCCCAGTGCCTGGGCGTAGCTGCCCTGCAGGCGCACCATCTCGCCACGGATGTCACTGTCGGGGAAGAAAAAACGTTGGCGCTGGTCGTAATCGGCCATGGCGGGCTCCAAAGGCATCAGGGGGCGTTGCGGTCGCGGAAGCGCTGCAGATCGCGGCGTTCCTTCTTGCTGGGGCGGTGGTCGGCGTGCACCTGCCCCTGCCACGCCAGGCGGCGGTCAGCGGCGGCCTGGGTGCGGGCGGCCATGCTGTCGTCGGTTTCGGCATAAAGCAAGGCCGCCAGCGGCGCGCCGAGGCGTTTCTCGGACAGCCCGATGACCTGTACTTCCCAGGTTTCCTCGCCGCGCGGGGTGACGATGTGTTGGCCCACGCGCACGGCCCGGCTTGGCTTCACGCGCTGGCCATCGAGCCGCACCCGGCCGCCTTCCACGGCCTGTTGGGCGAGGCTGCGGGTCTTGAAGAAGCGCGCGGCCCACAGCCATTTGTCGATGCGTACGCTGTCTGATTCAGTCATGGGGCATCACGTCGTCGAAGCGGTCGATGTAGGGGAATGGATCGGTATCGTTGCGCGCCGGCTGGCTGGAATCCGGGTGCAGAATGCTCCACAGATGGCCGATGCCGTATTCGGCGGCGGACGCCAACACCGGCAGCGAGTCATCGACAAACAGCGTGCGCTGGGGATCGAACGGATGCTGGCGCTGCAGTTGCTGCCAGAAAGCTTGCTCTTCTTTCGGGTGGCGGTAGTCGTGGCTCGATACCAGCACATCGAAATAGCGGTCGAGTCCGGTGCGCGCCACTTTCAGGTTGAGCGCATCGCGGTGGGCGTTGGTGACCATCACCACTTGGCGCGGACTGGCGTGCAGTTGCTGCAGAAACGCCTCGGCGCCGGGCCGGTAGCCGATGCCGGCGGCAGCCTCAGCCTTGAGTGCTGCAATGTCCAGCTTCAGCTCGTGGGACCAGAAGTCGAGGCAATACCAGTTCAGCGTGCCTTGGTGGCGAGCGATCCATTTCTCAATCACCGCCAGTGCGTCCAGCTCGCCGAGGCCGTTGGCGGCGCCGTAGGCCAGCGGCACCCGCCGCTGCCAGAAATCATTGTCGAAGGCCAGGTCGAGCAAGGTGCCGTCCATGTCCAACAGCACGGTGTCGATGGCGGCCCAATTCGGGGTCCGTTTCACGGTAAGCTACGCCCTTTGAATCATTCGCCGGTCAAGGAGAGGGGGGCAGTATGCAGCAGAAACCGGAAATTCTCGAAACCCGGTTGGTGGCCCGCAGCCGCTTGTTCGGGGTCGAATCGATGCAGCTGCGCTTCGCCAATGGTGTCGAACGCACCTACGAGCGGCTGCGCACGCCGCCCATTCCGGCGGTGATGGTGGTGCCGATGCTGGACGCCGACACCGTGGTGATGATCCGCGAGTACTGCGCCGGGGTGGAGGACTATCTAATCACCTTGCCGAAAGGCGCCCTCGATGCCGGTGAGGACTGGCGCGAGGCGGGCAACCGCGAGCTACAGGAAGAAGTGGGCTACGCCGCCGGGCACCTGGAAAAGCTGAAAACCTTCTCGTTGTCGCCGGGTTACATGGGTCACCACATCCACGCGGTGCTGGCGTGGGACCTGAAACCGTCGAGCCTGCCCGGCGATGAGCCGGAGCCGTTGGAAGTACTGACCTGGAAATTGTCGGAGCTGGAGGCGCTGCTGGAACGCGACGATTGCACCGAGGCGCGGGTGATTGCTGCGCTCTACATGGCGCGCGAACGGCTGGCGGAGGTACGTCCATGGGGTTGAGTGAGTGGCTGGCGCCGCTGCAGCAATTGGCGCAGCAGGCGGCGGCGGAGATCATGGCGGTCTACCGCCGTGGTGAGGTGGCGGTGACCGATAAGGCTGATGCGTCGCCGCTCACCGAGGCGGACCTGCGTGCCCACCGAGTGATCGCTGCCGGTTTGCAGGCGCTCACTCCGGGGATCCCTGTGTTGTCTGAGGAATCGGCGTTGCAGCCGTGGGCGGAGCGTCGGCAGTGGTCGCGATTCTGGTTGGTGGACCCGCTCGATGGGACCCGCGAGTTCGTTTCTCGCAGTGGTGAGTTCACCGTCAATATCGCCTTGATCGAGGGCGGCCAGCCGGTGTTGGGGGTGGTGCAGGTGCCGGTCACCGGGGCGCTGTATTACGGCGGCCCGACGCTGGGCGCCTGGTGCCGTGAGCAGGGCGTTGAACGGCGCCTGCATACGCGCCTGCCGCAGGCGCCGGTGCGGTTGGTGGCCAGCCGCCGCAGTGGGCTGGATGCCATGGCACAACTGGAGCAGGCGCTGGCGCGCGAGTTCGGAGCGGTGGAACGGGTGGCGCAAAGCTCCTCACTGAAACTGTGCGAAGTGGCGCAGGGCAGTGCCGACCTATACCCGCGGCTGGGGCCCACTTCCGAATGGGATACCGCCGCCGGCCATGCGGTGCTGCTCGGCGCTGGCGGCTGCGTGCTGCAACCGGACTTCTCGCCGCTGATGTACCACAAGCAGGACATCCTCAATCCCCATTTCCTGGCACTGGGCAGTGATCCAGCACGTTGGGCATTCCTGCGGCCGCTGCTGGCCTGAGCGGGCGTTCGGCAGTGGCCGATGCCGAACGGCGTGGGCCGCTGCCGCCATTTTGGTGGCAAGCCAGACCAGCCGGAGCCCGCTTCAAGTCCAATTGATACGCGGTCCAGACGCAAGCCAAGCTAAAGTGAGATCCAGCGCCCATCCAAACTAGGGGCCGCCTAAACCAGCCGGAATCGGAGCCGGAGCCGAAGCCCCAGTCCCCAGCCCCAGCCCCAGCCCCAGTCCCAGTCCAAGCCCCAGTCCAAGCCCCAGTCCAAGCCCGAGCCCGAGCCCGAGCCCGAGCCCGAGCCCAAGCCCAAGCCCAAGCCCAAGCCCAGGCCCAGGCCCAAATCTAGGCCAGGCCCAAGCCAAGCAGGGATCGGCTCACAATGGCCGGCCGGCTACCGGTGCGCCCACCCGTGCCGAGCGCCTGCGGCATGTGCGTCGGCGTAGTCTGGCATCTTGGCTTTAAATGGAATCTAGTTTTGTTTTAAGGTGTCTGCTCAGCAAGCGACCCATTGCAGCGGTACGTTTCGGCCATTGAGCGTGGCCGGAAGCGCGCGGCACACTGGGTGGCCAGCCTGGTGGTGCATCCGGCGCCACCGCGGCCGTAACAGGAGAATCCGTGTCGAGCTCGCACCTAGAGGCGCTCAGCGCCCGCTACGGCAGTCATTACAAATGGCTCGCCACTTGCACCGCGATGGTCGGCACCATGGCGATGTCGATGTCGTCCACCATCGTCAACGTGGCGTTGCCGGACATCATGGCCGATTTCGGTATCAGCTATGCCAGCGTGCAATGGGTGTCCACCGCATTTCTCGCCAGCATGACGGTGGGAATGCTGGTGAATGCCTGGTGCGTGGACCGCTTCGGGTTGCGCCGCACTTATTTGGTGGCGTTGCTGGCTTATTTGGTGGCGAGCCTTGCCGGTGGCCTGGCACCGACGTTCGAGACGCTGGTGGCGGCGCGCGCGCTGCAGGGGATTACCGCCGGGCTGGTGCAGCCGCTGGCGCTGCTGATCATTTACCAAGTGTTCCCGGTGCAGGAGCGCGGCGCTGCGATTGGCGTGTATGGCATGGGCGTGATTCTCGGGCCCACGGTGGGGCCGCTGGTGGGCGGCGCCATGGTCGATTGGATCAACTGGCGCGCGGTGTTCTTCATCATCATGCCGGTGGTGGTGGTGGCTGGCTTCATGGCGCGCCGCTACCTGGCGCGGCCGGGCGATGAATTGCGCCGCCGCAGTTTGGATGTGCCGGGACTGTTGTTGCTGGCGGCTTGGATTACGGCCCTGTTGTGGGCAATCACCAATGGCCCGCGGCTGGGTTGGCATGACGTTCAGGTGTTGGCGGCGGCGACGATCGGCGTGGTGTTGCTGCTGGTGTTCGTGTTGTTTGAGCGCGGCCGGCCGGCGCCGCTGATGACGTTGGCGGTGTTCCGCTATCCCGGTTTTGCCGCCGCGTTTGTGTTGGCGCTGCTGACCGGTGCGGGCCTGTTTTCGCTGGTGTACCTGTTGCCGCTGCAGGTGCAGACCATTCAGGGCTTCAGTTCCACCACCGCCGGATTGCTGATGATGCCGGCGGGCTTGGCCATGAGCCTGGTGTATCCCGGCATCGGCCGCATGGCCGACCGTTACGATGTGCTGTGCCTCGTGGGCATCGGGCTGGTGCTGACTGCACTGTCTTGTGTGCTACTGGGTTGGTACGTGGAGTCTGAGCTGTTCTGGTTGCTGGCGTTCTGGGCCATTGTCAGTCGCATTGGCGTGGCGTTCCTGATGCCGCCGGTGGTGGTCGGGGCGTTAAAAATGCTACCGGCGTCGTTGATCAATCAGGGCGCTGGCATCATCAGTTTTGCGCGCCAGTTCGGCGGCGCCCTGGGCATCGCGCTGGCGTCGGTGCTGCTGCAACAGAGCCAGCCCCTGTTGCCGGGTACAGCGGTGGTGGACCCACATGCGCTGGCGTACCGCGATGCCTACTGGGTGTTTGCGCTGTTGTTCGTGCTCGGCTGGTTGCCAGCGGTGGCGATGCGGCGCGGGTTCCGCGCGGCACCGCCAGCCTGAAGGTTGGCGTCAGCCAAGCCGTTTGATCAATTCCGCCAGGCTGTGCAGGGCATCGTCGCTGCGCAGTTTGCCGCTGCGGTCCAGCTGCAGGCTGCGGATACCGAGACGGCGTGGACCTTCCACATCTTCTTTCCAGCGACTGCCCAGCCACAGCAATTCGTGCTCGGCCACATCGAGCCGTCGGCACAGCTGCTGATACATCTGCGGGGCGGGCTTGAGCACGCCTTCGGCAAATGACCACACCATGGCATCCGGCTGCTGCGGCAGGCAGTCCACCAGCGCGCTGTCGAGCACCGAGGCGTTGCTGCACAGTCCCCAGCGAATGTCGGCTTGTTGCAACGCAGCGAGCAGTTGCGCTGCATCACCACGGCAAGCGCCGGCTGCCAACCACTCAGCGCTGCACTGTTGCAGTTGCTGCCATTGCTCCGGCGCCCATGTCAGGGCCTGTTGTTCTGCCAGGGCAGCAAGATTGAGCGGCGCAGTGAGCGGCCGCCGGCGGGTGCTGGCCGAGGGCGGCGCGCCGGCTGCGCTGCAGTGGTTCCAGAACGCATCGAGTGGATGTTGTTGCTGCACCGGAGCCAGCAAATCAGCGATATCGAAGGCAACAGCTTTCCAGGGAAACATGGCATGTCCTGCGTCAATCCATAGACCGTCATCATTGGTTGCCCGGAGCGGCAAACAATGAATGCACAAAGCTGACATCTTCGCAGTCAACATAATTTTGCGCAGCTGATTTTTTCGAAGTTTTTGCCTATTTGCAAAGTGATAACAAGGCGTTGCAGAGGAAAAGAACGGGCGTTCCGCAACTTCTCCAGTTTGAGAATGGCGTCGCATATAGGGTAGGGTTCCGCTCGCTTCTGCCAATCAATGGAGGAATGTGTCGTGACTTTTCGCGTCGCTATTATCGGTGCCGGCCCCAGTGGTCTGGCCCAGCTGCGGGCCTTCGAGGCCGCTCGCCAGGCGGGTTACAAAGACCTGCCGGAGATCGTGTGTTACGAGAAACAGAACGACCTGGGCGGCATGTGGAACTACACCTGGCGCACTGGTTTGGACAAGAATGGCGAGCCCGTACATGGCAGCATGTACCGCTATCTCTGGTCAAACGGACCGAAAGAGTGTCTGGAGTTTGCGGACTACAGTTTTGATGAACATTTCGGACGTCCGATTCCGTCTTATCCGCCGCGCGCGGTGCTGAAAGACTACATCATGGGTCGCATTGAGAAAGATAACCTGCGTTCGTTGATCCGCTTCGAGTGTGCAGCACGCTGGATCACCTGGGATGAAGACACCCAGCAGTTTTCAGTGACGGTTACCAATCACCAGACCGGTGAGCAAGAAACCAGCGAGTTTGATTATGTGGTCGTCGCGACCGGCCATTTTTCCACGCCGAACGTCCCCTATTTCGACGGCGTCGAAAAGTTTCCGGGGCGGGTACTGCATGCCCATGATTTCCGTGACGCACGTGAGTTCGAAGGCCAGGATGTACTGCTGATCGGCAGCAGCTATTCGGCGGAGGACATCGGGTCGCAGTGCTTCAAGTACGGTGCTCGCAGCGTCACCCTCAGCCACCGTTCCAAACCGCTCGGCTTTGACTGGCCGGAGGGCATGGAGGAACGTCCGCTGCTGGAGCGTCTGGACGATGACGAGGCGGTGTTCAGTGACGGCACCCGCAAGCGCATTGATGCGCTGATCCTGTGCACCGGCTACTTGTATGCGTTTCCGTTCTTGCCAGAAGAGCTGCAACTGAAGACCGGCAACTGCCTGTACCCGGACCAGCTCTACAAGGGCATCGTATTCGAGGACAACCCGCGGCTGCTGTATCTCGGCATGCAGGACCAGTACTTCACCTTCAACATGTTTGATGCGCAAGCGTGGTTTGCCCGCGATGTCATGCTCGGACGCATTGCGCTGCCGGACGCTGCGGCGCGCCGCCAGCACATGGACTCTTGGCTGGCCCGTCACGGCGCGCTCGATGGCGCCAATGACGATATCGACTTCCAGGCCGATTACATCCGCGACTTGATGGATGCCACCGATTACCCGGATTTCCCGGTGGAGAAGCAGGGGGCATTGTTCAAGCAGTGGCTGGATGATAAGCGGCACGACATCATGGGCTTCCGCAACCGCAGCTATTGCTCAACCATGACCGGCACCCAGGCCCCGTGCCTGCCGCGTCCGTGGCTGGAGATCATGGATGACTCGCTGCAGAGTTTCTTGAAGTTGGAGTTCACGCCCGCGCAGGAAGAGCCGGCGCGCAAGGCATCCAACGCCTGACCCTCAGGACTGAAAGCATCGCCCGGCCCATTGGCCGGGCTCACTTCGCGCCGCGTTCTGTCATAAGCGGCGCTTCTCCTTGCCCATTTGATCAGCGCGCCCTGCACTGAAATCGTTGCGTTCACCGGGCTCGTTGTGGCATCAGTCGTTAAGCTGCAGTGCTTGCCCTGGAGCGCCTAGCCGATCGCTAGGATGGGCAATGTTCTTGGCGTGCTCGATGAAGTCGCCCTCGCTGGCGCAGATAACGCGCTCAGGCTGCACCAAGATAACAACAACAAGGGAGCAGACGTGTCTGGAGACCTGTTTCTTTATCAGCGCATCAGTCGCCGACTGCTGGAGCAAATCCATTCCGGAGCCTGGGCGGTGGGAGATCGGCTGCCGTCGGTGCGTCATCTGAGCAAGCTGTTTGGCGTCAGCGTCAACACCGTGATGCAGTGCTACCGCCAGCTGGAGGCGGATGGGTATTTGGAGATCCGGCCCCAGTCAGGGGTGTTCGTGCGTAGGGCGGATGCGGACGGCATGCCGTCACCGGAGGACAGTCGTTACCCATTGCTGCCGGTAGAAGTGTCGCTCAGTGAACAGGTATTGCGTTACATGGCGCTGCATGCGCGCAATGACGTGGTACGGCTTGGTATCGCTTTACCCGGTGCAGAGGTGTTACCGGTGGCGCGGGTGATGTCGGTGCTGCGGGACGTCACCCGGCGGCAACCGTTGGAAGCTTGGGACTACTTGCATCCCAATGTGCACAACCCGCTCAGCCACCAGTTGGCGCGGCGTAGTCTTGCGTTTGAGCAGCCTTACGCAGCGGACGACATCATCATCACCAATGGTTGTATGGAGGCGCTGACACTGGCGCTGCGCAGCGTCAGCAAGCCCGGCGATGCAATAGCCGTGGAGTCGCCCACTTATTATGGGACTTTGCTGCTACTGGAAGCCCATCAGCGGCGGGTGGTGGAAGTGCCAGCCCATCCTGAGGACGGCATCAGCCTCAGCGCTTTGGAGCAGGTGTTTCAGCAAAAACGGGTAGCAGCCTGCATGGTGGCCACCAATGCGCAGAACCCGCTCGGCTTCACCATGTCGGCGGCACGTAAGCAGGCATTGGTGGCGCTGTCGGCGCGCTATGGTGTGCCGTTGATCGAAAATGATGTATGGGGCGACACCGTGTTCAACGAGGGCGACGGTGTGCCGGCCAAAGCCTGGGATAGCGAGGGCCTGGTGCTGTACTGCAATTCATTTTCTAAGACATTGATGCCGGGATTGCGGCTAGGGTGGGCAGTGGGAGGGCGTTTCCACCGTCGCCTGCTGGAACTGAAGCAACTCAGTACCATTACCTCCCCTTCCCTGTCGCAGCTGGCCATGGGGCGGATGCTGGAAAGCGGAGCTTACAGCCAGCACCTCCGTGAGCTGCGTTCTGCCTTGCGCAGCCAAGTGGTCGCGATGACGGCATTGATCGCCGCGGCATTCCCTGCTGGCACCCACATTTCCCGACCCAGTGGCGGCTGCGTGTTGTGGCTGCGGCTGCCGCCTGGGGTAGATGGCGACACGCTGTTCTTGGAGGCGGAGCGCGCCGGCATTCATGTTTTCCCCGGCGCGGTGTTTTCTGCCATGGCGGACTATCGGAATTATTTGCGCATCAATGCCGGCAATCCGGTCAGTGACAGCGTGCGGGCGGCGGTGGTCCAGCTCGGTCATCTGGCGACCGAGCTGGCCAAGGGGTGAAGCGCGTTATTGTCGCGTCAGTCCGGTGTGGTCGTAACTGCGGCAGATGTCGTCGCCACAGACATCAATGACCATGCTGTCGGGCTGTAGGAAGGCACTTTTTTGAGCTTGCGCCGCCGGCGTTCGGCGTGGGCTCTCGTGGGGGTCAAGACCATATCCCGTGGCCTGGGTGGGGCCGATGTTGCCGTGCGGCGGCAGCGCATTGCCACGCTGGCCATCATGAGCGCCGGAGTCCCAGACCGTGAATCCATGTCCCGCATGGGGGTAGTTAAGATCGTCAATCTGGAAATAGCGATTGCGGTCAGGATGGTCGCCTAGCCGGCGAGTGGGCTCGTGTAATGGCGCTCCAATAGTGCGTGCCATGATTTCTGCGCTCCATTGGGTCACCAAGTGATCACCCAGCGCGCCTTGCAGCAGCAGCCGTTTGTCGGCGCGGGTATTGGGCAGCGGGTGGCCGGCGAAGTGGCTCAGGTAGCCGTTGTTTTCGGCGCGGTCCCACAGCATCTGCATCAGCGCAAACACTAGGCTCTGGTCCAGCGGGTCGGGATAGGCCGGATATAGCATGATGCCAAACCGTTCGGCGAAGGGGCCGAAGCGCTGCAACAGCAGGCTGTAGTTGGCGCCGGGCACACCCAGAACCCCTTTGTGGATGTTCGGCGCCGTGGCGACCAGTGCCCCGCCGACAATGCCGCCTTGGCTGTTGCCGTCGAAGTACACCTCATCCAGATCAGTGCGGAAGATAATATTGCCTTGGTGCTGGAACGCCGGATGTGATGCAAAGCCCTGCGGATGGCGCAGTAGCTCGGCAAGGAACATAAAGTTAAGAATCCCCTGCTGGCTGCGGTCGTTCATCATCGGCAGGTTGCTGATATCTGCTAGCACGCTGGGGACAACACCGCTTTCCACATCGAAGCGCGACATGCCAATCCAGTCAGTGGCGCAGTACAGCATGTTGTGATCGTAGGCCATCTCCCACAGCGCATTGCTGCGGAACTCGCCGCCCGGTCCTTCGCCAAACAAGCCGTGACCGTAGACCGCCGGTCGCGCCGGATGGGTCTGGCTGCTGGGGTCATCGAAGTTCGCCACCGTAGCTTCTGACACTTGGCAGCGGAAACGCGCTGAAATCTGATCACTGTCCGGATTCACCTGTGGCAACGCATCAATGTCCGTGCTGCCGTAATGGAAGCGGCCGCCCGGTGCGCCGCCCGGGCTGGTGAGGTAGTTCGGCACTTGGAACGTGCCGACGATTCCGCGGCTAAAGGAGCCGCGCTTCTGGCCGTCTATTTCCTCACTCACGCTGGTAACGGTAAACACCGGCGCATTGCCGCCCAAGCGTGCAAAGGCGTCGTCACGGATGTGCAGCAAGCGGCCGGTGATGTTGGCTTGGCTGGCGACGGTGAAATCCCAAGCCAGCACCAGCGACTCCCGTGCAATGCCGTGACGCTGCAGGCGTGCAAACAGCTCTTCCATGGCCGGACGGCGCTGTTCGTAGATCGGTTCGCCAGTGCGCAGTCGGTCGCGGTAGGCGCGGAACAGTGCTGAGGGAGCCATCAACTCGCCATCCTTATCGCGCAGGTTGCGTAGCGCGACGATGTAGCGATGGCCTTCTTTAAAGTTGCGGGCCGGCCGGATCATCAATGATTGCCGTTGGGGATCATTGGCGGTGGCGTCAAGCTCTGCCCAGACCAGCTGCCGCTCGCCGCTGTCGGCGTCGATCACGACGATAGGGGCGTCATCGGTGAGAGCGACGCTTAGATCGTCCAACGCCGGCGCGCCGCTTTGTACCAAGTCGATGCCGGGGAGATGCGCCAACAGCATGGCGCCGGGGGAGAAGCCGTCGTTGCGGTTCCACTCCTGTGGGGCCATTGGCGATGGGCTGGTGGGGAGCCCCGGAATGCCAGTGGGCTGCGCGACCGGCAGGGCCTCTGCATGCAGGTTCAGGCGCCGCCCGGTAGCGCTGTGAGCGTCGGCAACAGTGTAGTAGTCGTTGGGAAAAGGGTAGAGGCAGTGCCCGGTTTGGAGTGGGTCGCAGTATTGGGCTTGCGCCGGATCAAGCTCGGAAAGATCCACCTGCGCGCCGCGGGCGGGTGTCGAAGATGAGCCGCCGCACCCGGTTAGCAGCAGGCTGGTGGCCATGGTGCTGGCGACCGCCAGTGGCAAGAGACGGAATCTAGACATAGTGACTGTACTCCCAAAGCAGTCCGGCCGGTTCGGGGCCGCTGTTGTTGTTCTGATTCTGCAGCGCCAGTCTAGTCAGCTAACGCCAGCAGCTGACAGGTACAGTTGGCCAGGAAAGTGCCGATACAGTTCTTTTCAGTCCGTCTGCTATTGCCAAATGTGCACTTGGATGGGTCAGGAAAAAGCGACTTTTAAATGCTGTACATACAGCCGTAGTTTCGAAAATTCACGTTGCCTGTTTCGTTAAGTAACCATTCTTTGGTGCCGACAAACTGTTCCAGAATATTGCTGCAATCTGTGCCTGTTTCGCTCTCTACTGCCAGCCTATCGTTTTAAGAAAAAAGGCAAGCATTGCCGCATAACAACAATTATGAGGAGAGCGAGCATGAGGTTATCCATTGGCGCGAAACTGCTGTTGGCAGCGGGTTTTCTGATCTTGGCGGGGTGCGGCAGTTCGTCGGACTCTGCCCGCCGGCCCCCACCCGCGTTGCAACTGGAGGTGGTGTCTAGCGCACCGGAGTGGGTCAGTGGCGGCGACGTGCGCATCGCCCTAGAAGGCGATGCGGCGCTGCTCGACCAAGTGAGCTTGAAGCTGAACGGCGAGCAAGCGGTGGCGCGCTGGCAGACCGACAGTGGCGGCCGACGTGAAGGCCTGGTGGAGGGGCTTGTGATTGGCGACAACCTGCTGCACGTAGAGCACCCTCGCCATGGTGTTTTGGCATCCACAGTATTGGTCAACCACCCGATTACAGGGCCGATGTTTTCCGGTCCGCAGCAGCAACCGTTTGTGTGCATGACGGTGCATGAGCTGGGCCGCCAACCGCTGGTCGATGAGGGGGTCAGCGAAGGCTTTCCGGTCGAGGACGAAGCCGGAAATGTGGTCGGCTACAGTCGCAACTGCTCGATCGAGCCGTTCACCGAATATTGGTACCGCACCACCGCTAATAGCTATGCCAAGCTGCCGGCCGACGGTTCACGACCGGCTGACTTAGCGACCACCGAGCTGCTCGACGGTACCGTGGTTGATTTTGTAGTGCGGTGGGAGCGCGGCACCATCAACCGCTTCATTTACAGCTATGCCATGTTGACCACGCTGGAGCAGGCGCGCGAGCGGCCCGAGGCGTTGGACACTGATCTGTGGAACGGGCGTCTGCTGTATCGTTTCCAGGGCGGTGTCGGAGTGGGCCACAGCCAAGGCCGCTTGGACTACAACCGCCGTGCTCTACACCCGGAAGTGTTGGGGCTTGGTTATGCCATCGCCTACTCCACTGGCAATCGCACTGGCGAACATTACAACCTTGAGCTGGGGGGTGAGACCGCCTTGATGGTGAAGGAGCACTTCATCAAGCGCTACGGCAAGCCGCTCTACACGGTGGGCTTGGGGGAATCTGGCGGGGGTATTCAGCAATACATTTATGCGCAGAACTTTCCTGGGCTGATTGATGCTGGCGTGCCGGTTCAGGCGTACACCGACATGGTGACCCAGACTATTCACATTGGTGATTGCGAGTTGCTGGAGCATTACATGGATTACACCGATGCGGACAACAGCAAGTGGCACCACACACCCAACCGCTCGCTGCTGGTGGGGTTACATGCTACCGACAATGTTCCCGACCCGATGGCCGCGGCCAAACAAATGCTCAATCAGCTGACCGGCAGCAATTACGGCATTGCGCCGGGTTCCACCGAGTGCATTGAATCCTGGCGCGGGCTGACGCCACTGGCGTTGAACCCGCTGTTTGGCTCGGTGCGTGAGCAGCAGAAAATGCACCCGCCCGGGATCATGGACAGCGTGCGCTGGGGCCATACGGAAGACTTGATCAATATCTACGGCGTTGACGGCAGTGGTCATGCGCGTTCGTTGTTCGATAACGTCGGCGTGCAGTATGGCCTGCAATCGTTTCTGGCCGGACACATCACTGCAGACGAGTTCCTAGACCTCAATGCGCGCGTGGGTGGCTGGAAACACCCTGCAGAAATGGTCCAAGAAGGCTTTCCCTTCATCAACAGCAGCATCAGCTATCTGCAGCAGAATCCGGATGATTTCGATCCCTGGAGTCGTCGCAACATGAACTTGAGTGCTGATGGGGGCATTACTCCCGCCCCCCGTACCGAGGGCGACCTGCTTGCCATGAACGCCGCTTATCAGTCGGGCCAGGTGTTCCGGGGTGAGGCAGAGATTCCGCTGATCGATTGGCGCCCGTATCTGGAAGAGGTGCTCGACATGCACAACGTGCACCAGTCATTTGCGTTGCGTCAGCGCATGCTCGACGGCGTCGGTCACCATGACAACCAGATCATTTGGTTTACCGATGCGCGCGGTACCGAGGACAACGCGTTTGACCAAACGCCGATGGCGTTGGCGGTGATTGACGAGTGGATGGATAACATTCGCCGGCATCCGCAGCGCAGCATCAGTGACAACAAGCCGGCCTCGGCGCAGGACAGTTGTTTTGACAGCGCTGGCCAGCTGATCGCAGCCGGAGAGCAGGTATGGAATGGCGTGCTCGACAGTCACGAAGAAGGGGCGTGCACCGCGGTATTCCCGCTGTACACCACTTCGCGCATGGTGGCCGGAGCGCCGATTCAGGGCAATTACTTCAAGTGTGCGTTGAAGCCGGTGGAGGTGGCTTTGGCTGACGGTACCTATGGCGATTGGCAGCCTGACGGCGCGCAGATGGCTCGGCTGAAGCAGATCTTTGCCGACGGCGTCTGTGACTACAGCAAGCCGGACCAAGGGCGGCCCTGATCGCGGCAGGAGTGGGAGCGCAATCCTGCGCCACCGCCATGAAATCCAGACACAAAAAAGCCCAGACAATGCTGGGCTTTTTTGCTGACCGTTGAAGCAGGTCGTATGTGGTGCCCGGAGGCGGAATCGAACCACCGACACGGGGATTTTCAATCCCCTGCTCTACCAACTGAGCTATCCGGGCGAGAAGAGGGCGCTATTAAAGCCGCTCATTGTGCCGTCGTCAAGGCACCCGGCGATCAAGATGAGGGCGGTACGTAACCTTCTGCGCGATCGTAGGGTTCGTTGTTCAGAAAGTGCTCGCGTTGCACGTCCAGGTAGCTGCGTGTGTTGGGGTCCATCACGTTCAGGTGTTTCTCATTGATCAGCCGGGTCTGCTCGGCCAGCCATTCCTGCCATGCTTTTAGCGATACCTCGGCAAACAGTTTTTCTCCCTGCGCACCAGGGAACGGTGGCCGCGGCAGGCCTTCGAGTTGTTGCTGGTATTTGCGGCAGAACACGGTACGGCTCATGGAAACTCCTCGCAGTCAGGGAAGCCGGCGCACTATAGCATGCGTGGCGTGTGCGGCTGGCCGAGGCCTGCCAGCAGTTTCGACATCGGTGCCGCCAGTCCCAGTGCGCCGGGATCGGTTGGGTCCACCCAGCGGTGATCGGCGCCGGCGTCGAGGTGGCCGGTGACCGGCAGCACCACCGGCGTGATGTCGAGATGGAAATGGCTGAAGGTGTGGCGAAAGCCATCCAAAGCGGCGGCGATACCCGGCGTCAGCCCCAGCGAGGTGGCCAATTCAGCGGCCTGTTCCGGGGTGGCCACTTCCGGGAAACACCAGAGTCCGCCCCAGATGCCGGACGGTGGTCGCTGCACCAACAGCACCTGTTGTTGCTGTTGCAGCATCACGAGTGTGGTCTGGCGCACTGGCAGTGTTTTGCGCGGTTTCGGCGTCGGGTACTGTTCTGGCCGGCCACCGGCGTGGGCGCGGCAATGCGCCACCACCGGGCAGCGTGGGCAATCCGGACGCCGGCTGGTGCACAGCGTGGCGCCCAGATCCATCATCACTTGGGTGTAAGCGCCGACCCGCTCGCTCGGTGTCAGCAGCTCAGCGACTTGCCATAGCTGCTGTTCCACCGCGCGCGTACCGGGCCAGCCGTCTATGGCGCACAGCCGGGTGAGCACCCGTTTGACGTTGCCATCTAGGATCGGCGCACGAACGCCCATCGATAGGCTGACAATGGCACCGGCGGTGGAGCGGCCGATGCCGGACAGCTGCATCAAGCCTTCCACCGTGTCGGGAAACTCGCCGCCGAACTCGGTCACCACTTGCTGGGCCGCTCGGTGCAGGTTGCGAGCGCGGGCGTAATAGCCGAGCCCGGTCCACAGGTGCAGCACCTCGTCCAGCGGCGCCGCCGCCAGCGATTGCACCTCTGGGAAGCGCGCCATGAAACGTTCGAAATAGGGAATGACGGTGGCTACCTGGGTCTGCTGGAGCATGATCTCCGAAATCCAGACCCGGTAGGGCGTCACCGCCTGTTGCCACGGCAGCTCGGTGCGGCCGTGCTGGTCATACCAATCCAGCACGGCGCGTTGGAAGCTGGCCGGTGCCAGCGGCAACAGGGTCATCGGCGCAGCAGGCCTTCCAGAGCGCCGCGTGCCTTGTCGCGGATCTGCTCCTCGGCTTTTTCTTTCTCTTCATCGAGGCGTTCTTGGACGCGGGCTTTCTCCTCGTCCAGACGCTCCTGCACCTGCTCGCGATCCAACGGGATGTCGACGCCGAGTTTGTCCTGGGCGAGCCGGGCCACCAGTTCTTTACCGGCATCCTGGAAAGCGTCGGCACGCGGCAGGCACCAGCGCGCCGGGCTGCCGGCAAGGTTGCCGGAGCAGTGCAGCGGCCAAGCGCGCTCGGCAATGCGCGGGTCGCTGCTCAGGCCCGGTGCTTTCATCGACAGGTTCAGGTCGAAGTCGCTGCTGAGCAGGTTGAGCGAGCCTTTGCCGTCGATGGAGGCGCCACGGTCGAGCTTGGCGGCGAAGCTGTCGAGGTGGGCGACGGTGTTTTCCAGCCGTGCCACGGTGCGCAGATCAAGGATCTTAGTGTCTTCGCTCAGTTCGCGCGGCAGTCGGCCGCTTTCCAGGTTCGGCACCAGCGCGGCCAGCGGTTGGAACTTGCCGAGCATGTCGTTGAGGCCGCCGATCAGCTCGTTATGCAAGTTGAGGCCGCGCACGATGCCGTCCAGCAGGCCGAAGTCGATCTTGCCTTTGGCGTTCTCGAACAGCGCTTTTTCACTGTTGCCGCGCGAGTTCATGGACAACGACAGGTTGGTAACGCCGGTGAACAGATCGCGGTTGAGCGCCGCTTTCACTAGCGGTTGCAGCTGCACGTTGCGCACGTTGGCATCCAGTTGCAGGGTCGGATTGGCGCTGCGGGCGTCGAGCTGAGCCTTGGCATCAAAGCCGCCATCGAGCGTCTTGCCGTCGGCACGGGTCAGGCGCAGCAGACCGTCGCGCGCGGACAGACCGAGGTGGATGTCATTGAACGCCAAGCCCTCGAGGGTGGCTTGGCCGATGGTAAAGGTGCCGTCCACGTTCAGTTCGCGCAGGTCGTCCAGCGGCAGCAGCGGCTCTTCGGACAGCACCAGCGGTGCGGCAGTGCTGTCGCTGTCGGCGGCGGCAGTGTCGGTGTTGGTGTCCTCGGCCGGCGGCAGGTAATGGTCCAGCGCGATGCGGTCCAGCGCCAGATTGAACACCAGCGCCAGGCTGTCGAGATCGGCCACGCCGGCCTTGCCGGAAACGGTGCTGTCATCGAAGGTCAGCGTCATCGGGTCCAGCATCAAGCTATTGGCCGGGCCGTTAAGGGTGCCGCTGAAGGCGACTTTCGACAGCGCATCTTTGCGCGCCATGTCCAGCGTGGCTTCACCCAGTGCTTGCAGCACCTTGTTGGCGTCAAACGGCGCGGTGTCGAGCTGGCCGGCAAAGCGCATCTTGTCGGACAGGCCGGTGAGGGTGATGCCGCCTTGGGTGCGGGTGCCGAGCGCTTCCAGCACCAAGTCGGTGACGGTCACTTGATCGTTGCCGAGGTCGGCGTCGACGGCGCCGCTTACGCTGACATCCAGCGGCTTGGCGGTGACACCCGCTACGCGGGTGCGCAGTTTCAGGTTGCTGGCGCGATAGCGCTCGGCTTCCAGATCCAGCTGCACGGTGGTGGCCAGGTCCAGATCAATGCGCATGTCAGCTTGGTCTTGGTAGCGCAGCGAGGCGGTGACCGGGAAGGCGCCATCCAGACTCACGTCTTCGGCAGCCACATTCAGATGCTCGACGGTGATGTCAGTGCCGTCGACGGTGTTGCGGTAGCGCAG
Source organism: Alcanivorax sp. REN37 (assembly GCF_041102775.1). Lineage (NCBI taxonomy): Bacteria > Pseudomonadati > Pseudomonadota > Gammaproteobacteria > Oceanospirillales > Alcanivoracaceae > Isoalcanivorax > Isoalcanivorax beigongshangi. The sequence goes on from NZ_JBGCUO010000002.1 coordinate 114,874, forward strand.
CCGGCTGTCGCTCAGCGTGACCGACGGAATCGTGAGCGGAATATCGAGCGCGCTGCCGCTGTCATCGGCCGCAGGCTCTGCTTCGGTAGCCGGAGTCGCATCGCCGCTGGCGCCGATGCGTTCCCAGTTGCCGCCGTTGGCGCCCTCCACCAAGTCGATGGTCACGCCGGACAGGGTGATGGCGTCCATTTCCACGCGGCCGCGCAGCAGCGGCAGGATCGCTACCCCCAGTTTGGCGTCGTCCAGCGCGGCAAACAGCTCGCTGTCGTCGGCGATGCGTGCCTCAGTGCGGCCGATGGAGACGCCCAGCGAGGGCCACAGAGTCCAGCCCAAATCGCCTTGGATATCCAGGTTTAGGTCCGCGTGCTCACGGGCCAGTGCGGTGATCTGGGGCTTGAAGTCATTGGGGTCGATCACCCGGGTGATGACGAACAGGGCGATGCCGACCACCACCACCAGGGCGATGAGGATGTACAGCAGAATGCGGGCAAAACGGGCCATGAGGGCACTCCTTGCGCGGGGGAATGAGACGCAGCGCAGTATAACAGCGCTGACGCACCGTCGAGGTGATCGACTGTTGACTGTGGCTCAGCCGGGAAGGTTCAGACCAGTCCGGCCCGCGCGGCGACACCGGTCAGGCTGTCCGGCCACGCCAGATCCGGCAGCAAACCGGCGGCGCCGGCCAGCAGCGTGCTGCCGACACTGCGACCACGGTTAGCCGGATGCACCGCCAGCGCTGTCACCTGCCAGCCGTCGCCGGCCGCTTCGGCCACCAAAATGGCGATCGGGCGGGCGTTGAAATGCCCTTCGATGATGCGGCGTCCGGGCTGGTCCTGGCGCAGGCTTTGCAGCAGTTCGGGCTGGTCGGCAAGCACCCGCGCGAAGTAGTCAGCGCTGTCCGGGGTGAAGGAATGTTCGCGGGCAATCAGAGGCATAGGCTGGGTCGCTGGTTCGTCGGGCGGGGGGGCCGTATAATAGCCCGCCGATCAATGGAGGTCATTCATGACTCAGCGCACTGCCAGCGTCACCCGTAATACGCTGGAAACCCGTATTCAGGTTTCCCTGAATCTCGATGGCACCGGCAAGGGCGTGTTCAACACCGGAGTTCCCTTCCTTGACCACATGCTCGATCAGATTTCCCGTCACGGGCTGATCGATCTGGACGTGCGCGCCGAAGGCGACCTGCACATCGACGCTCACCACACCGTGGAAGACGTCGGCATCACCGTGGGCCAGGCACTGGCCCAGGCGATTGGCGACAAGAAAGGCATCTACCGTTACGGCCACAGCTATGTGCCGTTGGACGAAGCCCTCAGCCGCGTGGTGGTGGACCTGTCCGGCCGCCCGGGCCTGCACATGAACGTGGAATTCACCCGCGCCCGCATTGGTGATTTCGACGTGGACCTGTTCCAGGAGTTCTTCCAGGGGCTGGTGAACCACGCGATGATCACCCTGCACATCGACAACCTGCGCGGCTTCAACGCCCACCACCAGGCGGAAACAGTGTTCAAGGCGTTTGGCCGGGCACTGCGCATGGCGGTGGCCCGCGATGAGCGCATGGCGGACATGACACCGTCCACCAAGGGTACGCTCACCGAAAACACCCCTCAGGGTTGATTGCCAATGGCCGAATCTGTCGTTCTGATTGATTACGGCATGGGCAACCTGCACTCCGCCGCCAAGGCGTTGGAGCAGGCCTCCCCGTCCCACCGCGTGCGTGTCAGCAGTGATGCGCAAGTGGTGGCGGCGGCGGACCGGGTGGTGTTCCCCGGCGTCGGCGCCATGCGCGACTGCATGGGAGCGCTGCGCGAGCGCGGTCTTGATCAAGCGATCCTGTCCGTGGTGGCCGCCGGCCGGCCGTTGCTGGGTATCTGCATCGGCATGCAGGCGCTGACCCGCCACAGTGCTGAAAACGGCGGTGTGGACTGCTTGGCGGTGTTGGACGGCAGCGTCACTCGCTTCCCCGACCACGCCGGCAAACAGCGTTTGAAGGTGCCGCACATGGGCTGGAGCCCGGTGCTGCAACAACCGCATCCGCTGTGGCAGGGCATCGCCGACCAATCGCGGTTCTATTTTGTGCATTCCTACTGCGCCGCCGACCTGTCGGCGACGCAGACCGTGGGCAGTTGCGATTACGGCGTACCTTTTGCCGCCGCCGCTGCCCGCGACAACGTGTTCGCGGTGCAATTCCACCCGGAAAAAAGCGCCGCTGACGGCCTCACACTGCTGGCCAACTTCCTGCGCTGGCAGCCCTGACGAGTTGGCGCTGCGGCGCCGCTTTGCGAAGAGACATGACTATGGAACTGATCCCCGCCATCGATCTGAAAGACGGCAAGTGTGTGCGCCTGCGCCAAGGCCGCATGGACGATGACACCGTGTTCTCCGATGACCCGGTGGCGGTGGCCAGCGACTGGGTGGCCAAAGGCGCCCGCCGCCTGCACTTGGTGGACCTGAACGGCGCCTTTGCCGGCGAGCCGGTGAACGGTGAAATCGTCAAGGCGATTGCTGCCCGCCACCCGGAGCTGCCGATCCAGATCGGCGGCGGCATCCGCACCCCGGAAATCATCGAAGCCTATCTGGCTGCCGGCGTGCAGTGGGTGATCATCGGCACCAAGGCGGTGACCGATCCGGATTTCGTCACCGAGATGTGCAAGCGCTTCCCCGGCCACATCATCGTCGGCCTCGATGCCATCAACGGCAAAGTGGCCACCGACGGCTGGGCCAATGTCACTGACGTGGACGTGATCGAGCTGGCCAAGCGCTTTGAGCACGACGGCGTGTCCGCCATCGTTTACACCGACATCGCCCGTGATGGCATGCTGCAGGGCGTTAACGTGGACGCCACCGAGCGGCTGGCGCAGTCGATGTCGATTCCGGTGATTGCCTCCGGTGGCATCACTAACCTCGACGACGTGCGCAACCTGTGCGCAGTGGCGGCGTCTGGCATCAGCGGCGCTATCACCGGCCGGGCAATCTACGAAGGTACGCTCGACTTTGCTGCCGGCCAGATGCTGGCAGACCAGCTCAGCGACCGTGCCTGAGCCAGCTGGCGATGACGGCGCGCTTCGGTGCGCCGCCATCGCTCTGTTACACTGCGCGGCTTCTTCTTTCCTCAGACACATTCGGTGGTATCCCATGGGATTGGCCAAACGCATCATCCCCTGCCTGGACGTTGAACAGGGGCGCGTCGTCAAAGGCGTCAAATTTGTTGAGATCCGCGACGCCGGTGACCCGGTGGAAATCGCCCGCCGCTACAACGAGGCGGGTGCCGACGAACTGACCTTCCTCGATATCAGTGCCACCGTCGAAGGCCGTGCCACCATGCTCAACACGGTGGAGCGCATCGCCGCGGAGGTGTTCATTCCGCTCACCGTGGGCGGTGGTGTGAGCACGCTGGACGACATCCGCAACCTGCTCAATGCCGGTGCCGACAAAGTCAGCATCAACTCGGCCGCGGTGGCGCGTCCGGAGTTCGTGCGCGAAGCCGCCGAGCGGTTTGGCTCGCAGTGCATCGTGGCCGCCATCGACGCCAAGAAAGTCAGCGCCGAGAGCCAGCCCAACCGTTGGGAGATCTTCACCCACGGCGGCCGTAAGGCGACCGGACTGGACGCCATTGAGTGGGCTCGGCTGATGGCTGAGTACGGTGCTGGCGAAATGCTGCTGACCAGCATGGACCGCGACGGCACCAAAAACGGTTTCGACATCGCGCTCACCCGTGCCATCAGCGATGCGGTGCCGGTGCCGGTGATCGCGTCCGGCGGCGTTGGCAACTTGCAGCATCTGGTGGATGGCATCCTGCAGGGCGGTGCCGATGCGGTGTTGGCGGCAAGTATTTTCCATTTCGGCGAGTTCAGCATCCGCGAGGCCAAGGAATACCTGGCTGCCGCGGGCATTGAAGTGCGCCTGTAACGCGGACGGCGGGGGCATGGAGCCCCCGCTCTGGCTCAGCTACTCTCTGTTGGCATAACAACAACAGAAGGAAGCTGCTGCATGGATTCGTCCAGTCTGGTTGAGGTGGGTTTGCCCGCCGCATTGTTCCTGATCATGGTCGGTATGGGGCTCACCCTCACCGGCAATGATTTCCGCACTCTTGCGGCCCGTCCCGGGCCGATCCTGTTCGGTACCCTGGCCCAGATCGTGCTGATGCCGCTGCTGGCGGTGGCGATTGCGCTGATGCTGGACTTGCCGCCGGTGATGGCGGTGGGGCTGGTGCTGATCGGTGCCTGCCCCGGCGGCACCACTTCCAATCTGTTTGCCTTCCTTGGCCGCGGCGACGTGGCGCTGTCGATCATCCTCACGGTGCTGGCGAGCCTGATCACCATTGTCACGCTGCCGCTGTCGGTGAACCTCGCCATGGAGCATTTCCTGGGTGAGGGCACTCGCTTCTCGCTGCCGGTGCTGAAAACCGTGTTGACGCTGGTGGTGATCATCTTGGTGCCGGTGCTGATCGGCATGGGGGTGCGCAACCGGCGACCGGCTTGGGCGGCGCGCGGCGAGAAGTTGGTGAGCCTGTTCGGGCTGGTGGTGCTGGTGGCGGTGATCGTTGGACTGGTGGCGCAGGAAGGCAGTCGCATGCTGGGCTATCTACAGGCAGCCGGGCCGGCGGCGGCACTGCTGGCGGTGGCAGGCATGGCGGTGGCGCTGCTGGGCGGGCGCGTAATGGGACTGTCTGGGCCGGCAGCACTCACGGTAGCCATCGAGCTGGCAGTGAAGAACGGCACCTTGGGGCTGATGATCGCGCTGAGCTTGCTGCAATCACCGGAGATGTCGATTCCGGCGGCAGTCTACAGTCTGCTGATGTTCGTGTTCGGGTTCTTGCTGGCGGGGCTGGGTCGGGCGCGGTTGCCGGCGCGACCGCTGGCGGTGTGAGGTCATTGGGCCGGCCCAGTGCCGGCCCGCTGACTCAGCGGCCGCGCAGGGCCGCGGCCCGGCGCCAGTTGTTGGGCAGCAACTCGGATACCGGCACCAACTCCACCCCCGCCTCGCGCAGCAAGGGCAGCGCACTTTCCAGATACTCCAGCGTTTCCGGGTAGGGATGGCCGATGCCGATGGCGTGGCCACGCTGGCGCGCGATCGCCAGCAGTTGGTTGAACTGGGTGTTGATCGCCGCGCGGTCGCGCAGGTTGTCGAGAAACACATCGCGGCTGGCTTGGGCGATGCCGAAACGGGCAGCGGTGGCTGCGGCCACCGAATCGCCAATGGTGCGGCTGTCGATGAAGTACACATGACGCGTGGCCAGCGCCTGCATCACCCGTTCCATGGCGGCTCGGTCGCGGGTCACTGCGCTGCCCATGTGGTTGTTGAGGCCGCGGGCTTGCGGCACCCGCTCAAACGCATCGCGCAGTACCCGTGCGACCTGGGTCGCCGACATTTGCGTATCGACGCCGCCCGGGTCCAGCGGCATCGGGCCGCTGGCGGCCATCGGCAGGTGGATCAGGATTTCATGGCCACGGGCGGCGGCGCGGCGCGCCATTTCAGTGCCGTGCGGGGAGCGCGGGATCACCGCCAAGGTGATCGCCGGCGGCAGTTGCAGCGCCCGTTGGCTGCGGTCGCGGTGGTAGCCGATGTCATCCAGGATCACCGCAATGCGGGGGGTGTCGGTGGCCAGTGCCAGCGGTGCCCACAGCAGTGCGGTCAGCAGTACCAGCAGCGGTTTCACGGGGCCGGCCGGCGCTGGCTCAGGTGGATGCCGCGCAGTACCGACAGGGCTTGATACAGCTCGTAATCACGGCGTGCCAGCGCGCCGGTGGCCGCGGCGCTGTCCGGTGCCGAATCGGCACCGCTTTGCAGGTGATGAGGCAGATCCGCTTCGCGCAGGCTGTCAGGGTCGTCGCTCCATTCCACCTTGCTGACACTGACCGGGATGTCCGGGTGGATGCCGTCCGCCTGGATCGAGCGCCCATTGGGCGTGTAGTAACGCGCGGTGGTGAGTTTCAGCGCCGCGTCATCTTGCAGCGGCAGTACCGTCTGCACCGAGCCTTTGCCGAAGGTGCGGCGGCCGATAATCAGCGCGCGGCCATGGTCTTGCAACGCGCCGGCGACGATTTCCGACGCCGAGGCGGAGCCGCCGTTCACCAGCACCGCCAGTGGTTTGCCGTTGAGCAGGTCGCCATGGCTGGCGGCGTAGTTGAGGCGGGTGTCCTCGCTGCGACCCTGGGTGTAGACGATCAGGCCGTCATCGAGGAACAGGTCGCTGACCTGGATGGCGCCGGTGAGCACGCCGCCGGGGTTGTTGCGCAGATCGAGTACCAGCCCGGCCAGGTTGGGATTGTCGGCCAGCAGTTGCTCCAGCTGGCGGCGCACCTCGCGGCCGGTGTTGCTCTGGAATTGGGAGATGCGCAGGTAGCCAATCTCGTCCGGCAGCATCTCGCTGCGCACACTGCGCACCTGGATGCGGTCGCGGGTGAGGGTGACGGTTTTCGGCGAGCCGCTGCCTTCACGCAGCAGCTGGATGGTGACGCTGCTGCCGATCTCGCCGCGCAGCATTTCCACCGCCTCGTTGAGGGTCAGGCCCTTGAGCAAGGTGTCATCGATCTTCAGCAGCACGTCGTTGGCTTGAATGCCGGCGCGGCTGGCCGGGGTGTCGTCCATCGGCGTGACCACGGTGACGAAGCCGTCCTTCATGGTCACTTCCATACCGAGGCCGCCGAACTCGCCGGAGGTGCTCACCTGCAGGTCGTCAAACTCGTCTGGGCTGAGGTAGGCAGAGTGCGGGTCGAGCTCCATCAGCATGCCGCGGATGGCAGACTCCAGCAGTTCGCGCACATCGGCGTCTTCCACGTAGGCGACGCGGATGCGCTCCAGCACTTCGGCAAACCGGCGCAGTTCGGTCACTGGAATGTCGTGCTGGCGGGCGTCCTGGTCCAGTTGCGGGCGCGGGTCCAGCGGCGCTGCCACGGTGGTGGTGGCCAGGGCCAGCAGGGAAATGCCGAGAATGTATTTCATCCTGTCTACTCTCAGAGTGCGGCCGCCGCCGATTAATTCAGGGGCGGCAGTGTAACACGGCGGTTGACCCAGCCATTGGGGTTCACCGGCTTGCCCTGGCGGCGAATTTCAAAGTACAGCCCGGCGTCACCAGCGCCGCCGGAGTCGCCGGAACGGGCCAGCACATCACCGGCGGAAACCCAATCACCGACCTCGCGCAGCAATGTTTGGTTATGGCCGTACAGGCTCAGGTAACCGTTGCCATGGTCGACGATCAGCATGAAACCGTAGCCGCGCAGCCAGTCGGAGTACACCACGCGCCCGGTGTGGATCGCGCGTACCGGAGTGCCGGGTGTGGCCTCCAGAATCATCCCGTTCCAGCGCAGACTGCCGCTGCGCACGGTACCGAAGTTCACCCGCGTGCGGCCTTCCAACGGGAACGGCAGTTTGCCGGCCAGCTGGCCAAAGGGGGCGCCGCTGGGCTGCGCCGGAATGTCGGCGATCACCCGGTTCATCTGTTGCAGCAGCGCGTCGAGCCGGCTTTCGTCAGCGCGTAGCGCGCCGAGCCGCTGGCCCTGCTCGGTGACCTGGGCATTGAGCGCGCTGAGCGCGGTGGCGCGCTGCTGGCGTGCTTCGCCAAGGCGGCGCTGCTGGGCGCTCACTTCTGCCTCGCGCACGCCGAGCTGCTCGCGGGCATCGGCCACTTCCAGCGACACCTTGATCAGCGCCTCCAGTTCTGTTTTGAGGGTGCTGAGGCGCTCGCTGCGGGCGCGCTGCATGTAATCGTGGTAGCGCAGCAGCCGTGCGACTTGGTCCGGCTGTTGCTGGCTGAGCAGCAGCTTGGTGGTGGGTTCTTTGCCGTGCCCGTACAGTAGCCGCACGGTGCGCGCGATCCATTCCACCTGGGTGGCCTGTTCGGCGGCCATGCTGCGCTGGCGGGTCTTGAGTTGGTCGAGGCGCTGGGCGGCCTCGCGCTGGCGTTGCTGTAGGGTGGTCTGTTCGCGATCGAGCCGGGCGATGGCGGCTTCGCGCTCGCGCAGGTCCGCGGCCAGCCGGTCGCGCTGGCGCAGGTCTTTCTGCTGTTGTTGTTCCAGCCCGCGGATTCGCTCGCGTAATTCACGCAGTTGCCCCGGCGAGACGTTGTCTGCCGGCAGCCAGGCAGGCCACAGCAACAGCACACCAAGTAGCGCGGACAGCAGCAAACGGGGGCGGATCATGGGAGTGTGGCCACCGGTGTTGGCAGCGCGGCAGTGCCAAACCGGCCGCGAGCATGGATGAATGGCATTGGCTTCCTTATACTTGGCGACGTTTTTTTACCCATGATCGGATGATGCTGTATGACCAAAGCGCTCGAATTTGCCGCCAACCACCCAGTGCTGGTATCGGCGTTCTTTTTGCTCTGGGCTCTGTTCTTCCTGAACGAGTCACGCCGCGGCGGTCGTTCCATCAGCCCGCAGCAGGCCACTGACCTGCTCAACCGGGAACAGGGTGTGGTGATTGATCTGCGCAGCGCCGATGACTTCCGCAAGGGACACATCGCGGGAAGTATCAATGTTCCGCAGGCCAACCTCAACGAACGCCTGAACGAAATTGAAAAATGGAAAGACCGCCCGTTGATCTTCCTGTGCGGCCAGGGCAACCAGGCCGGCGGGGCGGTGTCGCCGTTGCGCGGCAAGGGGTTCACGAAACTGTACCGCATCCGTGGTGGAATGCAGGGATGGCGCGGTGAGAACTTGCCAGTGGTGCGAGCCTGATGACTTCCGTACTGATTTATACCACCCGTTGGTGCCCGTTCTGCCAGCGCGCTCTGCAGCTGCTGGACAGCAAGGGCGTGTCGTACACCAATGTGGATGTGGATGACGACCCGTCCCAGCGTCAGATCATGATCGAGCGGGCGGGGCGCCGAACGGTGCCGCAAATCTTCATCGGCGACACCCACGTGGGGGGCTGCGATGATCTTTACGCCTTGGAGCGTGAAGGCCGCCTGGATGCAATGCTGAACATGGATGCAAAACAATGAGTGAGACACCGGAGCGCGCGTTCCACCTGCAACGTTTTTACGTCAAGGACCTGTCCTATGAAGTGCCGGGGGCACCTGAGGTGTTCCTGACCCCGGTGCAGCCGCGGGTGAACCTGCAGCTGAACACCGAAGCCCGTGCGCTGGGTGACAGCGGCAGCGATTTCGAAGTGGTGCTGAGCGTCACCGTCACCGCCGAGAATGAAGACGGCAAAGTGCTGTACCTGGCGGAAGTGGTGCAGGCTGGCATCTTCACCTTGGTTGGCTTTGAAGGCGAAGAGCGCGATCACCTGCTCGGCGCCTACTGCCCGAACCTGCTGTTCCCGTATGCCCGCGAAGCGGTGTCTGATCTGGTCAACCGTGGCAGCTTCCCGCAATTGCTGCTGCAACCGATCAACTTCGATGCGCTTTACGCCGACGCCCGCGCGCGTCAGGCCGACGGCGCCGAAGCGCCGACCCACTGAGTGGTCGGCAGAAGCAAAAAAGCCCGTCAGTGACGGGCTTTTTTGTGGGCGTCGATCAGCGCTCGCGCAGCGCTTCGCGGGCGCGGTTAAGCGGTTTGAGCAGGTAATCGAGCACCGTCTTGCGGCCGGTGCGGATATCCACCGTGGCCACCATGCCGGGCACGATCGAGAACTGCTTGCCGGCTTTATTTTCCAGATAGTCGCTGTCGGTGCGGATATAGACCCGGTAGTAGACGTTTTCCGGTTGGCGCTCGTCCTGCAGCGTATCCGGCGAGATGGTCACCACGCGCCCGCTGAGACCGCCGTAGATGGCGTAGTCGTAAGCGGTGATTTTCACCAGCGCTTCCTGGTCCGGGTGGATGAAGGCGATGTCGCGCGGTGAAATCTGCGCTTCGATCAACAGCCGGTCATCCAGCGGCACAATCTGCATCAACTGCCCATTGGGCGCGATCACGCCGCCGCGGGTGGTGATTTCGATGTCCTTCACAATGCCGCGCACCGGTGAACGCAGCGTCAGCCGCGTTAGCGAGTCGGTGCGGCCGCGCAGCACTGACGCCAGCGTTTCCACTTCGGCGCTGGCCTTGGACAGGTCCTCGCGCGCTTGCACCACGTACTGGGAGCGGGTGTCGGAGGCTTTCAAATCCAACTCCGAGCGCTGGCGCTCCAGCCGCAGCACTTCCATGTTGCTGGCGGCGCCGGTCTGCATCAGCCGGCGAGTGATGTCCAATTCTTGGCTGAGCAACTGCCGCGAGGCGCCAATGCCGGCCAGCGTCTCATCCAGTCTCCGGCGGCGGCTTTGGTAGAGCCGGGTTTCCTCGGCGATCAGCTCCGGATAGTCCTGCAGGCTGTCGGGAAAGGACAGCGCCTCGCCGCTAAGCTCAGCTTGCAGGCGGGCGCTGCGGGCTAGCGCGGCGCGGTAGCGGGCCGCGCTTTCGCCGACATCGGATTCGGTGCGGGTGGGGTCGAGCCGTGCCAGCACCTGGCCGGCTTCGACGATGTCGCCTTCGCGTACCATCAGTTCGGTGAGGATGCCGCCTTCCAGCGATTGGATCACCTGTTCGCGGGAGCTAGGCACTACCTTGCCGGAGCCGCTGGAGACTTCATCTAGCACCGCCCAAGCCGCCCAGATCAGGAACACCAGCAAGCCGCCGCCCGCCAGCAAGAGAATGCGCCGTGCCCGTTGCAGGGTGGCGAGGTCATCAAGGTCGTGGGCGATATCATGCATGGCGTTGGCCTCCGGACTGGCGCAGGGCCTGCAAGGCTTTTTCTTTCGGTGCGTCGAGCACGATCTTGCCGCCGTCCACCACCAAAATGCGCTGCGCCAGCCGCAGCGGTGCCAGCCGGTGGGTGGCGAAGATCAGTGTGCGACGGCCCAGCCATTGGTCGAGGCCGTCAAGGAACGCCGATTCAGTGTGTTCATCCAGCGCCGCGGTGGGTTCATCCAGCAGCAGCACATTCGGTTGGCGCAGCAGCAACCGCGCCAGCAGCACCGATTGGCGCTGGCCACCGGACAGGCCTGCGCCGCCTTCCATGATCGGGTAATCGAGCCCCTGCGGCAGGCTTTGTACCGCTGCCAAGGCGCCGCTGACGCGCAGTGCATCGAGCAGCTCGCTGTCGCTCACCTGCGGCGCGCCGAGCAGTAGGTTTTCGCGCAGCGTGCCGTGAAACAGGCGCGCGGTTTGCGTCAGCAGCGCCAGGTCGCGGTGGCGGTCGGCGGGATCGATCTGCATCAGTGGCACTTGGTCGAGCAGGGTGCGGCCATCGACTTGGTCGACATGACCGGCCAGCGCCGACAGCAGCGTCGACTTGCCGGCACCGTTGCGGCCGAGCACCGCAATGCGCTCGCCGGGCTTGATGTCCAGTTGCGCCACGTCCAACGCCACCGGCAGGTCCGGGTGGTGACGGAAGCGCGCATTGCGCAGCTCGAACTCGCCGCGCAGCACCGGGCGGTGCACCCGCTGTTCGGACGATTCCAGCGGCAGTTCCATAATCGCGTCCAGCGCCTGCAGCGACACCTTGGCCTGCTGCCAGCGGGTCAACACCTGGGTCAGTTGCGCCAGCGGCGCCAACATGCGCGAGGACAGGATGCTGGCGGCCACCAGCGCGCCGGAGGTCAGTTCGGCGTCGATCACCATCGGCGCGCCGAACACCAGCACAATGGCAAATACCGCGCCCTGCACCGTCTGGCTCCATTGCGTCAGCCAATGATTGAGGTGGCGCTGTTCCAGTGACGAGGCGGCGGTGGCGGCGTTGTAATGGTTCCACTGCTGCTGGAAGCGCTGTTCCGCTTGCAAGCTGCGGATGTCTTCCAAGCCCTGAATGCTTTCCACCAGCAGCGCGTTGCGCAGCGAGGACTCCCGCTGCGTGGCGCGCGCCTGTTCGGCTAGTCGTTTCTGCATCAGCAGCGGCGGGATCACCATCGCCAGCATGGCCACTAGCGGCACCCACACCAGCGGCCCGGCAATCAGCCCAAACACCACCAGGAACAGCAGGAAGAACGGCATGTCCACCAGCGCGCCGAGGGTGCTGGAGGTGATCAGCTCACGCACCTGCTCCAGTTCGCGGATCTGCGCGATGAAGCTGCCGGTGGAGGCCGGCCGCGCCGACAGCTTGAGCCGCAGGGCGTGGCCAAACACACGGTCGGAAATACGTAAATCGGCAGCTTTGCCGAGCAAATCCATAATGCGCCCGCGCACCAGCCGCATCGCCAGCGCCAGGCCCACTGCTAACGCCACACCGCTGAATAGCACCCACAGCGTGGGCAGCGATTGCGCCGGAATCACCCGGTCGTAGACCTGCATTGAAAACAAAATGGTGGCGAGGCTAAGCACGTTGGCGATCAGCGCCGCCAGCATCACATGCCCGTAGGGGCGCCAGTCCGGCAGGATCAGTCGCCGCAGCCAGTGCTCCTGCTTGGGTGCCAAGTAGGCATCGACGCGGCTGTCGCGCACGCCGGCAATTGGGCGTGCCACGGCCCAGCGCGCCAGGCCCAACATCAGGCTGTCGCGCGGTACTGGGGTGGCGAGGCCATCCTGCATGAAGCGCACCGACAGCAGTCCGTCGTCGTTGAGGGCCTCGATCACGCCGACTTGGCCGTCGCGCATTTCCACCAAGATCGGCAGCGCCCACGCGGACAAGGCGTCATCGCGGATCGGCAGGAAACGCAGTTGCAGGCCGGCTTCGCGCGCGCACTGCGGCAGGGCGTCGGTGACCGACGGCGACCAGTGTGCTGCCAGTTTGACGGTTTCTGGTGACGGGTCAGTGCGGTAGTGCTGGGCCACGGCCAGGACCGCCGCCACCCATTGGTCGAGGCGGGTGTCGGCGGCTTCAGCGCCGGTGTCGGCGGCATCGCTCATGGTGTGATCTCCACACCCTGCAGCGATTGGCCATTGAGGCCAAAGGCGTCACGCAGGGTGCCACTGGCAAAGGCGCAGGAGAGCGCGAATTTCTGCAATTCCCCCTGCAGATTTTCCAGCGCCATGCGCGCTTGGTGGATGTCCTGTTCGGCGTTGAGCAGGTCCAGCAGGGGCCGGGTGCCGAGTTCCAGGTACTGCTGGCGGTACAGGTCGCGGGTTTGCAGGCTGAGTTGTTCACGCGCCTGCAGCAGCGCTTCCTGAGGGGCTAGCGTACGCCGTTGTTCGTCGGCTTCGCGCAGGGTTTGTCGGGCTTCTGTCAGCGCTTGGCGCAGGCCAGCATCGGATGCCGTCAGCGCGTGTTGAGCGGCCTTTTCCTGGGCACGCAAACTGCCGCCCTGGTAGAGCGGCATGTTCATGTTCAGGAACAGGCTGTAGTCGGTGCGATCAGAATCCACGCCCCCCATGCGCGGTAGATCGTCGACATAATGGGACACGCTGGGATCGAGCGTCAAAGTCGGCCGGCGCTGGGCGCGGGCGAGATCCAGTTCGGCTTCGGCATGGGCGCGCTCGGCGCGCGCCATCAGCAGGGCCGGCACTGCTTGGCGCTCCAGATCATCGGGGCTGCAGGACTGGCCCAGATCAGCAGGCAGCCGGTCTTCGATGCGGCGCGGCCCCTGGGCACCCACCAAGGTGCCGAGGCGCGCCTCCCAGCGTGCCCGCTGGGCAGCGTGGTCGAGCACTTGGGCGCGGGCCACTTCCACGCGCTGCTGGGACTGGATCGCATCAGACAGGCTGCTGGCGCCTTGCTGGTGACGGCGCTCCACCAGCCCGGCCACCGCCGCCAGCCCTTGGTATTGCTCGCGGGCCAGTTGCTCCAAACGCCATTGGCGGCGCGCTTCCAGTGCTGCTTCGGCGGTTTGCAGGGCAATGTCGTCCACCGTCAGCAGCAGGCGCGCCTGCTGGGCGAGGCTGGCGGCTTCGGCAGAGCGCACGGCACTGGAAACTTTGCCGAAGTCGTACAGCATCTGTGACACCGACAGTACCAGCTCTGGGTACACCCCGGCGTCATCGTAGCGGCGTTCATAACCGCTGCGCAGACCACCGTTAACCTGCGGGTAATAACCGGCGCGCGCGGCACTGCGGGCTTGCAGCTGTTGCTGCACCAGCGCTGCTTGGCGGCCAATAGTGGGGTGCCAGGACACCGCACGCTGAACCGCGGCGACCGCCGTCAGCGACGCAATGGGCTCGGGTTCTGGCAGGACATCAGCGGAGACCGCAGGCGGCAGCAGGGCAGCCAGCAGCACCGTGCAGCGAAGACGGGAGAGAGCAAACATGATCACCTGCTGAAGGTCGGGCAAGGACAAGCCGCCCGCCGGCCCCGGTGGGCGGCGGCCATGGTGCAGGGAGACGATGGGCAGCGCCGGGGCGGACCCCGGCACTGCCATCAGAGCATCAGACCAGTACCCCCAGGTCCTGATCGTTGTCTTCCAGCCGATCGGCAAGGTACAGCGCCGTGTCGGGTTCGGGAAGTACCGCTGCGCTGCTGCCGGCCGCATCGGCCAGGACATCGCCGTTCCAGCTGAGGCTTTCTTCCTGCGGCAAGCTGACCAGATCGGACAGGTCCGGCAGCGCGTCGGCAGCGGTGGTGCTGCTGTTGTCGTCGGCGCTGGCCTGGCTCTGCTGCACGCCGTGATCATCGCTGATGGCGGGGGAGCCATCGTCGGTGGTCACGTTGGGCAGGATCTTGCCGTTCGGTGCATCGTGGCTGACGGTGACGGTCAGCGTGGCGCTGCTGGTGGTGCCGATTTTGGAGGTCAGCGTGTAGTCGAAGCTGTCCTCGCCGTAGCCGGTGCCGTTCGGCTTGTAGCGGTAGGTGCCGTTCTCGTACACGGTCAAGGTGCCGTACTGGCCTTCCAACGTCAGTGACTCGCCGCTGCCGCCGATACCACCGGCCACCACCATGGTCTTGCCTTCAATGGTCACGGAGCCCAGTTCTTCGATGCCGAGATCATTGCCGTACAGGTTGCCGCTCACATCCGGCAGCGTCTTTTCCACGTATTCGTCGTGGTAAGTGGTGGTCACCTTCATGCCTTGGAAGCGCAGGCGCACGATGGTGGCCGACACGCCGCTGGTGGACAGGTCGAGGCGGTAGCTGCCGGCAGCCAGGCCATCGGTGGTGATGTCCAGCGTCAGCTTGGCGTTCTCGCCCTTGCCCTTGGCTTGGTCGGTGTAGACCACCGTTTCCACGCCATTCTCGTCGATGTGGATCAGCTTGTAGGTCAGGGTGGTTTCACCCAGGCCTTGCACCCGCGCCGACACGTGCATGTTGATGTGCGTGGTCTGGTCGCCTTCGTGAATTTCGAAGGTGCCGGCGGTCTTGGTCTGGCCCTTGCCGATGCCGGAACCCCACGACTCATCGCCGCTGTTCTGCTCCACCACCAATTTTTCCATCGGTACTTCGATACCGCGCACGTCATCGGTGGCGTGCAGTACGTCCACTTTCACCTTCAGTGCGCCGACGCTGGTGCTGCCGTCGGCATGGCGCAGAGTGTAGCTGAAGCTGTCGACCTTGCCGTACGGCAGTGGCTCACCGGCCGTCACTGGCTTGATGGTGTAGGTGTAGCTGCCGTCAGCGTTGATCTCCAGCGTGCCGTATTCGCCGTCCACGGTGAGGGTGCCGTTGGCGCCCATCTTGGTGCCGTCGACGCGGATCACTTGGCTGTCGTCGTTGTCGTTAACGTCGCCGGACACTTCACCTTCCAGCGTGCTCGGATTGTTGTAGTCGTAGACCTTCTCCGAGCCCGCCTTGACGCCCACCGTGGTGCCGGTCAGCAGTGACAGGCCGCGCACGTGGCGCAGGGCCACCGCGTAGGAGCCTTCGGTGAAGCCCAGTGACAGTTCGCTGGACACGCCACCCAGCAGCGGGATGTCGAGCCAGCCGTTTTGCACGTGGTATTCCACGTACTTGCCGAGCTTCTCGTCGTAGCGGTAGATCACCAAGTCGTACAGGCTGGCCACCGCCACACCGCCGCCATTGGCGAACAGCGTCAGTTCATGGAAAGTGTTTTCGCCCACATCGAACTTGAGCGAGTTTTTCAGCGTCAGGGCGTCGGCACCGAGGATCGGGCCGAGACCCGCTTTGAGCACGCCGAAGTCGGTTTTGCTGCCAATCGCATTGGCCGGCGCACCGGCGCTCGGTACCACGTCCACCACCACGACCGCATCGGCTTCAATGGCGTCGCTCTGGTCGCCACGGCCGAGGGTGATTTCCAGTTCCGCGGTGGCCTGGTCGCTGCCATTGGGCGCGGTCACGGTGTAGGTGAATACGTCCTTCACGCCGTACTGCGGGTTGTCCTTGAACTCCGGCTTGAGCACGTATTCGTAGCTGCCGTCGGCGTGCAGGGTCAGGGTGCCGTATTGGCCTTCAATCACCGCCGGGGTGGTGTCGGTGACCGGCTGGCCGTCCACGGCGGTGACCACCGAGCCGTCCGGCACATCGTCCATGCCGTGGTTGGGGTCCGCGTCGGTGATGACGTTGCCGAGCGCCTGGCCACTGGCTTCCAGCGGCTTGCTGTAGTCAAACACCACATCCGAAACGGTGCGCAAGGTGTAACCGGTGAGCACGCTGATACCGGCTTTGGCGCCGACCAGGAACATGTACTTGCCCGGCTCCAGCGTCATGCTGAGCTCATTGGACGCACCGCCGAGCAGGTACACCTTGAGGAAGTTGCTGTCGACGCGCACTTGGTGCCACTGGCCGTCGGATTCGTTGAACTTGTAGGTGAACAGGTCGAAGAAGCTCAGGATCGACACGCCACCGCCACCCGCTTTCAGGGTGATCTGGCGCACCGTGTCTTCCGCCACTTCCAGCTGCAGCGTATTGCCGAGGTCCACCGCGGCCAGGTCCAGGATGCCCAAGCCCAGGTTGGCGACCACGAACGAGGTCTTGCTGGAGAGGCCACCGTCGTAGCTGCTCGGCACCACATCCACCGGCAGGGTGACGGCGTTGTTGGCGGCCGAGATTTCGTAGTGGGCCAGCACCAGGGCCGGATCGGACACGTTGCCGGCGTCGTCGGTGAGCTCCACCGACAGTTGTTCACCGCCGGTCTGCGGCGGATCCAGCGGGATGCTGAAATCGCCGTTGGCGTCGACCACGCCGGTCGCAATTTCATTGCCGTCGGCGTCCTTCACGGTGACGGCGGCGCCCGGTTCGCCCTTGCCAGTCAGCTGCTCGCCGTCCACCGATACTTTCAGGTCGGTGGCGGGATCTGGCGGGGTCAGGTCCGGGGCCACGGTGCTGGCATCCGGAGAGTCGTTGCCGGCGTCATCGGTGAGCACCACGTCCAACTGCTCGCCGTTGGTTTGCGGCGGCGTCAGCTCCAGATCGAAGTTACCGTTCGGATCTACCGGACCGGTGGCGACGATAGTGCCGTCTTGGTCGCGCACGGTGACGGTGGTGCCCGGCTCACCGGTACCGGTGATGCGGGTGCCGTCAGCATTCACTTCCACATCTTCGGCGGCTTCCGGCGGCGTGGTGTCGGGCGCGTCCACTTGCGCCGGCAGTGATTCGCCGGTGGCGTCGGACAGCACCACATCCAGGGTTTCGCCATTGGTCTGGGGCGGTGACAGCGTCACGGTGAAATCACCGTTGTTGTCCACGGTGCCGGTGCCGAGCACGTTGCCGTCGGCATCGGTGACGGTCACATCTGAGTTGGGGCGGCCTTTACCGGTCAGTTCAGCGCCGTCTGCGCTGACATCCAGGTCAGTCGGACGCGGCGGTGCGCCGTCGGTGGGCGCCAGCGCCTGACCCGGCTCGGACACGTTGCCGGCGGCGTCGGTGAGCGTCACATCCAGTGTTTGGCCGAGGATCTGTGCCGGCGCCAGCGTGACCGAGAACTTGCCGTCGGTGCCAACGTTGCCGGTACCGATGACATCGCCCGCGGCGTTGGTCACGGTCACCGAGGCACCGGGTTCGCCCTTGCCGGTCAGTTCGGTGCCGTCATCGTTCACTTTCAGATCGGTGGGTTTGGCCGGTGGCGTGGTGTCATTGGCGGAGACCGGTACCGCCGGCGACTCGTTGTCGGCGGCGTCCACCAGGCTCACGTCCACGGTTTCACCGTTGGTCAGCGGCGGGTTCACCGGCACCGTGAAGGTGCCGTCGGCGTCTACCGTGCCGGTGGCGATCTGCTTGCCGGTGCTGTCCTTGATGGACACCTGGGTGTTCGGCTCGCCCTTGCCGGTGATGACATCGCCATCGTCGCTCAGCAGTACGTCAGTGGGCGCGTCCGGCGGGGTCAGGTCGGGAGCAGTGGCGGTGGTCGGGTCGGAGTCGTTGCCGGCGTCATCGGTGAGCACTACGTCGACGGTCTCGCCATCCACCAGCGGCGGGTTGATGCCCACGGTGAAGTTGCCGTTGTTGTCCACGGTGCCGCTGCCAAGGAGATTGCCGTCGCCATCGGTGATGGTGACGTCAGCGCCCGGCTCGCCCTTGCCGCTGACGGCGTCGCCGCCGGGGGAGAAGGTCACGTCGGTCGGCGCGTCCGGCGCGGTGGTGTCCGGGGCGGTGACCTGCACCGAGTCGGAGCTGTTGCCGGCATCATCTTTGAGCACCACGTCGACGGTCTCGCCGTCGGTCAGCGGCGGATCGAGGGTGACGTCGAAGTGACCGTCGTCGTCCACCGTGCCTTCGCCAACGACGTTGCCGTCGCCATCGGTGATCACCACCGTGGTGCCCGGCTCGCCGTCACCGGTGACGCTGCTGCCGTCGTCGCTGATGTCCACGTTGTCGGGCTTGGCCGGCGGCGTGATATCCGGCGCGCGGGTGTCGGTGGGGACCGAGGTCGGGGCGGTCGGCGCCACCTGCACCGTGAGCGGCTCGCCGTTCAGCTGTGCCGGGGACAGGGTGATCTCGAACTTGCCGTCCTGGCCGACGGTGCCGCGGCCCAGTTCAGTGCCGTCGGCGCCACGCACCACCACGTCGGCGCCGGGCTTGCCGTTGCCGCTGACGACCGACTCATGGGAGCCGTCGGCCTGCTCAACCGCCTTGGTTTTCACGTTGGTGGCCATGATCGGCGCGGTGACTTCCACGCGCGGGTCAGAGGTGTTGCCGGCGGCGTCGGTCTGCACCACTTCGATCACTTCGCCCTTGGTCAGCGGCGGCTGCACGACAATGGTGAAGGTGCCGTTGGCATTGACTTGGCCGACCGCCAGCACGTTGCCGTCCGGCCCGTAGATGGTGACGCCGGCGCCCGGCTCACCTTTGCCGCTGATTTGCGATTCGGCGTCGGTGCTGGTGATGGTGACGTCGGTGGGCTGGTCCGGTGCGGTAGTGTCCGGCGCCACTGCGGTGACCGGCAGCGAGCTGTTGCCGGCGTCATCGGTCAGCACCACGTCCACGGTTTCGCCGTTGGTCAGCGGCGGGTTCACCGGCACCGTGAAGGTGCCGTCGGCGTCCACAGTGCCGGTGGCAATGACGTCGCCGTTGCTGTCGTAGACGTCGACGGTGGCACCCGGCTCACCTTTGCCGGTGATGGCATCGCCGTCGTCACTGAAGGTCACGTCTTCAGCGGGCTTCGGCGGCGTGGTATCCACCGGCTTGCCCTTGCTGCTGCTACTGCTGCTACTACTGCCGGCGGCGACGCCCCCGGCGATCAGCAGGCCAGCCAGTAGCCACGGCCACCAGATAATGGCGCCGGCAGCAGCAGCGTCGTAGCCCAGGCTCTGGTGGCTGGTGGCGCCGTCGACCAGTTCTGCGGCCAGCGATTCGGTTTGGCCGTCCTGCGGAACGTAGGCGTAGGCCTTGCCGTCTTCGGAGACGCCGGTCAGTTCCGGCGGGTTCTCCAGTGCGTAGTAGTCGGTCAGCACCACGTCCGGCACGCCCTGTTTGTGCTGGGCGGCGGTTTCGTCGAAGAACACCTGCAGGTCATCGCCGCTGCGGCGGATCACCACTTGGTCGGGAGCGACTTGGGTGGTGGCATCGCGCAGCTCAACGGTCATGCCGGAGCGCGCTGGAACGGTGACAGTCTGGCCGCTGCCGGGACGGGCAACATGGCCGCTTTGTGCGCCGTTGGAAGTTTGGATGAGTACCTGGACCGGATTGCTCATGACTCGATTCCTTGCGTTTCAATCTGGGAGGGCCGGCGCTCTGGCGCCGGCCGCTGGATTAGTCAGGTGGCGGGACCTACTCAGCGCGTGGCGCTGTTGTCCTGCACACCCCACAGCTCAATGGCAACCCGACGGTCCGGCTGCAGGCAGCCGATCAGCTGCTGGCGCGGCAGGTAATCGGGGCAGTCGGACACCGGGTCACGCTTGCCGCGGCCAGAAACCTGTACGTTGCCGCTGACGCCCTGATTGCTCAGGTAGGCGGCCACGGTTTCGGCGCGCTGCTGTGACAGACGGTCGTTGAAGGCATCGCTGCCGAGGCGGTCGGTGTGGCCGACGATGTGGATGCGCTTGACCTGGATCGAGGAGCGGATGTCGCGCGCCAGTTCGTCAAGCGCGTCGCGGCCTTCCGGCAAGATGTCCTTCATGTCGGAGCTGCCGAAACGGAACAGGGCGTCGGCGCCGATGGCGACTTCACGCAGCAACACCGGCTCCGGCATCGGCTCCGGGATCTCTTCCAGCACCTGGCGCGGCGGCTCGCAGGAACGGGCCTGGCGATTGACCACGTGCGATTGACGCTCCAGCTTGCGCAGCGCTTTCTCGGCCTGCTCTTGGGACACCGTGTGCAGGTGGTATTGGCCCATGGCTTTGCTGAGGCGGTAGAACTGGGTGCCGCTCTCGTCCACCGGCAGACGGTGGCGGCTCGGCAGGAAGCCCGGCTGGCTGGGATCCACCCGTAGCTCAGCGGTCTCGCCGCAGAAGCGGGCGCTCAGGTATTGGCCCGGCAGCAGTGCGCCAAGCAGGCGCTCATCGCCCCACAACACCGGTGCCTGTTCGGTCTTGTCGCGCTTGTCGTCCCGGTAGATGACGATTTCGGCCCGTGCGTGGGCGGTCTCGGACACCGTGTTCGGGTGCCAGGACTGGGACGGTCCGCTCAGTTGTACCGGGGCCGAGGAGCACGCTCCCAGCAGAAGCATGGAGCCGGCTAGCAACGCGCCACAGCGCAGGCGGGAGCTGACGAGCAGGGACAAAGCGGTTGGCATGAAGTCACCCATTATCCAGATGGCAGAAAGTTGTCGATCGATCACGTGACAGGTCGCAGGTGCGGGAGCAGGGGGGAAATGGAGCAGCAGCAAACAAGGCCAAGCGGCAAGTGCAGCTCCGGTCGCGGCCTGGAACCGGCCAGCGTGGAGCGCAGAACAGCAAAATCGTCGACCCCCGTCCCGATCACCGACAGCCACGGCATCCGGGCGCATCCAAAAGCGCTCAAAAGGGCAAGCCGGACGCGATGGCGGGCGATGTCGGGGCCATGCTTGTCGGCGGCCGGATCAGAATCAATGGGGTGGTTACCAAAGGCCCCCGCACGATACAAATCAACAACAGATGCTGGTGCCTGGGCGGCGCTTTTAGCGACAGAAGCCGGCTTTTAGCGACAGCTTGCCAGCGCAGGCGGGCATGGCGGCGGGGTCAGTGGAGACCGGGGAAATCCAGCTGCCGCAGCACCTCGTAGCAGGCAATGGCGGCGGCGTTGGCGAGGTTGAGGCTGCGAGAATTGGGCTGCATCGGCAGCCGCACTCGCTGGGTATCTGGTAGTGCGGCCAGCAGCGCTGCTGGTAGACCACGGGTTTCCGGACCAAACAGCAGCACATCGCCGTGGCGGTAAGTCGGTTGGTGGTAATGGTGGTGGCCGTGGGTGGTGAACGCGAACAGGCGCCGTGCGCCGCACCAGTGCTGGAATGCGTCCCAGTGCTCATGCAACTGCAGTGCAGCTTGGTCGCGGTAATCGAGGCCGGCTCGGCGCAACAACTTGTCGTCGAGCGAGAAGCCGAGCGGGGCAATCAAGTGCAGGCGGCAGCCGATGTTGGCGGCCAAACGCATGAGGTTGCCGGTGTTGGGCGGGATTTCTGGCTGGTAGAGCGCCAGATGCAGGACGGCGGTCATCACTGACGGCGGGGCCGTGAGGCCCCGCCGGTATACCTTACTGGCGCGACGCGCGCTTGCGGTCGGACTCGTTGAGGATCTTCTTGCGCAGGCGGATGTGGTGCGGGGTTACTTCCACCAACTCATCGTCTTCAATGAAGTCGATCGCCTGTTCCAGTGACATGCGGATCGGCGGCGTCAGGATGATGTTCTCGTCGGAGCCGGAGGCGCGCACGTTGGTCAGCTGCTTGCCCTTGGTGGGGTTCACGACCAGGTCGTTATCGCGCGAGTGGATGCCGACGATCTGGCCTTCGTACACGTCCACGTTCGGGTCGACCATCAGCCGGCCGCGTTCCTGCAGGTTGAACAGCGAGAACGCCAGCACTTTGCCGGTGACGTTGGAGATCAGCACGCCGTTGTTGCGCTCGGCCACTGCACCGGGGCGGTACTCGCCGTAGTGGGAGAACACCGAGTTGAGGATGCCGGTGCCGGAGGTCAGCGTCATGAACAGCGAGCGGAAGCCGATCAGGCCGCGGGACGGCGCAATGTACTCCAGCCGCAGGCGGCCTTTGGCGTCCGGCGCCATGTTGGTCATTTCGCCACGACGCAAGCCCATCTGTTCCATGATCGGGCCCTGGTGCTCCTCTTCGATGTCGATGATGAGCTGCTCATAGGGCTCTTGCTTGGTGCCGTTTTCGTCTTCGCGCAGGATCACTTCTGGGCGGCCCACCGCCATTTCAAAGCCTTCGCGGCGCATGCTTTCGATCAGTACCGACAGGTGCAGTTCACCACGGCCGGACACCCGGAAGCGGTCCGGGCTGGAGGTGTCTTCCACGCGCAGCGCAACGTTGTGGCGCAGCTCTTCGGTCAGTCGGTCGCGGATGTTGCGCGAGGTCACGTACTTGCCGTCCTGGCCAGCAAACGGCGAGGTGTTGACGTGGAAGAACATGCTCACGGTCGGTTCATCGATGGTCAGCGGCGGCAGCGCCTCAACCTCGGTCGGGTCACACAGGGTGTCGGAAATCGCCAGCGGATCGAGGCCGGTGATGCAAACGATGTCACCGGCGGTGGCTTCCGGCACTTCGACGCGCTCCAGGCCATGGTGGCCCATCACCGTCAGTACCCGGCCGTTGCGTACCTTGCCGTCGGCACCTACTACTTTTACCGCGGTGTTGGTTTTCAGGCGGCCGCGCTTGATGCGGCCGACGCCGATCACGCCCACATAGCTGTTGTAGTCGAGCGAGGACACTTGCATCTGGAACGGACCGTCGATGTCCACGTCCGGGTGCGGGACGCGGTCAACGATGGTCTGGAACAGCGGCGTCATATCGTCGGCCAGGCTGTCGAGGCTGAGACCCGCGATGCCGTTCAGGGCGGAGGCATATACCACCGGGAAATCGAGTTGCTCATCGGTGGCACCGAGGCGGTCGAACAGGTCAAACACCTGGTCCATCACCCAATCCGGACGGGCGCCGGGCCGGTCCACTTTGTTGATCACCACGATCGGTTTCAGGCCGGCTTGGAACGCCTTTTGGGTCACGAAGCGGGTTTGCGGCATCGGGCCGTCCACCGCGTCCACCAGCAACAGTACGCAATCGACCATCGACATCACCCGTTCAACTTCGCCGCCGAAGTCGGCGTGCCCGGGGGTGTCGACGATGTTGATGCGGTAGTCACGCCAGCGGATGGCGGTGTTCTTCGCCAAGATGGTGATGCCCCGTTCCTTTTCGATATCGCCGGAATCCATCACTCGTTCCACCGGGGTGGCGCGTTCGTCAAAGGTTCCGGACTGCTGCAGGAGTTTGTCGACCAAGGTGGTCTTGCCATGGTCAACGTGGGCGATGATGGCGATGTTGCGAAGGCGTTCGATGCTCACAAAAGGTACCGGCTGTATAGAGAAATGGGGCGCGAGTATAGCACGGGCCGGTTCTGACACATCGTTGGCGCTAAATCGGGGGCCGACCGCCGCACAGTTTTACCAATCGGTACGATATTTTGCTGGCCTCCGGTTCTAAATGCCGGACCAATTTGCAACCCTTTCTGGCAGCGGCGGTCGAACGCCGCAATCCTGATCAGTACACTCTCACCCTTTCCTAAAACCCAAACGCTTTGGAACGGTACATGACTTTCCGACTCATCCTGGCCTCCGGGCTGGTGGCTTTGGCCTCCGGGACGGCGGCGGACTCGGTTCCGACCGGGCAGCACAAAACCATTTACGGCGTGCATGAACACGCGCGCATCAATGAGCTGGATCTGGGCCTGGAAGCCAAACTCGATACCGGTGCCGTCAGTGCGTCATTGAGCGCCTACGACATCGAGACCTTCGAGCGCGATGGCGAAGACTGGGTCCGTTTCCGGGTTGGCGTGAAATCCGCCGGTGACAAGGCGGTGGAGTTGCCGCTCGATCACACCGTGCGGATCCGGCGGCGAGTGCA
The DNA here is from genome assembly GCF_041102775.1 of Alcanivorax sp. REN37. NCBI lineage: Bacteria > Pseudomonadati > Pseudomonadota > Gammaproteobacteria > Oceanospirillales > Alcanivoracaceae > Isoalcanivorax > Isoalcanivorax beigongshangi. Next base: position 139,091 of record NZ_JBGCUO010000002.1, read on the forward strand.
GGATCTGCACCCGGAGGCCGAGAAGACCTATACTCAGCGCCCGGTGGTGTCCCTGACCCTGTGTGTCGGTGACCGGGCTGCCACCATGCGCGTCAACCTGACCGACCGCCGCAACTTCGATTTCCCGTTGCTGATTGGTTCTGAAGGCCTGGCGCAGCTCCACTCCATCATCGATCCCCAGCTGTCGTATTCCGTGGGCGCGCCGAGCTGCAATGCTGAGCCGGTCCGGGCGGCGCAGCAGGATCGCTCTTGAACCAGATTCAAACCGGCGGCCACCGGCACGTGGTCCCGGCGGGAGGGCCGCTATGCGCGGAGTGAAACTGCATGCGCTGATTCTGGCGCTGATACTGCTGGTGCTAGGCGCCGGCAGTGCCCTGTACCAGGTGTTTGTACTGAAAATCCCGGTCAGTGAAAGTGTCACCGATCCGGTCTGGGTAGTGGATGCCAGGGTACAGTTCCGCGCCACCGGCAATGCGCCGGTGAAGGTACAGATGTTCGTGCCGCCCGGCAGCGACCGCTACCTGGTGCTGAACGAGAGCTTTGTGTCGCACAACTACGGCGTCAACGTGAACAAAGTTGACGGCAACCGCCAGGTGACCTGGTCGGTGCGCCGCGCCCAGGGCGACCAAACCCTCTATTACCGCAAGGTGCTGTCGCAACGTTTCGGCGGCGAGTCGGTGGCCGGCGATGTGGGCCCGCAGTTCCGTGCCCGCCCGGCGCTGGAAGGCCCGGACAAGGTGGCGGCCGAAGCGCTGCTGGCGCCGATCCGCCAGCACTCCGCCGATGTCGATACCTTTATCAGTGAAACCATCCGCCGCGTGAACCAGCCGGACGATGAGAACGTGCGCCTGTTGCTGCACGGCGATGTGTCGATCGAAAATCGCGCGCGGGTGATCGAAACGCTGCTGGCGGCGGCCCACATCCCGGTGGAGCAGGTGCACACACTGCGGCTAATGCCCTCCCAGACCCAGACGCCGGAGCTGTGGCTGCGCAGCTTCAACGGCAGCCGCTGGACCTACTTCCACCCGGCCAACGGCAACCAGGGGCTGCCGCAGGACCGCATCGTCTGGTGGATTGGCGCCGGCAGCGTGGCGCAGAGCGAAGGCGCTAACCGCCCGCAGGTGTCGTTTGCGGTGGCACGTTCCGATGTCAGCGCCATCCAGCTGGCGCAAAGCTCCGAGCGCGTGCGCGAGAGCGCGCGGCTGAGCTTCTCGCTGTATGACCTGCCGGTGGCCACCCAGGAAGTGTTCCGGATCATGATGATGATCCCGCTCGGCGTGCTGTTGATCCTGTTGCTGCGCAACTTGGTCGGGCTGCAAACGCTGGGCACCTTTACTCCGGTGCTGGTGGCGTTGGCGTTCCGTGAAACCGATGTGCTGTGGGGCATCGTGATGTTCACCGTGATCACGGCACTGGGGCTGTCATTACGTTCCTACCTTGAGCATTTGCGGCTGCAGCTGCTGTCGCGACTGTCGGTGGTACTAACGTTCGTGGTGATCTTGATGGCGGTCATCAGTCTGTTCGGCCACAAGCTCGGCTGGGAGCGCGGTCTGTCAGTGGCGCTGTTCCCGATGGTGATCCTGACCATGGTGATCGAGCGGCTGTCGATCCAGTGGGAAGAGCGCGGCGCCATGAATGCGCTCAAGTCCGCCGTGGGCACCCTGATTGCGGCGACCTTCGCGCACTTGCTGATGACTTGGCCGCCGCTGGTGTACATCTGCTTCACCTTCCCCGGCGTGCTGCTGATGATGGCGTCGATCATGCTGGCGATGGGCCACTACCGCGGCTACCGGCTGACCGAACTGATGCGCTTCAAGGCGCTGACAGGGAAGGGCTGAACCATGCTGAAGACCTGGCGGGCGCTGCGTGAGCGCGGCGTGATGGGCATCAACCAGCGCAACGGCGATTATGTGCTGCGCTATAACCGGCGCGCGCTGTTCCCGCTGGTGGATGACAAGCTGCTGACCAAAGAACGGGCGATCACCGCCGGGCTGAGCGTGCCGGAGCTGTACGCCATGGTCGACAGCGAGTCGGCGATTGCCGACCTCGGCGCCAAACTGGCCGGGCGCAAGGACTTCGTCATCAAGCCGGCGCAGGGCGCCGGCGGTGACGGCATTTTGGTGATTACCGACCGGTTCGAGGATTACTACCGCACCGCTTCCGGACGGCTGTTGTCGGCCGAGGAAGTGGACTATCACCTGTCCTGCATTCTGTCCGGCATTTATTCACTGGCTGGCGGCCGCGACCGTGCGCTGGTGGAATACCGCGTCACCCCGGATGCGGTGTTCAGTGCCATCAGTTACGAAGGGGTGCCGGACATCCGCATCATTGTGCTGTGTGGTTACCCAGTGATGGCGATGTTGCGACTGCCAACCCGGCAATCCCAGGGCAAGGCCAACCTGCACCAGGGCGCCATCGGCGTCGGGGTCGATCTGGCCACCGGCATCACCCTTGACGGCACTTGGCATAACCGCAAGATCAGCCGCCACCCGGATACCGCCAACCCGGTGGCCGGCGTGCAGCTGCCGCACTGGCAGCAGTTCATGGACATTGCCGCCGGCTGCTACGAGCTCACCGGGCTTGGCTACTTGGGCGTCGACCTGGTGCTCGACAAGGATCTGGGGCCGATGATGCTGGAGCTGAACGCGCGCCCTGGCCTCAACATCCAGATTGCCAACGACTCCGGCCTTGCCAAGCGCTGCGCGCTGGTAGAGCGCCACATTGACCAGCTGCAGGCCACCGGCCGCTCGGAAACGGTGGAAGAACGGCTGGCGTTCAGCCAGCAGAAGTTCGCCACCGGCCCGCTGGTACCTGCCTGAGCAGGCATCAGCGGGGGCGCAGCAGCGCAACTCTTTGCTATACTGCGCCGCCTCACGCACGGCGCAGGGCCGTCGCCCTGTGCTGCCGTCAATAAAGGGTTATTCGTTTGAACACCGAACAGGTTGAAATCCGCCCCGGAGAGACGCCGCCGCGCCGTCGCCGCGCCTTGGCGCTGGTGTCCGGTGGGCTCGACTCCATGCTGGCGGTGAAGGTGATGCAGGCGCAGGGCATCGAGGTGGAAGGGGTCAACTTCTACACCGGTTTCTGTGTCGAGGGGCACACCCATGCCATCCGCGAGCGCGACCGCAAAAAGCCCAAGCGCAACAATGCGCTGTGGGTGGCGGAGCAGCTCGGCATCAAGCTGCACATCATCGACATCTCCGAAGAATATAAGAATGTGGTGCTGTACCCGCAGTACGGTTATGGCGCGCACATGAACCCGTGTTTGGACTGCAAGATCTTCATGGTCAACAAGGCCACGTTGATGCTGCGCCAAGCGGAAGACCTGGCTGAGCAGTGTGCCGCCGATGGCGATGGGTTCGATTTCATCATCACCGGCGAGGTGATCGGCCAGCGGCCCAAGTCGCAGTTGAAGTGGACCATGCCGCTGATTGCGCGCGAGTCTGGCGCTGAAGACCGTTTGTTGCGTCCGTTGTGTGCCAAGAACCTGCCGCCGACGTTGCCGGAGCGCGAAGGCTGGGTGGACCGTGAGCAGCTGCACAGCATCACCGGTCGCAGCCGGGCGCCACAGATGGCGCTGGCCAAAGCGTTCGGACTGGAAGAGTACGCGCAGCCGGCTGGCGGTTGCTGCTTCCTTACCGACGAGTCGTATTCGAAAAAGCTCGGCGACCTGTGGCAGGCCCGCAAGCGCAAGGATTACGATCTTGACGACATCCTGCTGTTGAAGATCGGTCGCCACCTGCGCCCGCGCCCGCACTTCAAGCTGATCATCAGCCGTGAAGCGGGCGAGACCGAGTTTTTGCAGGGTTATCGCTACCAGTTTTCGAGCTTTGAAATGGTCAGCCATGGTGGCCCGCTGACGCTGATCGACGGTGAGTTCGAGAGCGAGGAAGAAGCGCTCTGGGCGGCCTCGATCGTGGCGCGCTTTAGCCAAGGCCGCGAGGCGGAGGAAGTGACCATGACCTGGCAAGCACCCAAGGGTGTCGGCAAGCTGCTCAAAGTGAAGCCAATGCCGGCAGACGATATTCCGAAGGAGTGGCATGTCGGTGGCACCTGACGCTTCGATTCCCGAGCTGGATGTGCGCCGGCTGCTGTGTCCGATCCCGGTGATCCGCACCCAAGACCGTGTAAAAACGATGGTCCCGGGTGCGCTGCTGGATGTACTCGCCACCGATCCTGGTGTACTCAATGACCTGCCGGCCTGGTGCCGCATCAATGGGCACCGGGTGGTGGCCACTGACCGCCGCGACGGCACTATAGTGGTGCGCGTGGAAGTGGGTGGCGCCGCGTCCTGATGCGGCACTGCACCGCCATGGTGCAACCGCCGTTGCAGCTGCACGGCGATGGTGCGGCAGCCCCCGGCCAGACGGCATCGGCGGGGTGAATTTGCTGGCACGGTACTTGCTGTTCTTGTCAGGCCGGTCGACACCGGCCTGACGCGTTTCACAGACTGTCAGGACACGCCGACGTGGGGCAGACACCCGCACCGGCGGACTCAACGCCGTTCCCAGGAGGACGCATCACCATGTCTGAGAAGACCCTCAAACTGATCAAGGACAACGACGCCAGATGGGTGGATCTGCGATTCACTGACAGTCGTGGCAAGGAACAGCACGTCACCTACCCGGCTGCCGACGTGGATGAGGACTTCTTCCAGGACGGCAAGATGTTCGATGGCTCGTCCATCGCCGGCTGGAAGGGCATCAATGAGTCCGACATGATTCTGATGCCGGATGACGAGTCCGCGGTGATGGACCCGTTTGCCGACACCCCGATGGTGATTCTGCGCTGCAATATCGTCGAGCCGACCACCATGCAGGGCTACGAGCGCGACCCGCGTTCCATCGCGCTGCGCGCCGAGGAATACCTGAAGTCCACCGGTATCGCGGACACCGCGCTGTTCGGGCCGGAGCCGGAGTTCTTCATCTTCGACGGGGTCACCTGGGACACCCAGATGCACCACCAGTCCTACACCATCTATTCCGACGAAGGCGCCTGGATGACCTCCGACGCCCAAGGCGGCAACAACATGGGCCACCGGCCGCGTGTGAAAGGCGGTTACTTCCCGGTGCCGCCGGTGGATAGCCTGCATGACCTGCGTGGCGCCATGTGCGACGCCATGGAGCAAATGGGCCTGCGCATCGAAGTGCACCACCACGAAGTGGCCAACGCCGGCCAGTGCGAAATCGGCGTCGGCGCCAACACCCTGACCAAGAAAGCCGACGAAGTGCAGATCCTCAAGTACTGCGTCCATAACGTCGCCCATGCCTACGGCAAGACCGCGACCTTCATGCCTAAACCGCTGGTGGGCGACAACGGCTCCGGCATGCACGTGCACCAGTCGCTGTCCAAGGACGGCAAAAACCTGTTCGCCGGTGATGTCTACGGCGGGCTGTCAGAAATGGCGATTTACTACATCGGCGGCATCATCAAGCACGCCCGCGCGCTGAACGCCCTGACCAACCCGTCCACCAACTCTTACAAGCGTTTGGTACCGGGCTTCGAGGCGCCGGTGATGCTGGCTTACTCTGCGCGCAACCGCTCGGCGTCGATCCGCATCCCGTACATCACCAATCCGAAAGGGCGTCGCATCGAGACCCGCTTCCCGGACCCGGTGGCTAACCCCTACCTGTGCTTTGCGGCGCTGCTGATGGCCGGCCTCGACGGCATCCAGAACAAGATCCACCCGGGCGATGCCATGGACAAGGATCTGTACGATCTGCCGGCGGAAGAAGCGGCGCAGATCCCCACCGTGGCGCATTCACTGACCATGGCGCTGGATGCACTGGAAGCCGACCACGAGTTCCTGCTCAAGGGTGGTGTGTTCACCAAGGAAACGTTGAGCGCCTACATCGCCATCAAGCGCGCAGAGGTGGAGCGGGTGAACATGACGCCGCACCCGCTCGAGTTCGACATGTACTACTCCTGCTGATCGGCTGCCGATCTGCGAACTAGCCCCGCTCAGCGGGGCTTTTTTATGCTCCGGCGGCCACTGCGACGCCGGCCCTGTACCGCCGGCGGCGGCTGGCGCACACTGACCGGCGCTATGGCACGGAGGATTGTCGATGAATCCCTATCCCTTGATGGCGTTGCTGGCGCTGGCCGTGGCGGCGCCGGTCACGGTCGCTGCTGATGAGCCAGCCGGCTCGCGCATCTACCGCACGGTGGATGACCAAGGCCGGGTGCGCTTCAGCGATCAAGCCCCCGCCGGCGGCAACGCGGTGGACGTGACGCCGCGCAACCTTAACGTGATGCCGTCCAGCAGCGCGGTGGAGCAGTGGCAAGCGCGCCAAGACGCCGCCGAGGCGGTGGTGGAAGCTGCCGCCGCACCGGCGCTGCGCATCGTCTCCCCGGCCGATCAGGCCACCTTCCGCAACCCCGACCAGCCGGTGCCGATCCGCGTGGCGTGGCAGGGCGAAGGGCTGCGCAGCGAGGTGTCCGTGAACGGCACGGTGGTGACCAAGCTGGAACTGCCGATGGAACGTGGCAGCTACCTGATCGAGGCGCGGCTGGTGGATGCCGACGGTCGGGTGCAGTTGAGTGCTGACCCCGTCACCGTTTACGTGCACCGCACCACGGTGCACCAGCGGCCGGTGGCGCCAGCGCCGCCGAAACCCAAGCCCACGCCCACCCCGGCGCCCAAGCCGGGCGCGTGATCCAGCGTTTTTACTGCACTGCTTTGGTGCATGCTCTAGGCTGTCAGTCCTGAATACCCCGCGCCGCAGCGGCCGCTGCCGGCGCCGGGTGCTGGCCTGAAACTTGCTTTGCCACTGCCATGAGCCTGACACCGCACGCCGATCGCAACCTCCACCAACGCCTGCTCGACCACCTGAGTACGGCGGTGGTGCTGCTGGATGCCCATTTCTGTCTCTGCTATCTGAACCCGGCGGCGGAAATGCTGCTGGGCAGCAGCGCCCAGCGGGTGCTCGGCAGCCGGTTGCCGGATGGCTTCTTCACCGATCCGGAAGCGCGCAGTGCGTTCGAGCGCTGCCTGACCGACGGCCATCCGTTCACCCGTCGTGAAGCCCACATCGTGCTGCCCAGCGCCCAGGAAATCGTGGTCGATTACAGTGTGTCGCCGTTGCAGCAGGGCCGCGCCGTGATGCTGATGGAGATCATCCCGCTCGACCGCATGTTGCGCATCGCCCGCGAAGAGGGGCTGGTGCACGCCCACCAAGCCACCCGCGCGCTGGTGCGCGGCGTTGCCCACGAGATCAAGAATCCGCTCGGCGGCATTCGCGGTGCCGCGCAGTTGCTGGAACGTGAACTGCCAGACCCGGCGCTGCGCGAGTACACCCGCGTGATCATTGGTGAGGCCGACCGGCTGCAGGTGCTGGCAGATCGCATGCTGGGGCCGCGCCGGCCGCCGCAGTTCTGCTGGTTGAACATTCACGAATGCCTGGAGCATGTGCGTCAGTTGGTGCTGGCGGAGTTTCCGGCAGTGGCCTGGGTGCGCGATTACGACACCAGCTTGCCGGACATCCCCGCCGACCGCGACCAACTGGTGCAGGTGATCCTCAACCTGGTCCGCAACGCTGCGCAGGCGCTCACCGAGCACCCGGTGGCGACGCCGCGCATCCTGCTGCGCACCCGGGTGCAGCGGCAGACGACCATCGGCAACCTGCGCCACCGCATGATTGTGCGCCTCGATATTGAGGACAACGGACCTGGCATCGTCGACGAACTGCGCGAGACCTTGTTCTATCCGCTGGTCAGCGGCCGCGCCCAGGGCGCCGGGCTGGGTCTGTCGATCGCCCAATCGATCGTGTCCCAGCACCAGGCGCTGATTGAATGCCACAGTGAACCCGGCCGCACTTGCTTCAGCGTGCTGCTGCCCATGGAAGCCCCGAGCCGCGAAGGAGAACACCGGCCATGACTGCCACCGTGTGGGTAATCGATGACGACCATGCGATCCGCTGGGTGCTCGATAAGGCCTTGGAACAAGCGGATCTGACGTCGCGTTGCTTCGACAACGCCGACGATCCGCTCAATGCGCTCGACGCCGGCGAGCCGGGCCCAGACGTTCTGATCAGCGACGTGCGTATGCCCGGTACCGATGGCCTGCGGTTACTGCGCACCGTGCAGCGGCGCTACCCGGACATTCCGGTGATCATCATGACCGCCCATTCCGACCTTGAGTCGGCGGTGGCTTCCTACCAGGGCGGCGCGTTTGAATACCTGCCAAAGCCGTTTGATGTGGACGAAGCGGTGGCGCTGGTGCGCCGCGCAGTGCGCTACCGTCGCAACCGCGACGGTGAGCCGACGGCCGCTGTCGCCGCGCCGCCGCCGACGGACATCATCGGCGAAGCGCCGGCGATGCAGGAAGTCTTTCGCGCCATCGGGCGGCTCGCTCACTCGCCGGTGACGGTGCTGATCAACGGCCAGTCCGGCACCGGCAAGGAGCTGGTGGCGCGGGCACTGCACCGCCATTCGGTGCGCAGCGACGGGCCGTTTGTGGCGCTCAACATGGCCGCCATTCCCAAGGATCTGATCGAATCGGAACTGTTTGGCCACGAGAAGGGCGCGTTCACCAACGCCAATGCCCAGCGCCTTGGCCGGTTCGAGCAGGCCCACGGTGGCACCTTGTTCCTTGATGAAATCGGTGACATGCCGGCGGAAGCACAAACGCGGCTGCTGCGGGTGTTGCAGGAAAGTGAGTTCTACCGCGTCGGCGGCACCCAGGCGATCCGGGTCGATGTGCGCATCATCGCCGCCACCCACCAAGATCTGGAGCAAAAAGTGCAGCGCGGCGAGTTCCGCGAAGACCTATTCCACCGCCTCAATGTGATCCGCATTCACCTGCCACGGCTGGCGGAACGGCGTGAGGACATTCCCCGGTTGGCCCAGCATTTCCTGCAACAGGCGGCGCGAGAATTGGGCATGGAAGTGAAAAGCCTGCACCCAGACGCGGCTACCTTTTTGTCCTCGCTGCCGTGGCCCGGCAACGTGCGGCAACTGGAGAACACCTGCCGCTGGTTGACGGTGATGGCGTCCGGCCGCCAGGTGCTAGTGGATGATCTGCCGCCGGAGCTGGTGCCGGTCGCCGCGTCCGACAGCGGTGGCGGTGGCTGGGAGCGGCCGCTCAAACGCTGGGCTGAGCGGGCGCTGATGCAGGGCGAGCAGGGGCTGCTGGCCCAGGCGGTACCGACCTTTGAGCGCACCCTGTTGGAAGTCGCGTTGGCACACACCGGCGGCCGCCGCGGCGAAGCCGCCGAGTTGCTCGGCTGGGGGCGCAACACTCTGACCCGCAAGCTCAAGGAGCTGCAACTGGATGCGTTGGCGGCGGATGAGGACTGAGCGTTGAGGCCGCAGGAGTGGGCGCGGAGGCGTGGGCGCGCTGTGAACGCGTGAAGGCCTAAGGCGGGTCCGGACGGCGCATGGATAGTTTTGGCAAGTGCGCTGATGCGTGACCCGGTTCGGGTCGGTGTTCAGACCTGCTCCAGTTTGAGTGCTGGTTTCGAGTTCGGCTCTAGTGCCAGTCCCGGCTCAGGCTTGGGCCTGAGCCTGAGCCTGAGCCTGAGCCTGAGCTTGGCTCGGCTCGGCTCGGCTCGGAGAAAGCTAGGCTGGACCGGGCCAAGCTTGGTCCCGCTCCAGCCTAGCCTTTGCACTGCCCAGCGGACTCGGGGCAAGGTGTACCGAAAAATTCTAGTGCAGCCGGTGTGGCTTTATCCCACTCCTGGCCGAACCCCAGCCCAGCCCAACCCAACCCAACCCAACCCAACCGAACCCAGCCCAGCCCAGCCCAGCCCAGCCCTGCCCTGCTCCAGTTCGAGTGTTGGTTTCGAATTCGGCTCTAGTTCCAGTCCCGGTTCCGGCTTCGGTTCCGGCTATGGCTCCGCCCCGAATCGTCACCATCACTGCATCGAGCCTGACCTATCCGCAGGCACTATCGCGTCCCAGGGTTTCGACTCGGCGTGCCGATCACTGCCTGCCCTGACCGGTATTGCCGACCCAGGCGGTTGCCCATGCTCTGCACCCTCGGCTGGCGTATGCTGCCGAACTCGTGATGGTTTGGAGTGGTCATGTCTGCGCGTCTGTTTCCCCCGTTGAAGCCTTGGTACCAAAGCCATGTTGAAGTGGGCGATGGTCATCGTCTGTATGTGGAGCAGAGCGGCTGTGAGGACGGTTGGCCGGTAGTGGTGGTGCATGGCGGTCCCGGCGGCGGTTGCGCGCCGTCGATGCGTCAGTATTTCGACCCCAGTCGCTGGCGCATCATCCTGTTCGATCAGCGCGGTGCCGGTTTGTCGACGCCGATGGGCGGCTTGGAGCACAACCACACCGATGCCTTGGTGTCCGATATGGAGTGCCTGCGCCAGCAGCTCGGCATTGAACGCTGGACGCTGTTTGGCGGCTCCTGGGGGGTGACACTGTCGCTGCGTTACGCCCAGTGCCATCCGGAGCGGGTGGCAGCGCTGGTGCTGCGCGGCGTGTTCCTGTGCCGGCCGCAGGACTTAGACTGGCTGTACGGCGGTGGTGCTGGCCGGCTGCAGCCGGAGGCGTGGCAGGCGTTCAACGCCCCGATCCCGCCGGCGCAGCGGGACGACTTGGTGGCGGCTTATCTGCAGCGGCTGACTGACCCCGAGGTGCCGGAAGCGGAGCAGCTGTTGCTGGCACAAGCCTGGGCTGCTTGGGAGGCGACCTGCGCCACACTGCTGCCGTCGACGGAGGTAAGCGAGGGCTTCCAGCAGCGCGCGTTGGCGTTAGCACGGCTGGAGGCGCACTACTTCCGCCATGGCGGCTTCTTGCCGGCGGACGGCTTGTTGGCCGGCTGCGCGGCATTGCCGCAGTGGCCGGTGGAAATCGTCCATGGCCGTTACGATCTGGTGTGCCCGCTGGATCAGGCTTGGGCGCTGCATCAAGCGCTGCCGCACAGCCGTTTGACGGTGGTGGCCGATGGCGGCCACGCGTCCAGTGAGCCGGGTATTCAGCAGGCGTTGCTGGATGCGGTGGTGCGGGTCGGCGCGCAGCTGGAGTCTCTCCAATGAAGGTGGTGGTGCAGCGCGTCAGCGAGGCCGCGGTGCGGGTCGATGGCGAGGTGGTGGGCGCCATCGGCAGCGGCTTGCTGCTGCTGGTGGGCATTTGCCAGCACGACGACACCGCCGCGGTGACACGCATGGCGACCCGGATCCTCGGTTACCGGCTGTTCAGTGATGAACAGGGCAAGATGAACCTCGATGTGCGTCAGGCCGGTGGCCAAGTGCTGGCGGTGTCGCAATTCACGCTGTCGGCCGACACCGGGCGCGGGAGGCGGCCCAGCTTCACCCGCTGCGCCGCGCCGGCGTTGGCGCAGCCGCTTTACCAGCAGTTCATCGCGGCGTTGCAGCAGGGCGGCGTGGCGGTAGAGCGCGGCGTGTTTGGTGCTGACATGCAGGTGTCATTAGTGAATGACGGGCCGGTGACGTTCGTGCTGGAAAGCTGACCTAGCGCGGATCAACTGTGCAAATTGGTTAACATTTCTCAATGCTGAGAGCGAAAGCTTGTGCGGTCATAGCGCTCCACTATGATTGAGCCACCGCCCGCCAGACGCGCGGGGGGACCTCAACATTATAAAATCGCGAAGGAGTTCGACGATGAAACGTATTCTGCTGGCAACTGCTCTTCTGGGTGCATCCGTATCTGCTTCCGCTGTAGCGCCGGGCGGCCCGGGTTGTGGCTGGGGTAACATGCTGTTCGAAGGCAACAACGGCCTGCCGATGCACCTGCTGGCATCGCTGGTGAACGGCACCTCCGGTAACGCCACCTTCGGTATGACCACCGGTACCAACGGCTGTGACACCAGCGGCAACCTGACCTACTCCGGCAAGAGCCTGCTGGCGATGAACGGCGTGCTGGAAGAAGTCGCTCGCGACGTGGCCATGGGCGAAGGCGAAGCGCTGACCGCACTGTCCGTTGCCATGGGTGTTGAGGCGACCGACCGTGGCCACTTCAACGCTGTGCTGCACAACAACTTCGACTCCATCTTCACCAGCGAAAACGTAACTGCTGCGGAAGTGATGGCGAACATCGAATCCGTGCTCAAAGCGGATGACGCTCTGGCGAAATACTCCGCCTGATGCGCCGTGCCCTGCCGCGGCTGTGCGGCGGCAGGGCCACCTCTCCTTGCGGCATTGTCGCCGCCACCGCTGATTCCATTCCCATGTTGCGTGTTGTTCTAACCGCCCTGCTGGGCGCCCTGTTGGCACTGCCGGGCTCTGTGCTGGCCACCGCCCCGGCTCCCATCGACCTGCAGCAACTGGAGCAACACCCCCGTTGGCAGGCGCTGTTGCACATCAATCGCGGCGCCACCCTGCGCCAGCGCGGTAACAGTTATGTTGCCGATGATGCGTTCTTCTTGGCTGATAACGGTCGCCGCCAGCCGCGCGCCGAATTGCGCGCCTCCATCGAGCAATTGGCAGCGCCGCAGTCGCCGGCCCGCTGCCAGTTTCCGGCTCGCTACCGGTTCCTGGCTGAACAATTGCAGTGGCCGCAGGAAATGGCGCCGTTTGCCCACTGTGATGAGTACCTGGAGTGGCGTGCGGAAATCCCCACCGGCAAGGCGGTGCTGATTTTCCCCGCGGCCTATCTGAACAGCCCATCGTCGATGTTCGGTCACACCCTGCTGCGGCTCGACAGTGCCGAAGACCAGGGCGTGTGGTTGTCTTGGGCGGTGAATTTTGGCGCCCTTACGGACGGCAGCGACAACTCGATTTTCTATATTTACCGCGGCTTGGCCGGCGGTTATGACGGCTACTTCTCCATTGTTCCCTACGTCACCAAAATCCAGGATTACGCCCACCTGGAAAACCGCGATATGTGGGAATACGAGCTGACCCTGGATGACGATGAGCTGTCTTGGCTGGTGGATCATCTGTGGGAGCTGAAGGACATTCGCTTCGACTACTACTTCTTCGACGAGAACTGCTCCTTCCGGCTGCTGGAGCTGATGGAAGTAGCGCGCCCCGGTATTGGTCTGCTCGATAGCCTGCGCTTCACCGAAGTGCCGGTGAATACGGTGCGCAGCATTGACGATGCCGGCCTGATTGGCAGCCGCCACTACCGCGCCTCAAAGTCCCGCGAGTTGAACCACTTGGCCGACCAACTCAGCCCGGCAGCACGGCGGGTGGCACGGCGGTTGGCGGATCGGCCGGAGCAGGTCATCGCCAGCGCCGATTACCAGTCCTACAGCCCCGAGCAGCGCCGTTTGATGGCGCAGACCGCCTATGAATACCTGCGCTTCTCTCACCGTACCCAAGAGCGTAACGAGTCGGTGGCGCGGCGCAGCTTCACGCTGCTGCGCGAGATCCGCACCCTGCCGGCCAGCGCATTGCCGCCGCTGCCGACCCCAGACGCCCCGGAGGACGGCCATGCCACCAAGATGCTGTCTGCCGGCGGGGGGATGCGCGATGACAACGGTTTCGGCGAGCTGGGTCTGCGGCTCACTTACCACGACTGGTTCGACAACAACCCCGGTTTCCTGCGCGGCGCGGAGATCGAAGGCCTCAACCTGCGACTGCGCAAGGAAGAGAGCCAGCGGCCGGTGCTGGAGTCGCTGCAGTTGGTCAACATCCGCTCGCTGGCGCCACGCAGTGCCTTCGTGAAGCCGACCTCCTGGTTTGTCACCGGCGGCATCGAGCGAGCCTTCACCACTGAGCGCCGGCGTGCGGTGCGCTATTTGGAAGGCGGGCCGGGGCTGAGCTGGCGGTGGGGCAATTTCCACCCCTATGCGCTGAGTCTGTTCCGCATCGAAAATAATTCCGACTGGGATCACTGGGTGGAAGCCGGGGCCGGAGCGCGGCTCGGGATGCTCTGGTACGCGCCGGGCGTGACGCTGGGCGCCAGTGCAGAAGGCTACTACCTGACCAACGACGCCTACCGCCACCGCGCTACGCTCACTGCCAGTGTGCCGGTGGGCCGCAACAATGCGTTGCGCCTCGACCTGGTACGGGACGGCTGGCGCGATGACCACGATGAGGAGATCCGGTTGGCATGGCGTCACTACTTCCGTTGATGCGTGGTGTGCTGCTGGCGGGCGCGCTGCTGGCCAGCGGCTGCAGCAGCCTACTGTTCTACCCGATGTCGCCCTGGGTGCAGAACCCGGCGCGCCAAGGTCTAGACTATCAAGATGTGGTGCTGATTCACGCTGACGGCTTGCGCCTGCACAGCTGGTGGCTACCGGCCGCCACAGATGAAGTGGCCGGCACCGTGCTGTTCCTGCACGGCAACGCGCAGAACATCAGCACCCACTTGATGGGCGTGGCGTGGATGCCCGCCGCCGGCTACGAGGTGCTGCTGCTGGATTACCGTGGTTACGGCTTGTCGGAGGGCCGTCCGCGTCTGCCAGACGTGTTGGATGACATTCAGCTGGCGCTGGACTGGCTGCAAAGCCGGCGCCGCAGTGACGCGCCGCTAGTGGTGTTTGGCCAGAGTCTGGGCGCGGCCATGGGCAGCGCGGTGCTGGCGCGGCCCGATAACCGCGACAAATACGACTGCGTGATGCTGGAAGGCGGCTTCGCCAATTATCAGGACATCAGCCGCGACATCATGAGTAAAAGCTGGCTGCTGCGACCGTTCGGCCCGTTCGTGCGCGCCGGCCTGCCCCGCGACCTGCAGCCGGAGCAGCAGGTGGGCGCCTTGGCGCCGACGCCGCTGCTGATCCTGCACAGCCTGGACGACAGTATTGTGCCGTTTGCCCACGGCGAGCGGTTGGCGGCGGCGGCCGGCGAGGGCAGTGAGTTCCAACGCCTGCGCGGCGAGCACATCAGCGCCGGCCGCGATCCCGCAGTGCAGGCGCGGCTGGCCACTTTCATGCAGGGCGCCTGTCGCCACTGACCCCTGCGGCACTAACTAAAACGCCCCGGCTGCATGGCAGGCCGGGGCGTGGTCTGGATGGGCGCTGGATCAGGCGTCCGCACCTTCGTGCGGTTCCGGCTCAGCCTCCCGTGGGCGCACCCAGCGCGACACCAGCAAGCCGATCTCGAACAGCATCCACATCGGAATCGCCAGCAGTGTCTGCGAAATCACGTCCGGTGGGGTCAGGAACATGCCAACCACGAAGCAACCTACAATGATGTAAGGCCGCTTCTCACTCAGGCTTTCCACCGTGCTGATGCCGGTGGCCACCATCAGCACGATGGCAATCGGCAGCTCGAAGCTGAGTCCGAACGCCATGAACAGCGCCATGATGAAATCTAGGTAGCTGCTGATGTCGGTGGCAATCGCCACCCCTTCCGGGGCCACCGCAGTGAAGAATTTGAAGATCAGCGGGAATACTACGAAGTACGCGAACGACGCGCCGAGGTAGAACAGCAGCACGCTGCTGAACAGCAGCGGTGCCGCTAACCGGCGCTCGTGACGGTACAGCCCCGGTGCAATGAAGCCCCAGGCTTGGTGCAGTAGGAACGGCACCGACACCAGAATGCTGAGATAGAACGTCATCTTCAGCGGCACCATCAACGGCGAGGTGACGCCGGTGGCAATCATGCTGGTGCCAGCCGGCAAAGCTTCAATCAGCGGCAGCGCCAGGAAGTGATAGATCTGCTGCGAGAAGTAAAACAGCCCAATGAACAGCACCAGGATCACCACCACGCACTTGAGCAGGCGCGTGCGCAGCTCCAGCAGGTGGGCGATCAGCGATTGGGAGCGGTCCGGGGAGGTCGGTTCGGTCATGGGCGCGGTGGCTCCTGCGGCGGACGGGGGGCACCCTCGCTGGCAGCCGGAGCAGCCGGAGCAGCCGGAGCAGCCGGAGCAGCCGGAGCAGC
>NZ_JBGCUO010000002.1:154849-269867 GCF_041102775.1 Alcanivorax sp. REN37
GAGCAGCCGGAGCAGCCGGAGCAGCCGGAGCAGCCGGAGCAGCCGGAGCAGCCGGAGCAGCCGGAGCAGCCGGAGCAGCCGGAGCAGCCGGAGCAGCCGGAGCAGCGCCTTCAACCGGGCGCGCCGGGTTCACATGGCGGCTGTCGCCAAGCACGCTCTGACGCAGCTCGTCGGCAAACTTTTCCTGGTCTTCCTGCAAGGCAGCGGCGCGCTGGCGGAATTTCTCCTCCATCTCGCGGTTCAGCACCTCGCGGTCCAGTTCCGCCTTGATGTGGTTGAAGGCCGCGCGTGCGCGGCCCATCCACTGCCCGAGGCTACGTGCCGCTTTCGGCAGGCGCTCAGGGCCGAGTACCACCAGCGCGACTACGAACACCAGCGCCAGTTCGGACAGTCCGATATCAAACATGCCTCAGACCTTGTCCTGCTCCCGGGAATTCTGGGTCTGTTCAACGCGGTTGGCGGCGTCCAGTTTGCGTGACTGTTCGTCTTCACCGTCGCGCATGGCGTCTTTGAAGCCTTTCACGGCGCCGCCCATGTCCTTGCCGAGGCCGCGCAATTTCTTGGTGCCGAACAGCAACACGATGATGGCAAGAATGATCAGAAGCTGGGGCATGGAGATGCTGGAAAGCATGGTGTGTCTCCTGGTGGAGGTGCGCCCGGTGACCAACGTAACAGTGGTTCGATCGGGACACGGTTGTAATCAATTGGCGCTTGTCGGTGAAACCACCCATTGAGCGGCACTTGCATGACTGGACAATGAAACCGGCGGCGCCGGCAGCTCGCCCGCGCCGCACCATGTTCCGCGCGACGGGGGGATGCTGTCCATCTTTCCGGTGCCGACCTGGCCAACAGCTGCGTTCGACCAGGTCTCGACAGGCGGTTTCTGTTGTTGTTCGTCAGTGCGCTGGCGAAGTTGCGCTTAGCGTTTCATCGCCCAGCGGAACAGTAGTACACCGAATGCCAGCAGGCCAATCACGATCAGCACTGGCGCGGCAATCATCAGCAGTTGCGGCAGCGAGGGGCCGGTAAGCATGCTACACCTTTAAGTTCGAGTTCAGCGGTCGTTGCCGCGCGCCGCTTTTTCGTCGAGTCCGGACAGACCGAAGCGGCGCTGCAACTCGGTCAGCACCGGCTCTGGGCCGCTGTTGAGCTGGGCCAGCATCACCAGGCTGTGGAACCAGAGGTCGGCGGTCTCGGAGACCAGCGCTTGCAGGTCTCCGCCGGCTTCGGCATCGCGGGCAGCGAGAATGGTTTCCACCGCTTCCTCGCCGACCTTTTCAAGAATCTTGTTCAGCCCTTTGTGGTACAGCGCAGCCACATAAGAGGACTCAGGGGCGGCCTGCTTGCGCTGCTCCAGCACCGCGGCCAATTGCATCAAGACATCGCTCATCGGGAGCTCCTCGGTCAGTGCGCGCAGTCTAGCAGAGTCACGCTCAGCGCCGCAGCGCCCAGGCCAGCAACAGGCCGCCGGCGATGGCTGCGATGACGCTGGCGGCGCCGCTGGTGGCGAGCGGCACCGCCAGCAGGGCTACGGCGGCCACGCCACCTACCACTTTGCGGCGGTGACGCAGTTGGGCGGTGGCCAAGCGGGCTTCCTGTTCGCGTTGCTGGGCCGGCAGAGTGCGCAGGTTTTCCAACGCATCGCGCAGCAGATCCGGCATGTCCGGCAGTCGGGCAGCCCATTCCGGCGCCCGGTCCTGCAGCTTGCGCAGCGTCGCAGCAGGGCCGTATTCCTCCATGAGCCAGGCTTCCAGCAATGGCCGGCCGGTGCTCCAAATATCCAACGCCGGGTAGATGCTGCGGCCCAAGCCTTCAATATGGACGATGGTTTTCATCAGCAAGATGTACTGCACCGGCGCTTCAATATGGAAGCTGCGGGCGGTATCGAACAGGCGCATCACCAGCGGACCGAACTCCAGCTGGTCCAGCGGTTGCGACACCAACGGTTCGAGGATGCCGCGCACCGCCATTTCGAAGTGGTGGCGGTCCACCGGGCCGGTGCTCCAGCCGGCGCGCACGATCACATCCACCAAGCCGGCGTAGTCCTTGCGCATTACTGCCAGCACCATGCGGCCGAGCAGATGCAGGTCATCGCGGCCGAGACGGCCGGCAATGGCACAGTCCACCGCCATGTACTGCGGCGAGTGGGGGTGCTCCGGATTGACGAAAATGTTGCCGGGGTGCATGTCGGCGTGGAAGAAATTGTGGCGGAACACCTGCGCGAAGAAGATTTCCACGCCACGTTCGGCCAGAGCACGCGGGTCGATGCCGGCGGCGCGGATGCGCTCAATGTCATTCACCGGGATGCCGTTGATGCGGTCCATCACCAGCATGCGCGGGGTGGTGTATTGCATGTGGATTGGCGGGATGAACAGCAGCGGGCTGAACAGGAAGTGGCGGCGCATGGTTTCGCTGTTGTGCGCTTCCGACGACAGGTCCAGCTCGGCGAGAATGATGTGGCGGTAGTCCTCCACCACCCGCTGCGGACGCAGATAGCGGGCATCGTCCCACAGCCGCTCCAGCCAGCGGGCGCCGAACGCCATCACGGCCAGGTCTTGGCGCACGGTGCGTTCCAGCCCCGGTCGGCGGATTTTGATCACCACCTCGGTGCCATCCGGCAGCGCGGCGCTGTGTACTTGGGCAATGGACGCTGATGCCATCGGCTCGGCATCAAAACGGGCGAACACCTGTTCGATCGGCTGCCCCAGCTCCGCTTCAATGCGGGCGCGGGCGGCGTCGGCGGGGAACGGCGCCACTTGGTCCTGCAGCCGGGCCAGAGTGAGGGTCCATTCCGGCGGCAGCAGGTCGCGGCGGGTGGCCAGCAGCTGACCGAACTTGATGAAGATCGGCCCCAATGCTTCCAGCGCTGCGCGCAGGCGCTCACCTTCATCCAGGCGTGGACCGAACCAGCTGCTCGGCATCAGCCATTGCAGGACCACCAGCAGGGTGCGGGCCGGGTGCGGTGGCAGCAGCGACAGCACGCGGTAATAGCACAGCACGTGCAACACATAGAGCGAACGACGAACGGGAATCACTGTGCGTTGCCCTCCGGCCGGTCAGTCAGCCGCGCTAAACGCGCTTCCAGCCGTTCGGTGGCCATTTGCAGTTCCACCACTTCGTGGCCGAACTCGCGCAGTTCATGGCGGCTCGGTACCAGACCGCTTTCAAAGCGCAGGTAGTCAGCGCCTTGGCGAGCCAGCCGGCGCAGGCCGTCGCGGGCCCAGCTGAACAGTTGGCGCGCGCCGTGGTCGAGCTGGGCGGCCAGCTCTGGACCGATCACCGGCGCCAGCAATGCGCCCCAGTCCACGTCCAGCTGCTGCGCCAGTGCGGTGAGGCGTTGCAGCAGTTCGCGGTTGCCTTCGATGCGGACCGGCCCACCGATCACCGACGGCGCACTGCGCCAGCCGAGCAATTGGGCGGCCAGATCCAGGGCGTGGCCCTCCACCCGCACATCCGGTTCGGTGACGGCACCCAAATAGCACTCGACGCCGTCCTCGACGATCAGCACGAACAGCGAACGGGCCGGGAACCGCAGGCGGATCTCCAACAGGTGGCCGCTGTCTTCGCCAAGTTGCATCAGCGTCGCCGGATCAGCGCGCAGCGCGGTGTTCAGCGCGCGCTCCAGTGATGCCACCAGGGTGGTTTCGAGCAGCCCGGGTACCGGTGTGTCATCCATGTTCAGGCCTTGAATCCGCGGTGCAGCGCAACGATGCCGCCGGTCATGTTGAAGTAGTCGCAGCGCATGAAGCCGGCCTGTTCCATCATCCCTTTCAGGGTCGGTTGGTCGGGGTGCATGCGGATCGATTCGGCCAGGTACTGGTAGCTCTCGGCATCGCCGGCCACCAGTTTGCCAATGCGTGGCAGCACCGCGAACGAGTACAGGTCGTAGAGTTTTTCCAGCGGCCGGTGCACCGGTTTGGAGAACTCCAGCACCAGCAGGCGGCCACCCGGTTTCAGCACCCGCAGCATCGACGCCAGCGCCTTGTCCTTGTCGGTGACGTTGCGCAGCCCGAAGGCGATGGTGATGGTGTTGAAGGTGTTGTCAGCGAACGGCAAGCATTCGGCGTTCACCTGCACCACCTCGGTATTGTGGGCGCAGCCGGCATCGAACAAACGGTCGCGGCCCACGGACAGCATGGCGTCGTTGATGTCCGCCAGCACCACGGCGCCTTGGTCGCCGACCATGCGCGAGAACTTGATCGCCAGGTCGCCGGTGCCGCCGGCCAGGTCGAGCACTTTATGGCCGGGACGCACCCCGGACAGCTCCAGCGTCAGCCGTTTCCAGGCGCGGTGGATGCCCATCGACATCAGGTCGTTCATGAGATCGTATTTGGGCGCCACCGAGCGGAACACGCCGGCGACGCGGCTGGCCTTGTCCTGCCAAGCCACCTGTTGGTAGCCGAAGTGGGTGGTTTTTTCATCAGCCATGGCACGTCTCCGTGAGCAAGACCGGCCCGAACGGATGCGGGTCGGCGTCAAGCAAGCGTTGCATGATAACCCGTTCGCGGGCGGTGAGGGTGGTCACCAATGCCGCCACATCGGGCACCGGTGCCAGGGCCGCAAAGGCCTGTTGCAGAAACTCGTACAGCGCCGCCAGGCCGGCATTGCGGGCCGGTCGCTCGACCCAGCGGAAGGTGGTGCGCACCACCCGGCTGTGCACCAGCCGGCCGGTGGCGAGACCGGCGCTGGCCAGCAGTTGAAACTGTTGCAGTCGCTGGGCGCGTTGGTCGAGACGGCGGTAGGCCGCAGCGTAATGGGCATCGTCGAGCGGGTCGTCGCCGAGGGCATCGAGCAACGCTTCATCCAGTTCCTGGGTCAGCACTGCGGTGTCGAGCACGTCGGCACTGGTGGCCATCACCCTTTCTGGCAGCAGGCGCAGCGCTTTCGGCAGCGCCCGGCGGATGTCCTGCGCCACCGGTTTCAGGTCGCGGCCGCCGTAGACATCGTGCAGCAGGAAGTTGGCAGCGGCGGCCAGCGCCGGGCCTTGAAACAGGTCAGCGTGACTGCGCAGCAGCCGTTGGCGTTGGTGCTGTTGCAGCTGTGCCAGGCGAGCGCGAAACCCTGCGTCCTGGTGCTGGCGCAGGGCGTCAAAGCGGGCAAGGGTGTGGTGCAGGCGCTGGCCGGCGGGTGGCATGGTGAGCCCCGTCATCGAAAGTGCGGCGATGATAGCAGGCCAACTGCGGTGGCACACGGTCACCACGCACTGCTGACCGGGCGCGTCGGCCCGGTCAGCAGTGGTGAGGATCAGAGGATGTAGCGGCTCAGGTCTTCGTCGCCGGCCAGCTCGCCGAGGTAACGATCCACCGCTTCCGCGTCCAGCACCAGCGGCTGGTCGTGGTACTGGGTGGCGAGGCTGTCGGCATCGAAGCTGATCTCTTCCAGCAGCTTTTCCAGCACCGTGTGCAGGCGCCGGGCGCCGATGTTCTCGACCCGTTCATTGACCTGCCAGGCCACCTCGGCAATGCGTTTAATGCAGGCCGGGGTGAACTCGATCTTCAGCCCTTCGGTGTCCAGCAGCGCTCGGTATTGCTCGGTGAGCGAGGCATTGGGCTCGGTGAGGATGCACTCGAAGTCCGCCACCGATAGCGCTTCCAGCTCTACCCGCAGCGGCAAACGGCCCTGCAGTTCCGGGATTAGATCCGAGGGCTTGCTGAGGTGGAAGGCGCCGGAGGCGATGAACAGGATGTGGTCGGTGTGCACCATGCCGTACTTGGTGTTGACGGTGCAACCTTCAATCAGCGGCAACAAGTCGCGTTGTACGCCCTCGCGGCTGACATCGGTGCCGCTGGTCTCACCCCGACGGGCCACCTTGTCGATTTCGTCGATGAACACGATGCCGTGGTTTTCCACCAGCTCCACCGCGCGCACTTTCAGTTCTTCGTCGTTAATCAGCTTGGCCGCTTCTTCGTCGCGCACCAGCCGGCGCGCTTCCGCCACCTTCATCTTGCGGGTGTTCTGGCGACCGCCGCCCATGCGCGAAAACATCTGCTGCAGTTGGCTGGTCATTTCTTCCATGCCCGGCGGTGCCATGATGTCCATGCCCATCGCCGGTGCCGCCACGTCGATTTCGATGTCGCGGTCGTCCAGCTCGCCCTCGCGCAGTTTCTTGCGAAACACTTGGCGGGTGCTGCTGTCGAGGTTGTTGTCGCTGCCCCGGGCCGGTGGCAGCAGCGCATCGAGGATGCGTTCCTCGGCGGCGTCCTCGGCGCGGTGGGACTGCTTCTGGATCTCTTTTTCACGCAGCAGCTTGATCGCCGTTTCCATCAGGTCGCGGATGATCGACTCTACATCGCGGCCGACATAGCCGACTTCGGTGAACTTGGTCGCTTCCACTTTCAGGAACGGCGCGTCGGCCAGACGGGCCAGGCGGCGGGCGATTTCGGTCTTGCCGACCCCGGTGGGGCCGATCATGAGGATGTTTTTCGGTGACACTTCGCGGCGCAGTTCCGGCGGCAGTTGCATGCGGCGCCAGCGGGTACGCAGCGCCAGCGCCACCGCGCGCTTGGCAGAATGTTGGCCAACGATGTGCTTGTTCAATTCGGCGACGATGTCGCGGGGCGTCAGGGCGGCCATATCGGTTACCAGCTCAGCTCTTCAAAGGAATGATTCAGGTTGGTGTAGATGCAGATGTTGCCGGCGATGGTGAGACTCTTCTCAACGATCTCGCGCGGTGGCAGCTCGGTGTTCTCCAGCAGCGCCAGCGCGGCGGACTGGGCGAAGGGGCCGCCGGAGCCGATCGCGATCAGATCATGTTCCGGTTCAATCACGTCGCCGTTGCCGGTGATGATCAGCGAGGCTTCTTTGTCCGCCACCGCCAGCAGCGCTTCCAAGCGGCGCAGGGCGCGATCGGTGCGCCAGTCCTTAGCCAGCGCCACGGCGGCGCGCACTAAGTGGCCTTGGTGTTGGTCGAGTTTGGCTTCGAAGCGCTCGAACAGGGTGAAGGCGTCGGCGGTGCCGCCGGCGAAACCGGCAATCACCTTGCCGTTGTGCAGGCGGCGCACCTTGCGTGCGTTGCCCTTCATGATGGTATTGCCCAGGCTGACCTGGCCATCGCCACCGATCACCACACTGTTGCCGCGTCGAACCGAGACAATGGTGGTGCCGCGATACTGTTCCATGGAGGCTCCTTGCGCCGTGACTGATGGATGGCGAAGGAATATGGGGGGTGCTGCCGCGAACTCAAGGCGCGGCGGCAAAAACAATCGGCCGGCACCGAACGGTGCCGGCCTCGGGATCAGCCGCCGCGCACGCGGATCGGCAGCGTTTCGATGCCGACGCCGACCAGTTTGTCCTGGGCGCTGTGCATGGCGTTGACGTTGTTGAACGGGCCAATCATGACCCGGTACCAGGTGTCACCGGAATCCAGCGCCACCGGCTGTACGCGCGCCTCGAAGCCCTGCATCGCCAGTTCCGCGCGGCGGCGGTCGGCATCCTGGCTGCGGCGGAACGAGCCGGCCTGCAGCTGGAACTGCTCATTGGAAGCAGCATTGCCCGCCGGCGTGGAGGTGCGGTTGTTGGCGGTGTTATTGGTGCCGGCAGCGGGGGCGGTCGGCCGCGCCGGAATCGCCGGTTCTTCCTTCGGCACGATCACTTCCATCTGCGGCAGCACCGCATAGAAGTCGAAGCGTGGCGCCTGTTCCGCGGGTTTGTCCGCCGGTTTGGCAGGCTGGGTGGTTGCCGGCGGTGGCGCGGTGGCCGGGCGCTGCTGACCGGCTGGCGGCAGCGGTGCGTTGACCACCTGCTCCTTGCGCAGGTTGCCGAGCCCGAACAGGAAGGCAATGAACAAGCCGGCGGCGAGGCCGGCCACCAGCCACACCCAGCCGGGCACGCCGCGGCGCTGGGGGCGACGGGCAGCGGGCTTGCGGCTGGCGCCGCGACGGGGGGCGGCGGGTTTTTTGGCCATTACATGCGCTCCAAGGTCGGAATGCCGAGCAAGTCGAGACCGGTGTGCAACGTGCGTGCGGTGAGTGCCGCCAGTTGCAGGCGGCTGGTGCGCAGCGCGGCATCATCACCGGCCAGGACTGGGCAATTCTCATAGAACGACGAGAACGCCCCGGCCAGATCATAAAGGTAGCTGCACAGCACATGCGGCGTACCTTTATCGGCCACCTGTTGCAGTACTTCCTCGAACCGCACCAGTAGGTTGGCCAGCGTCAGCTCTTGCTCGGCGGACAGCTGCGGCGGGGTATCCGGCAGTTGCTCCGGGCGCAGGCCGGCGCGGCGGAACAGGCTGGCGACGCGGGTATAGGCATACAGCAGGTAGGGCGCGGTATTGCCTTCGAAGCTCAGCATCTGCTCGAAATTGAAGATGTAGTCACTGCTGCGGTGCTTGGACAGGTCGGCGTACTTCACCGCGCTGATGCCCACCACATGGCCGATGTGCAGCAGCTCTTCGGAGTCCAGCTCCGGGTTCTTGTCGCGCACCAGCGCCAGTGCCCGATCTTCTGCTTCAGTGAGCAGATCCACCAGCTTCACGGTGCCGCCGGTGCGGGTCTTGAACGGCTTACCGTCGGCGCCGTTCATGGTGCCAAAGCCCATGTGGCCGAGGTCGGTGTCAGCGCCGACAAAACCAGCTTTACGCGCCACTTCGAATACTTGTTGGAAGTGCAGTGCTTGGCGTTGGTCGACGAAGTAAAGAATACGGTCGGCGCCGAGAGTGCCAGCACGGTAGCGCAGCGCAGCCAGATCGCTGGTGGCGTACAGGTAGCCGCCATCAGCCTTCTGCACGATCACCGGTAGCGGTTCGCCTTCTTTGTTCTTGAAGTCGTCGAGGAACACGCAGCGGGCGCCGTCGCTGTCTTGCAGCAGGCCGGCGTCATCCAGCGCTGCCACCACTTTCGGCAGCTCCGGGTTGTAGGCGCTTTCGCCGCGCACGTCCTGCGGGGTGAGGCTGACGCCGAGTCGTTGGTAGACATCAAAGCAGTGACGCAGCGAGACGTGGTTAAAGTCCTGCCACATCTTCAGGCAGTGCGGGTCGCCGGATTGCAGCGCCACCACCAGCTCGCGGGCGCGCTGAGCGAACTCCGGACTGTCGTCAAACCGCAGTTTGGCGGCGCGATAGAAGGCTTCCAGGTCGGCCAGCTCAGCGGCCAGTTCCGCTTGGTCCTGGTTCTGTTCTTCCAGGTAGGCCAGCAACATGCCGAATTGAGTGCCCCAGTCGCCGACGTGGTTCTGGCGGATCACACGGTGGCCGAGGAATGCCAGCGTGCGCGCCACAGCGTCGCCGATGATGGTGGAACGCAGGTGACCGACGTGCATTTCCTTGGCCAGGTTGGGACCGGAATAGTCCACCACCACGGTGCGTGCCGGGTCCGCCTTACGCACGCCGAGGTGCGCGTCCTGCAGTGCGTGCTGCAGGCGCGTGGCGAGGTAATCGTCGGCCTGAAAAAAGTTGATAAATCCGGGCCCGGCGATGTCCACCTGGCGGATCGCCGGGTGGGCCGGCAGCGCCTCGACGATGGCGGTGGCCAGGTCGCGCGGCTTTAGACCGGCGGGCTTGGCCAGCATCATGGCGATGTTGGTGGCGAAGTCGCCGTGGCTCTTATCGCGGGTGTGTTCCAGCTGCACCGGCGGTTGGGGCTGTTCCGGCAGCACGCCGCGTTGACGCAGCGTGGCCAGGGCGTCTTCGACGCAGGCAATGATCAGGTCTTTCATGGCTCGCTGAGTGTGAGTCCCTGTGAGAGGGCGCGATTGTACGGGAAAACGATGACCACTGCTGCAACGCCCCTTAGAGCATGTCCACCGGGTCCACATCCAGGTGCCAGCGGCATTGGCGGCTGTGGGGGTGTTCTTGCAGTGCCGTGAGCAAGGCCGGCAGCGCACCGTGTAGCGCGGCGCGGGCCGGCGCCAATAGCAGTAATTGAGCGCGGTGGCGGCCCTGGCGACGCTCCATCGGCGCCGGGATCGGTCCCAGGCAGAGCACGCTGCCGTCCGCCGGCAACACCGTGGTGCTGTCTTGCAGCAGCTGCAGAGCCGTCTGAGGCGCCATTGATTCCGCGCGCACCAGCGCCAGGTGACCATAGGGCGGCAGCCCGGTTTGCTGGCGCTCCACCAGCAGGTGTTCGGCAAAGCGGTGGTAGTCGCCGGCGGTCAGCAGTTGCAGCAGCGGGTTGTCAGGCTGGCGGGTCTGGATCAGCAGGGTGCCGGGGTGGCTGCCGCGACCGGTGCGACCCGCCACTTGCAGGATCAATTGCGCGGCGTGCTCCGGGCCACGGAAGTCGGCGCTAAGGAAGCCGCTGTCGGCGTCCAGCATCACCGCCAAGTCGAGACCGCTGAAGTGGTGCCCTTTGGCCAGCATCTGGGTCCCCACCAGCAGCAGCGGGCCGCCTTTTTGGATAGTGGCCAGGGAAGCATCGAGGCTGCCCTTGCGGCGGGTGGTGTCGCGGTCGATACGCAACAGAGGTGTGTCCGGGAACGCCTGGCGCAGCACCTGCTCGAGCTTTTCGGTGCCGGCGCCCATATCACGCAGGTGCTGGGAGCCGCACGACGGGCAGCGCGGGGGCACTGGTTGCTGGTGGTCGCAGTGGTGACAGCGCAGGCTGCGGTCGCTGCGGTGCCAGGTCATATTGGCGTCGCAGCGCGGGCATTCCGACTGCCAATCGCAATCTTGGCACAGCAACATAGGCGCGTAGCCGCGCCGGTTGATGAACACCAACGCCTGGCGGCCCCGTTGCAAGGTGGTGCCGAGTGCCTCCAGGCTGCGCGGGCTAAGCGGCTGATCTGGCCCCAACTGGCGGCAGTCCTCCAGCACAATACGGGGCGGACGGGCGTCGCCGGTGCGCTGGGTCAAACGCAAGGTATCAAAGCGGCCGCTGCGGGTGTTGTGCAGGGTTTCCAGTGACGGCGTGGCGGAGCCGAGCACCACCGGCACGTTCATCAGCTGGGCGCGCCACACCGCCAGATCGCGCGCGGAGTAACGGAAACCGTCCTGCTGTTTAAAGGAGCCATCGTGGGCTTCGTCCACCACCACCAGTCCAGGTTTAGCCAGCGGCGTAAAAATGGCGGAGCGGGTGCCAAGCACAATGCGCGCGCTGCCTTCACGGGCTGCCAACCAAGCGTCCAGACGTTCAGTATCGGTGAGGCCGGAGTGCAGTACCGTCACCGGCACGCTGAAACGGGCGCGGAAGCGGCGGATGGTTTGCGGCGTCAGGCCGATTTCCGGCACCAGCACCAAGACCTGCTCGCCCGCTTCCAGCGCGGCGGCCATGGCCTGTAAGTAGACCTCGGTCTTGCCGCTGCCAGTGATGCCGTCCAGCAGGAACGGCGCGAAGCGGCCGCGCGCGGCTAATAAGGCATCAATGGCGGCGTGCTGTTCGGCGGTGGCAGCCAGCGCCGGCTCCGCCAGCACCGCTGGTCCGGTGAGCGGTGGCGACAGCGGTACGTCGGTGAGTACCAGTTCCGCCCAGCCGCGTTCAGCCAGTGCTTTCAGGGGCGGGTTGCTGAGTCCGAGCGAGGCCAGCATGGCGCGGCTGAGGCCGCCCGGATGTTCGGCCAGTACCGCCAGCGCCTGCTGCTGGCGCGGTGCCCGTTGTAGGGCGGCGGGGTCGGCATGGCGACCGCGGGCGGTCAAACGCCACAGTGGCTCGCCGGGACGTTCCGCCGCGCGCCCCTGGCGCAGCAGCGTCGGCAGCGCGGTATGCAGCACTTCGCCAAGCGGATGGTGGTAGTACTGGGCGGCGCGCTGGCACAGGGCCATCAGGTCGGCATCAAGCACCGGATCGGTGTCGAGCAGTTGCCGCAGCGGGCGCAGTTTATGTGCGCCCGGTTCTGCCTCGCCTACTTCCCAAACAATGCCAATCAGCCGGCGGCGACCGAAATCCACTTCGCAGCGGGTGCCCGGGCGCGGCAGGGGGCTGCCTGCCAGTGGCAGATAGTCGAACAATTGACGCAGCGGCACGGGAACCGCCACCCGGATCACGGTTTGCAGCGCCAAGAAGGAAGGCCTCGATCGATGGGGGATCACCGGAAACGGTGGAAATTAGCTCAGTTCTATCTTGCGCAACGCGCGCAAGCTGGTAGTATTCGCGTTCCCTTTTGCCCGGCGCAAGCCATATGTGTGGTGCCTGACTGTTTCACTGGCCAGGTAAGTCCAGTGAAAACAAGGCTGCGGGTAGCGACACACGGAGTCGAGCCATGAAATCAGACATTCATCCGAATTACCAGAACGTAAGCATCACCTGCTCCTGCGGCAATGTGATTGAGACCCGCTCCACCCGCGCGGAAGATTTCCTGGTGGACGTGTGCTCCAAATGCCACCCGTTCTACACCGGCACCCAGAAAGTGGCTGACACCGGTGGCCAGATCGACAAATTCAAGCAGCGCTTTGGTGTCATCAGCTCGCGTAAGAAGAGCTGAACCGCCCGCTAGCATTTTTAAAGTTAGCTGCAGCTCAAAAAGCACCCTGGCGGGTGCTTTTTGTGTTTAAGGCTTTTGAAATTTTCAAACTTTGGGTCAGAGAGAGTCGTCCGGCCAGTCGGCCGGGTACCAGGAGAGCATGATGTCGGATGAGTTCAAGCAGGCAGCGCTGGATTACCACGCCAAGCCCCGTCCGGGCAAAATCAGCGTGGAAATCACCAAACCCGCCAACACCGGGGCGGACCTGACGCTGGCATACAGCCCGGGGGTCGCCGAACCGGTCCGCGAGATTGCCCGTGAGCCCGAGCTCGCGTACCGCTACACCTCCAAGGGCAACCTGGTGGCGGTGATCAGCGATGGCTCCGCGATCCTGGGCCTGGGTGACCTGGGCGCCTTGGCGTCGAAGCCGGTGATGGAAGGCAAAGGCATTCTGTTCAAGCGCTTCGCCGGCATCGATGTGTTCGACATCGAAGTGGAAGCGGAAGACCCGCAGGCGTTCATCGACACCGTGACCCGTATCCATTGCACCTTCGGTGGCATCAACCTTGAGGACATCAAGGCGCCGGAGTGCTTTGAAATCGAACGTGTGCTGAAGAGCACCTGCGACGTGCCGGTGTTCCACGACGATCAGCACGGTACCGCGATCGTGATCGGCGCCGGTATTTACAACGCGCTGAAGCTGCAGAAAAAGAATATCGAAGACATCGTGGTGGTGTGCGTCGGTGCCGGTGCTGCTGGGGTTGCCTCCGCCAAGTTGCTGATCGAAATGGGCGTGCGCCGCGAAAACGTACTGATGCTGGACCGCAAGGGCGTGATTCACAGCCGCCGCGATGACCTGAACCAGTACAAAGCCGCGTTTGCGGTGAACACGGAAAAACGCACCTTGGCGGATGCCATGGAAGGCGCTGACGTGTTTATCGGCGTATCTGGCCCCGACACCGTGACCCCGGAAATGGTGGCCAGCATGGCGCCCAACCCGGTGATCTTCGCGCTGGCCAACCCGGACCCGGAAATCCGCCCGGAACTGGCTCGCTCGGTGCGCCAGGACATGATCATTGCCACCGGCCGTTCGGATTACCCGAACCAGGTGAACAACGTGCTGTGCTTCCCGTACATCTTCCGTGGTGCGTTGGATGTGCGCGCCACCGCCATCAATGAGCAGATGAAGATTGCGGCGGTGCGTGCCATTGCTTCACTGGTGCACGAGCCGGTACCGGAAGAAGTGGCCCGCGCCTATGGCGGCACCAGCCTCAAGTTCGGCCCGGACTACATTATTCCTAAGCCCACCGATCCGCGCCTGCTCGGTGTGGTGTCGGCGGCGGTGGCGCAGACCGCGGTGGACACCGGTGTGGCCCGCAAGGGTTACCCGTCGCACTACCCGCTGAAAACCGTGGACGACATCTTCCCGGCTGAGCTGGGTTGATCGCCATGCGGTCATAAAAAAGCCGGCCTTGGGCCGGCTTTTTTGTGCCTGAAAATGGGTGGCAGCAACCAGTGGTGCCGCTGTAACGGCCAGCGTCGTCGCGGGTGGTGCAGCGAGGGTGGGCGTTCCGCATCTATGAAAAAGCCGGCGTAGGGCCGGATTTTGCGGTGCTACACCCCGGCGCGGGCGCCGGGGCAGCAATCAGAACAGTTCTTCCGGCAGCACCTGCTCTTCATCACCGCTGTAGCCGGGGATCAGGTCACGGGTGTCCTCGTCCGGCAGGTTTTCTTCGCGGAAATATTCGAAAATCGCGTCGCTGGCACCGGGGGCGGCGCGCAGGCCGGTGGCCGGGTTGATGCGCGCGGAGACGATACCCG
Source organism: Alcanivorax sp. REN37 (assembly GCF_041102775.1). NCBI lineage: Bacteria > Pseudomonadati > Pseudomonadota > Gammaproteobacteria > Oceanospirillales > Alcanivoracaceae > Isoalcanivorax > Isoalcanivorax beigongshangi. Next base: position 169,004 of record NZ_JBGCUO010000002.1, read on the forward strand.
GTGGCTGCGGTAGCGGTTTCTCTGGCACCTCTTTGAGCGCGCGGCTCATAAAGTCGATCCAGATCGGCAGCGCCACTTTGCCGCCGTATTCGCCCCAGCCAAGCGTGGACGGTTGATCGAAGCCGACCCAGGAAATCGCCACTAGGCCGCCGGTACTGTAGCCGGAGAACCAAGCGTCAAGGTGATCGTTGGTGCTGCCGGTTTTTCCGGCCAGATCGCGGCGCTGGAGGCTGCGGGCGCCGGCGGCGGTGCCACGATTAACCACGTCTTGCAGCATCGAGTCCATTAGCCAAGCAGTGCGGCCATCCAGCGTGCGCGGGCGCCACACTTCACCGCTGTCACTGCCGCTGAGTCGGGCCGGTGGCTCGGCGTGCGCGTCGGTGGCGATCGGTGAGGAGCTGGGTTCGCGACGTGGGGCAATGTCGGCGCTGAAGTTCATCACATGGCGTTCGCTGCCGCACTCCTGTTCCTCACACAGCACCACCTGTGGCGCCTGCCACAGTAGTTCGCCGTCTTTGTCCTCGATGCGTTGGATGAACCACGGCTCTACCAGATAGCCGCCATTGGCAAACACCGCATAGCCCACCGCCATATCCATCGGGGTTACGGTGGCGCTGCCCAGCGCCAGCGACAGATCGCGGGCGAAACGCTCGGTGGGTAGACCGAACTGACGCAGCGTGGCGAAAGCCTGGTTGAGGCCGATTTGCTGCAGCAGCCGTACTGAGACCAGGTTCAGCGAACGGTAGAGCGCTTCGCGCACCCGCGTGGGGCCGTAGAAACGGCTGCTGGCGCCGGTCGGACGCCAGGCGTTTTCCATATCGGCGCTTTGGAACACTACCGGTGCGTCATTAAAGATGGTGGCCGGGGTAATGCCGGTTTCCAGCCCGGCGGCATAAACAAATGGCTTGAACACCGAGCCGGCCTGGCGGTGGGCTTGAGTGACGCGGTTGTAGTGCGACAGCGAGAAGCTGTAGCCGCCCTGCAGCGCCAGAATGGCGCCGCTGTGCGGGTCGATGCCCACCAGCGCGCCCTGCGCGGCCGGCACTTGCGCCAGCCGCCATACGCTGTGATCGCCGTCTTTGACCGGCCGCAGGCGTACCACATCGCCGACGCTAAGTAGCTGGTTGAGCTGCTCTGGCGCGTTACCGACGCGGCTGGCGGTCTGGTAGGGCCGTGCCCAGCTGGCTTGTTTGAGGTTGAGTACTGCCAAGCGACCGCCGGACAGCACCAGTTGCGCCTGTTCGGCGCCGACCTGCGCCACCACTGCGGCGTCCAGATCGCCAATGCGTGGTCGACCGCGCAGCGCAGCGCGAGCCCAGGTTATTGCCGCTTCGTTAGGCAGTCCGTCGTCAGCGATGCCGCTGCCGAGCGGCGGCAGATCGTCCACGGCAACTTTGGCTTCGGCGCCGCGCCAGCCGTGGCGCTCGTCATAATTTTGCAGGCCATGCTGCAGGCTGCTCACCGCGGCGCGTTGCATGTCGGCGCGCAGAGTGGTGATCACGCGTATGCCGTCGGTATAGATACGCTCGCCAAGCGCGTTGAACAGTTGCTGGCGGGCCATTTCGGCGACGTAGGCGCCGTCGATGTCGAGCTGCGGAGAGTGCACGCTGGCGGTGTTGGGGGCGGCAGTGGCGGCATCGAACTCAGCCTGAGTAATGCGCTCGTGGCGCAGCATGCGACCAAGAATCCAGTTGCGGCGCTCCAACGCCCGGCGCGGGTTGGCAATCGGGTTGAAGGCCGACGGTGCTTTCGGCAAGCCGGCGATCATCACCAGCTCCGGCAGCGTCAGCTCGTCAATGCTGCGGCCGTAGTAGACCTGGGCGGCAGCTTCGATGCCGTAGGCGCGGTGGCCGAGGAAAATCTTGTTGGCGTACAGCTCGAAGATCTCTTCCTTGGTGAGCAAGTCTTCGATTTGCAGCGCCAGCATGATCTCGTTGAATTTGCGCAGGAAAGTCTGATCGGCACTGAGGAAGAAGTTGCGCGCTACCTGCATGGTGATGGTGGAGCCGCCGGAGCGGATTTGGCGGTAGCGCAGCAGCTCGGTGGCGGCACGGGTGAGGCCCTTGAAGTCGACGCCGCCGTGTTCGAAGAAGCGATCGTCTTCCGCCGAGATCAGTGCATTGACGAACGCCGGCGGGATGTCCTCATAACGCACCGGGGTGCGGCGTTGTTCCCCGTATTCCGCCATCAGCTCACCGTCGGCGGTGTAAATACGCAACGGCACCTGGAAGGTCACTTCCCGCAGTTGGTCGGCGGGCGGCAAATGCGGACCCAGATAAAGGTAGCTGGCGGACAGCAGCATCACCACGGCACTGGCGCCGAGTAGAGCGGCGGCACAGAGCAGGGGGAGCCAGAATTTTAAGAGCCTCATGACATCTCGCGAGTCTAAGATGGAATGCTTAGATGATGACTGGGATTAAATTCCCGTGAAGCGGGTCATCATACCGGGGGGATGCGGTTGTGATCCAACAGGACATCTGTTATTACTGCCGCCTAAAGTGGCCGCCAATGAAGCCACTATGCGCCTCTTGAAGGTCGGGGAATATCATTACAATCACCATCATTCGGGACGACGAACGTGCTGCCTTTGCTACGAAAAAAGGCCCATAGGGTCCTGGGGGTCGACATCAGTACCACGGCCGTCAAGCTGCTGGAACTGAGCAAAAACGGGGACCGGTATCGGGTCGACAGTTACGGCGTCGAACCACTTCCTGCCCACGCCGTGGTCGAGAAGACAGTCCACGACGAAGTCGCTGTGGGCGAAACTCTCTCACGGCTGGTTTCGCGTGCCAAGCCGAGTACCAAGCTGTCTGCAGTGGCGGTGCCGGCGTCTGCGGTGACGGCCAAAGTGCTGGAAATGGACGCCTCCTTGTCGGAAGGCGAGATGGAAGACCAGATCCGTCTGGAAGCGGACCAATACATCCCATTCCCGCTGGACGAGGTGCGGTTGGATTTCAGCGTGCTGGGGCCGCTGGAGAATAACCCCGCCCGCGTCGAAGTGCTGCTGGTGGCGTCACGCACCGAGAACGTGCAGCGGCGGGTGGACTGCATCGAGATCGGCACCCTCAAGGCTGGCGGCGTGGATGTGGAAGCCTACGCCATCGAGCGGGTGTTCCAGCTGCTGCTGCCGCAATTGCCGCATGCCGCCGAGCTGGAAACCGTGGCTATCATCGACATCGGCGCCACCATGACCACGCTGTCGGTATTGCACCGCGGCCGCACCGTCTATACCCGCGAGCAAGTGTTCGGCGGCAAACAGCTGACCGAAGACATCCAGCGCCGCTACGGGCTGTCGGTGGAAGAAGCCGGATTGGCGAAGAAAACTGGCGAACTGCCCGACGATTATGGCCCGGAGGTGCTGCAGCCGTTCATGGACGCGGTGGTGCAGCAAGTGAACCGCTCGCTGCAATTTTTCTATGGCTCCACCCAATTCAACCACGTCGATTACATCCTGCTGGCCGGTGGCACGGCGTCCATTGCCGGTCTTGCTGAGCGGGTGCAGGAGCGGGTCGGCACCAGTTGCTCGGTGGCCAATCCGTTCGCCGGCATGACGCTCTCCAACAAGGTCAGTGCAGCCAGCATCGCCAATGATGCGCCGGCACTGCTGATCGCCTGTGGGCTGGCCTTGAGGAGCTTCGACGCATGAAGACCACCATCATTAACTTGCTGCCGTGGCGTGAGGAACGGCGCAAGAAGCGCCAGCAGGAGTTCATCTTGCTGCTGCTGCTGGCGGCCGGCCTCGGCGCTGCCATTTGGTTCGTCTGGAGTTCGGCGGTGGATGGGCAGATTGCTCACCAAGGCCAGCGCAACCAGATCATCGAAGGCCAAATCCGTGAGCTGAACCAGCAGATCGCTGAAATCGACGAGCTGGAGAAAACCCGCAACGACTTGGTCGAGCGGATGAAGGTGATCCAGGAACTGCAGGGTAACCGCCCCAGTGTGGTGTACGTGTTCGACCAGTTGGTGCGCACACTGCCGGAAGGCGTGTTTTACACCGAGGTCACCCGCCAAGGCAGCCAGTTCACGCTCAAGGGCACCGCTGATTCGCACAGCCACGTGTCGCGCTTGATGCGCAACTTGGATGCGTCGGACTGGTTCAAGAACGCCACCCTGGTGCATATCGCCGCCGAGCGTGAAGGCGAGCGTGGCAACTTCGTACTGCGGGTCAGCCAGAGCACGCCCAAGGCCGAGGAGGACGCCAAATGAAAGCCTCGGAATTGAAGAACATCGATATCGGCGAACTGTTCCAGAAACTGCAGGAACTGGATTTCGAGAACGTTGGCAGCTGGCCGGTGGCGGCCAAGGCCGCGGCTGCGGTGCTGGTGTTGGCGGCAGTGGTATTCCTCGGCTACATGCTGTCGATCACGTCGCTCTATGAAGACTTGGAGCGGGCACAGGACCAAGAGCAGTCGCTGATGACGCAGCTGCGTCAGAAGGCCCACCGCGCCCATTTCCTGCCGCAGTACCGTGAGCAGCTCACCGAAATGAGCGCGTCATTGGAAAGCTTGGTGCAACAGCTACCGAAGGACACCGAGGTGCCGGGCCTGCTGGAAGACATCACCCACACCGGTCTCGGCAGCAGCTTGGAATTCGAGCGCATTGCGCTGGCCGCGGAAGTGGAGAAGGAGTTCTACGTTGAGCTACCGATCCAGATCGAGGTGACCGGCTCCTATCACGGCATGGGCGCGTTCGTCAGCGGTGTGGCGGCGCTGCCGCGCATCGTGACGCTGCACGACTTCAGCATCCTGCCGCAGCCGGCTAGAGGCCGCGACAAGGACGCCCGTGACGCCGCCAGTCAGCCGCTGGTGATGAAAATCACCGCCAAGACCTACCGCTACGCGGAGCGTCCGCCGGCACCGCCGCGCAACACATCGCGCAATAACCGGCGCCGCTGAGGGGGAAAACCATGAATGTGACAACTCTCAAACATGGCGCCGCTGTGGTGCTGCTGGCGACGCTGCTCAGCGGTTGTTCCGAGTCGGCGGACCTTGGCACTTTGCGTGACGAGATCCAACGCATCCGCGCGGATGTGCGGGGGCGCATCGAGCCGCCGCCGGAGTTCAAACCGATCGCCCTCTACACTTACAGCGCCCACTTGCTGCGTGAGCCATTTCGGCTGGCGGTGGAGCCTGAGAAAGAGCAGCAGGACGGCATAGCAGTGGAGCCGGATCTGAACCGGCTGCGCGAGCCGCTGGAGGATTTCAACTTCGACGTGCTGCGTATGGTGGGGTCGATGAACCCGCAGGGCAAACCGATGCAGGCACTGATTCGCGATGGCCTCGGCAATATCAGTCGGGTGCAGGTGGGACATTTTCTGGGGAAAAACCACGGCCGCATTACAGCGCTGGATGAAGGCCATGTGGCGGTGACGGAAATCATACCCGACGGGCGGGGCGGCTGGGTGGAGCGGCCCCGCGTGATCATGCTGTCGGAATAAAACAGGCTGGGGAAGGCAGAGATGAAAAGCATGCGCGAGAACAACGGGGTGCGCCGGGCCGCCTTGGCCTGGCTGCTGGGGATCGTCGGCGGTATGCAGGTGATGGCGGCGTCCGCCGTGACCCTGCAGGACGTGCGGCATGTGGAGCTGCCGGGGGGCAAGCTGGAACTGCGACTGCGCTTTGATGAGACGCCGCCGGAAGTGCGCGGTTACACCATTGAGCGGCCGGCGCGCATTGCGCTGGATCTGGTCGGCGCCAAGAGCGAAGTGCGTCAGCGCCATATCAACCTTGGTCAGGGCAATGCCCGCAGCCTGACGGTGGTGGAAGCGGCCGATCGTACCCGCATGATTGTTAGCTTGGCGCAGCCCGGTGGTTACGACACCCGCGCTGATGGCAAGGAATTGGTGGTGACACTGGGCGGGGAGAGCCGACCGGCGTTCTCCGGCGCCGAGACTCCGGCCGCGCCGGCGGCCCGTGGCGATCAAGTGCGTGATGTGGACTTCCGCCGTGGTAATGAAGGCGAAGGCCGCGTGGTGGTACAGCTGGGCAACAGCGCCACCCCGGTGGATGTGCGTGAAGAAGGTGGCCGTATCCAGGTGCGCTTCGTTGGCGCCAAGCTGCCGGACAACCTGCGCCGGCGTTTGGATGTCACCGACTTCGGCACCCCGGTGCGCTTCGTCGACGCCCGCCGCGACGGTGACGGCACGCTGGTAGTGATCGAGCCCACCGGCACCTGGGAATATCTGGCCTACCAAGCCGATAACGAATTCAGCATCAGCGTTAAACCGCTGACCAAGCACGAAGCGGAAACCCGCCGGCGGGAAGCGAACCTGTACACCGGTGATCGCATCTCGATGAACTTCCAGCAAGTGGAAGTGCGTGCGGTGCTGCAGCTGATTGCTGAAGTGACCGATCTCAACGTGGTGGTATCTGACACCGTGGTGGGCAATATCACCCTGCGGCTGGAAAACGTGCCGTGGGACCAAGCGCTTGACCTGATTCTCAAAACCAAAGGCTTGGACAAGCGCCAGGCAGGCAACGTGCTGCTGGTGGCACCGGCCAATGAAATTGCTGCCCAAGAGAAGCTGGAAGCGGAAAACAAAGCGCAATTGGAAACGTTGGCGCCGCTGCGCACCGAGTATGTGCGCATCAACTACGCGCGGGCGACGGACCTGGAGCGCCTGATCCGCAACCAGGGTGGCAGCCAAGCTGATGCCTCGCTGCTGTCGCCGCGCGGCTCGGTGAGCGTTGATGAGCGTACGAACACCCTCATCATTCAGGACACCGAGCGTAAATTGGAAAGCATCCGCGACGTGGTGGAAAAGCTGGATGTGGCGGTGCAGCAGGTGCTGATCGAAGCGCGCATCGTGATCGCCTCCAACGACCTCACCGACGAACTCGGCATCCGCTGGGGGGGGATGGCGTTCACCAACCGTGCGCCCACCAGTGGCCGTGGCTTCGGCTTCACCGGCGGCGCCAGCAACGCGCTTAACTTCGGCACCGGCGTCATGAACGGCGACAAAATCGAAGTGGAAAGCCCCGGCGATATGGTGGTGGACCTGGGCGCCAAGGATGCCCGTGCTACCCGCTTCTCGCTCGGGTTCGTGGATATTTCCAGCGGCATTCTGGAGCTGGAATTGTCGGCGCTGGCGGCGGAAGGGCAGGGCGAGGTAGTGGCCACGCCGAAGGTGCTGACCGCAGACCAGCAGCCGGCGGTGATCGCTTCCGGTACGCAGATTGGCTACCAGGAAGCCTCGTCCAGTGGCGCCACCTCGGTATCGTTCGTGGAAGCTGAGCTGCGTCTGGAAGTGACGCCGCGCATTACTCCAGAAGGCCGCATCATCATGGAGCTGAAGATCAACAATGACTCAGTGGGCAACATCATTGCCGGGGTGCCGAGCATCGACACCAACCGCGTGGAGACCACGGTGCTGGTCAATGATGGAGAAACACTGGTGCTTGGTGGTATCTTCCAGCACGCGCAGACCAAAGGGGTGGACAAGACGCCGTTCCTGGGTGATCTGCCGTGGATCGGACGCCTGTTCCGCCGCGACTACGCGACGGACAAGAAGCAAGAGCTGTTGATCTTCATCACGCCGCGTCTGCTGAAAGAGACCTACGCACAACAGTAACAGGACCGAATGAGCCGCTTGCCCTCGATATTTCTGGTCGGCCCCATGGGAGCCGGAAAAAGCACACTGGGAAAATATCTGGGGCAGCAGCTCGGCTGGCCGTTTCTGGATGCCGACAAGGTGATTGTCGAGCGCACTGGCGCGGACATCCCTTGGATCTTCGACATGGAAGGCGAAGAAGGCTTCCGCCGCCGTGAGGAAGAGGTCATCGACGACCTCACCCAAGAGCCCGGCATCGTGCTGGCCACCGGCGGCGGTGCCGTGCTGCGGGACAGCAATCGGCGCCATTTGCATGAACGCGGGCGGGTGTTCTATCTGTGGACACCGGTGGACGTGCAGCTGGCCCGCACCCGTCATGACCGCAACCGTCCGCTGTTGCAGACCGCCGATCCTGCGGCGGTACTCGAAGCGCTGATGACGGTGCGCGATCCGCTCTATCGCGACGTGGCCCATCACATCATTCCCACCACCTCCGGCAACCTGCGCAAGGTGGCTGAACAGGTATTGGCCTGCCTCGAACCGGCCTGAGCTTTCTTCCGTCTGCCCGGCCATTGATAATGGCCGCTTGCAGGAGGAGCTATGCACACCTTGACCGTGGCGCTCGGCGAGCGCAGTTACCCCATCTATATCGGCCCGGGCCTGCTCGACTCCGGGTTGCTCAAACAGCATGTGCGCGCTAGCCAAGTACTGGTGGTGACCAACGAAACCGTGGCGCCGCTGTATTTGCAGCGGGTGGTGGACAGCCTGTCCGGCCTGCGGGTGGACACGCTGGTGCTGCCGGACGGTGAGCAGCACAAGACACTGGACACTTTGGAACGCATCTTCGACACCCTGATGGCCAAGCGCCATAGCCGCACCACCACCTTGATCGCCCTCGGCGGTGGCGTGGTCGGTGACATGGTTGGCTTCGCTGCCGCCTGTTACCAGCGCGGGGTGGAGTTCCTGCAGGTACCTACTACGCTGCTGGCGCAGGTGGATTCTTCGGTGGGCGGCAAGACCGCCGTCAACCATCCGCGCGGCAAGAACATGATCGGCGCCTTCCACCAGCCGCGTGCGGTATTGATCGATACCGATGTGCTCAGCACCTTGCCAGAACGCGAACTCAGCGCCGGCCTGGCGGAGGTGATCAAGTACGGTCTGATCCGCGATCGGGAATTTTTCCGCTGGTTGCAGTCCAACATCACGGCGTTGATGGCGCGTGATCCGCGCGCGCTGTCGAAAGCGATTCTGGAAAGCTGCCGCAACAAGGCGGACGTGGTGGCAGAAGACGAAACCGAACAAGGCAATCGCGCGCTGCTCAATCTCGGCCACACCTTCGGCCATGCCATTGAGACCGCGACCGGTTATCGTCTGTGGCTGCATGGGGAAGCGGTCGGCGCCGGCATGATGATGGCGGCGCAGATGTCGGAGATGCTGGGTTGGATGCCAGCGGAGCAATTGGCCCCGATTCGGGCACTGCTGGAGCAGGCGCGGCTACCGCTGACGCCGCCCGGGAGCATGACCGCCGCAGACTTCCGCAGTCTGATGGCGCTCGACAAGAAAGTCCTCGATGGACAACTGCGGCTGGTGCTGCTGCAGGGTATTGGTGCAGCGGTGGTGACGGATCAATTCGACGTACAGGTGCTGGAGCGCCTGTTGGAGCAATCGTGTCAGCATTGAAAGCAGATCAGTTCACGTTCTACACCGGCGCTGGCCGCCTTGAGCATTTGGATGCGCTCACTGAGGCCGGACTCAAAGGCGGTCTGGTGCTGGTCACCGGGCCGGAAGGCGCCGGGGTGTCCCGCTTACTGGGCGAAGCCGCCATGGCGCTGGTGGACAATGCCGCAGTGGTGCGCGTGGACGGTGACGAAGTCACCAGCCGCGCGGTGATCATGCGCGCGCTGCTGACCTACTTCGATGTCAGCAAGGAAGATTTCGCCGCCACGCTGGAGCGGACGCTGGCTACCGAGCCGCTGGCGCTGATCATCGATAACGCCCATGCCATGGCGGATGACGCGCTGGACGCCATCACCACTCTGCGTGAGCACCTGGGCAAACACTTTGCGGTGCTGCTGGGCGGTGAGCCGCCGCTGCTGGACCAGGCCGCCGCTGCCAATCTGGCGGTCACTGAACAACTGGCGCTGGCGCCGCTGGATGCCACTGAATGCGCTGATTTTCTCGCCATCGTCACCGGCGAAACCCTGTCTGACGAAGACGCGGAAGCGCGCTGCGCTGCCGCCGAAGGCTGGCCGGGGCGTTTGCTTGAAGACAGTCCGACGGAGGCCGCAGCGGCGCCGTTCGGCTTTGAGGGCGCCTTGGCGGATCGCGCCAAAGCCGGCGCCCTGTGGCTGCGTGGCCGGCGCTGGCCGTGGAAACACTTGGCGGCAGTGGCGGGGTTGGTGGTGCTGGTGGCACTGTTTTGGCCCCGAGGCGGAGACGATGACGCCAGCGGTCCGCGTAGCCAACAACTGACGCTGCCGGAGCGCAACGTGGCCGCCACCGTTGATGCGGCGTCCGCCGACGGCCAGGAGGTGGACGAAGCCGGCCCGGAGCAGCCGCGGGTGGACTTGAACGAGTGGCGCCACCAATCGGATCACCGCACCCGTGAACCGGGCAGTAGTGCCGGCAGCAACAGTACCGGCGCCAGTTCAGCCGCGGCTGCGCGTGAACCGGCCACGACGTCCCCGGCCGCGTCGCCTCGCACTCCGACGCCCGCGCCGACCCAGTCTGCCCCGGACCCGACGCCGGCGCAGCCCGCTCCCGCGCCCGCCCCACGCCAGCCGGCAGCACCCGCCCCTACGCCCGCTCCGGTGACACCGGCGCCGGCCCCGCGTGCGCCTGCAACGCCGGCTCCGACCCCGGCTCCAGCGACGCCGGCACCGGCCGCACCTGAGCGAGCGCCCAGTGCTGCGGCCGAGAGCAGCAGCGAAGACAGCAGCGTGCTGCGGGTGGCGGAGCCGCCCAAGCTCACCGGTCTGGAAGCCGACCTTGGCTACCGTCGCGCCGACTGGCTGATGGCCGTGCCGGCCGACCAGTGGATGCTGCAAGTGTCGTTGGCCGCCACCGAAGACGCGGCCCGCGCGGTGGTCGATCAACTGGGTCTGAAACAGGGCGCTTACTATCGCACCGAGCGTAACGGTCGCACCGTGTTCTTGGTCATGGCCGGGCCCTATGCTGATCGCGCCGCTGCTCTCGATGGTCGTGCCGCGCTGCCAGCGCCGCTGCGTGCCGCCGGGCCGTTCCCGCGTCCGGTGCGTTCCATTCACAGCGAGCTGCGCTGAGATCTCCGGGCCGGACGCCTTGGGTTGCCTGAATCAGGGCGGCCGGGGTGATCCGGCCCGGCCTTTCCTTCAGGTTGTCACCTTCCTGCCCGATGCTGGGCGGCCGCCGTCACCGGCTGCACGCTTTTTTTTGGGGCATGAGCCCGAATCAGGCCCGATATTTGCACCACCCTGGCGTGCCCCCGCAACCGTCGCGGGACTGGGGGCGCCGGCGCGGGCCTGTCTCGGGCGGCTGTCACAGCGCTCGGGGCAGTGTCCGCTCCGCCTCGGCAACGTCAGGTGCACCATCGTGGTGCACGCTGGAGGCCGGGATGCACCGCATTGGCGCATCGGCCCGCCGTACTTTCAAGCGAGGATGGATTCATGCAGCACAGCAACTATGCAGCGGGTCTGGTCGGCCCGCACAGCCAACGGGATAACTGCGGTTTCGGCCTGATCGCCCATTTGCGTGGGGAAGCCAGCCACGAGGTGCTGACCAGCGCGATGGCCGCGTTGGGCTGCATGACCCACCGCGGCGGCATCAATGCCGATGGTCGCACCGGCGATGGTTGTGGGCTGTTGTTGCAGAAACCGGATGCGTTCCTACGCGCTTGTGCCGATGAGCAGGGTATTGCGTTGGGTGACGCCTACGGCGTCGGCATGTTGTTTCTGGATCCGCAGCCGCTGCGGCAGCAACAGCAGCGGCAGGCGGTGTCCGCCGCGCTTGAGCGCGCTGGGCTGCAGCTGCTGGGCTGGCGCGAAGTGCCCACCGATCCAGACTGCCTAGGCCCGATCGCACGCCAAAGTCTGCCAGCATTTGCACAGCTGTGGGCGGCTGCTGATGGCCTCAGTGGGGTGGCGCTGGAGCGCGCGCTGCTGGTGGCACGTCGCTACATGGAGCAAGCGCTGACGGGTGACGAGACCTTCTATGTGTGCTCGCTGTCGAGCCGTGTGCTGAGCTACAAAGGGCTGATGATGCCCGCCGACCTGGCGCGCTTCTACCCGGATCTCGGCGATCCGCGCATGGCTACGGCCATCGTGGTGTTTCACCAGCGCTTTTCCACCAACACCCTGCCGCGCTGGCCGCTGGCGCAGCCGTTCCGGTTGCTGGCCCACAACGGTGAGATCAACACCATCTCTGCCAACCGCAACTGGGCGCGGGCGCGCACGCCGAAACTGGCCAGCGAACTGTTGCCGCCGGTGGCTGAGATGGCGCCGCTGGTGAACCTGGGCGGTTCTGATTCGTCCAGCCTCGACAACATGCTGGAATGGTTGCTGCTGGGCGGCATGGACCTGTTCCGGGCGGCGCGCATGTTGGTGCCGCCGGCGTGGCAGAACGTGGAAACCATGGACGCCGACCTGCGCGCGTTCTACGAATTCAACTCAATGCACATGGAAAGCTGGGACGGCCCGGCCGGGCTGGTGTTCACCGACGGCCGCCACGCGGTGTGCATGCTTGATCGCAACGGTTTGCGTCCGGCGCGTTGGATGATCACCGACGATGATCTGATCACGCTGTCGTCGGAGATTGGCGTGCATCGGGTGGCGCCGGAGCGGGTACGCAGCAAAGGCCGGGTCGGCCCCGGCGAAATGCTGGTGGTGGATACCCTCACCGGCGAACTGCTCGGCACCGAGGCCATCGACAACCGGCTGAAGGCGGCGCAGCCCTACCGCCACTGGCTCAATGATCATGCGCTGCGCATCGAGGCTGACTACGAGCACAGCGGCGTTGCGCGTCCAGACGCCTTGGTTGGCGCCGAGCTGGCGGTGTACCAAAAGCTGTTCCAAGTCAGCCATGAAGAGCGCGACCAGTTGCTGCGGGCGCTGGCGGAAGGCGGCCAAGAAGCGGTGGGGTCGATGGGCGATGACACGCCGATGGCGGTGCTGTCACGCAAACAGCGCCCGCTCACCGACTACCTGCGCCAGCAATTTGCCCAAGTCACCAACCCGCCCATTGATCCCCTGCGTGAAGCGGTGGTGATGTCGCTGGAAACCTGTGTCGGTGCCGAGCGCAATGTGTTCGAGCAAAGCGCCGAACATGCCGATCGCGCGATCCTGTCCACGCCGGTGCTGTCGCAGGCCAAGTTCGCCGCGCTGCTGAGCATTCAGCGGCCCGGCTACCGCCACCAGCGGCTGTCGTTGCATTACTCGCCGTCACTGGGCATGGCGGCCGCGCTGGACGCACTGTGCCAGCAGGCCGAGCAAGCAGTGCGCAGCGGCGAGGTGCTGATGGTGCTGTCTGATCGGGGTGTCAGCCCGGACAAGTACACGCTGCCGGCGGCGCTGGCCACCGGCGCGCTGCACCATCATCTGATCAACGCCGGACTGCGCTGCGATGCCAACCTGATCGTGGAAACCGCCAGCGCCCGCGACCCGCACCACTTCGCGGTGCTGCTCGGCGTTGGTGCCACCGCCATCCATCCGTACCTGGCCTACGACCTGATCGACGACATGCTCGCGCGCGGTGAACTGCTTGGCGACAGCGTGGATTTGCAGCGCAATTTCCGTAAAGGCATCAACAAAGGGCTGCTGAAAATTATGTCCAAGATGGGCATTGCCACTATCGCTTCCTACCGTGGCTCGCAGCTGTTCGAAGCCATCGGTTTGGATGCGGAATTGGTGGCGCGCTGCTTCCCCGGTCTACCGAGCCGTATCGGCGGTGCCGGATTCGAGGATTTCGAAGCGGACTTTGCCGCGCTGCAGCAGCGCGCTTACCGCCCGCGCCAGCCGGTGGCGCCGGGCGGGCTGCTCAAATACATGCCGGGGCAGGAGTATCACGCCTTCAACCCGGACGTCGTCGTGGCCTTGCACCAGGCCGTGAACAGTGGGGATTACCTCGCTTATCAACGCTTCGCGACGTTGGTGAACGAGCGGCCGGTGGCGACCCTGCGCGATTTGCTGGCGGTGCAGCCGGCCCAGCAGCCGCTGCCGCTGGAACAGGTGGAGCCGGAGCGCGACATCCTGTTGCGGTTCGATTCCGCCGGCATGTCGCTGGGTGCGCTGTCGCCGGAAGCCCACGAGGCGATTGCCATCGCCATGAACCAGCTCGGCGGCCGCTCCAACTCTGGCGAGGGCGGCGAAGACCCGGCCCGCCATGGCACCGAGCGCAGTTCCAAGATCAAGCAGATTGCCTCCGGCCGCTTCGGTGTCACGCCGGAGTACCTGGTCAATGCCGAGGTGCTGCAGATCAAGGTGGCGCAGGGCGCCAAGCCCGGCGAGGGCGGTCAGTTGCCGGGCGGCAAGGTCAACGGCTTGATCGCGCGGCTGCGCTACGCGGTGCCGGGGGTGACCTTGATCTCGCCGCCGCCGCACCACGACATCTATTCGATCGAAGACCTGGCGCAGTTGATCTTCGACTTAAAGGAAATCAATCCGCAGGCGTTGGTGTCCGTGAAGTTGGTATCTGAGCCCGGTGTCGGCACCATCGCTGCCGGAGTGGTGAAGGCCTATGCCGACTTGATCACCATCTCCGGCTATGACGGCGGCACCGCGGCATCACCGATCACCTCGATCCGCCATGCCGGTTCGCCGTGGGAGCTGGGGCTGGCCGAGGCGCAGCAGGCGTTGCGTTTGAATGGTTTGCGTCATCGCGTGCGGCTGCAAACCGACGGCGGCCTGAAAACCGGCCTCGATGTGATCAAAGCCGCCATTCTCGGTGCCGAGTCGTTCGGTTTCGGCACCGTGCCGATGATCGTGCTGGGCTGCAAATATCTGCGTATTTGCCATCTGAACAACTGCGCCACCGGCGTCGCCACCCAGCGCGAGGACCTGCGTAGCCAGCACTTCCATGGCGGCCCGGAAGCACTGATGAACTACTTCCGCTTTGTCGCCCGCGACGTGCGTGAGTGGTTGGCGCGGCTGGGTGTGCCGTCGTTGGCGGCGCTGATCGGCCGCACCGATCTGCTGCGGCAACTGCCCGGCGATACGCCGCGCCAAGGCCGCATCGACCTGTCGCCGCTACTCGCCAACGACCACATCCCGCTGGACGCGCCGCAATACTGCCAGACGCCGCGCAACCCGCCGTTCGATGAAGGGCTGCTGGCGGCGCAAATGGTGCAGGAGATGCTGCCGGCGCTGGAGAGCGGCAGCGGCGGCGTGTTCCATTACCGCGTCAGCAACTGTGACCGTTCCATCGGGGCACGGGTGTCCGGCCAGATCGCGCGCCGCTACGGCAATCTGGGTATGGAGTCAGCACCGATCACGGTGCGCTGCGTCGGCACCGCCGGCCAGAGCTTCGGCGTGTTCAACGCCGGCGGCTTGCACCTGTATCTGGAGGGCGACGCCAACGATTACGTCGGCAAAGGCATGGCGGGCGGTAAATTGGTGATCCGGCCGCCGCAGCACAGCGCTTGGCGCAGCAACGAGGCGCCGATTGTTGGCAACACCTGTCTGTACGGTGCCACCGGTGGCCGGCTGTTAGCGGCCGGCCGCGCTGGCGAGCGTTTCGCGGTGCGCAACTCCGGCGCGTTGGCGGTGGTGGAAGGCGCTGGTGATCACTGCTGCGAATACATGACCGGCGGCTGCGTCACCGTGCTGGGGCCCACCGGCTACAACTTCGGTGCCGGCATGACCGGCGGCTTCGCCTACGTGCTGGATTTGGACAACAGCTTCTTCAACCGCATCAACCCGGAGCTGATCGAGTTGCACCGCATCAGCACCGAACCGATGGAAGGTTATCGCTCGCACCTGCGCACCATCCTGCGCGAGTTCGTGGCGGAAACCGACAGCAGCTGGGGCCGCCAACTGCTGGGCGACTTCGACGCCATGAGCCGCAAAGTGTGGCTGGTGACACCGAAAGCCGCGCAGCTGGCGCAACTGCTGAAAAGCACCCACGCCAACCCGGCCTGACAGGAGGACAACGGCGATGCAACGACTCAATAACCCGTTCCAGTTCCTCGACCTGCCGCGGCAGGACCCGGCCAAGCAAAGCGCTGACACCCGGCGCCAGGTGTACGCGGAAATCTACGCGCCGCTGGCGCCGCAGCAGGCCGCGGGCCAGGCCCACCGCTGTCTGGCCTGCGGTAATCCGTATTGCGAGTGGAAGTGCCCGGTGCACAACTACATTCCCGACTGGCTGAAGTTGGTGGCAGAGGGCAGCTTGCTGGCGGCGGTGGAGCTGTCGCACCAGACCAACTCGCTGCCGGAAGTGTGCGGCCGCGTGTGCCCGCAAGACCGGCTGTGCGAAGGCGCCTGCACCCTCAACAGTGGTTTCGGCGCGGTCACCATCGGTGCGGTGGAGAAGTACATCACCGACACCGCGCTGGCGATGGGTTGGGCGCCGGACTTGTCCAACGTGGTGTGGACCGACAAACGTGTGGCGGTGGTGGGCGCCGGCCCGGCCGGTCTCGCCTGCGCCGATGTGCTGATCCGCAATGGCGTGCGGCCGACGGTATTTGATCGCCAGCCGGAAATCGGCGGCCTGCTGACCTTTGGCATCCCCGAATTCAAGCTGGAAAAAGGCGTCATGCGCCGCCGCCGCGAGTTGTTTGAAGGCATGGGCGTGCGTTTCGAGTTGGGCGTGGAGATCGGCACCGACCGCAGTTTTGCCAGCCTGCTGGAGGAATTTGATGCGGTGTTCCTCGGCCTTGGGACCTACCGCTCCATGACCGGCGGTTTTCCCGGTGAGGACGCCGAGGGCGTGCATTTGGCGTTGCCTTACTTGGTGTCCAATGTGCGCCGTAACCTCGGCTTCGACCAGCGTTGCACCGATCTGGCCGGTCAGCGCGTGGTGGTACTGGGTGGCGGTGACACCGCCATGGACTGCACCCGTACCGCGATCCGCCAGGGCGCTGACAGCGTGCTGTGTGCCTACCGTCGTGATGCCGACAACATGCCGGGGTCGCGCCGTGAAGTGGCCAATGCCCGCGAGGAAGGCGTCGAGTTTCTGTTCAACCGCCAGCCGGTGGAAGTGGTCACTGAAAGCGGTCGAGTGGTCGGCGTCAAGGTGGTGCAAACCCAGCTGGGCGCGCCGGACGCGGCCGGTCGCCGGCGGCCTGAACCGGTGCCCGGCTCCGAGGAGATCCTGCCGGCAGATGCGGTGATTCTGGCATTTGGTTTCCGTCCCAGCCCAGCGCCGTGGTGGACCGAACATGGTCTGTCTCTGACCGACGACGGTCGCGTGCTGGCGCCGGCGGAGCAGGCGTTCCCGTTCCAGACCAGCGCCGCCAAGGTGTTTGCCGGCGGCGACATGGTGCGCGGTTCCGACTTGGTGGTGACCGCCATCGACGAGGGCCGGCGTGCGGCGCAGGGCATTCTCGACTTTCTCGACGTCTGACCGATGATCGGCAAGGCCCGCTCTGGCGGGCCTTGTTGTATCATGCCGGGTCCGTACGCCGCAGCGCCCGCCGCTGCGCCCAAGGTGGCCCCCCGACGGGCCCTTGCTTGAGGAATCGATGCATGAGTTTTCCCGAGTTGAAGAACGACCGCTTTCTGCGCGCATTGGCCCGCGAACCGGTGGACATGACCCCGGTGTGGATGATGCGCCAAGCAGGCCGTTACCTGCCGGAATACCGTGCCACCCGTGCCCGCGCCGGCTCCTTCTTGGACCTGTGCAAGAACACCGAGCTGGCCTGTGAGGTCACGCTGCAGCCGCTGGAACGGTTCCCGCTGGATGCGTCCATCCTGTTCTCCGACATCCTTACGGTGCCGGATGCCATGGGGCTGGGGCTGTACTTCGAAGAGGGCGAAGGCCCGCGCTTCCGCAAAGTGGTGCGCACCGAAGCGGACATCGCCGCACTGCCGTCACCGAAGGTGGAGAGCGATCTCGACTACGTGATGCGGGCAGTGTCCACCATCCGCCGCGAGCTGAACGGCCGCGTGCCGCTGATCGGCTTCTCCGGCAGCCCGTGGACGTTGGCCACCTACATGGTGGAAGGCGGTTCCTCCAAGGACTTCCGCCACCTCAAGGACATGATCTACAGCACCCCGGAGCTGGCCCACGCGCTGCTCGGCAAGCTGGCGGATACCGTCACCGAGTACCTCAATGCACAAATCCGTGCTGGTGCCCAGGCGGTGCAGATCTTCGACAGCTGGGGCGGTGCGCTCGGCTGGCGCGCCTATGAAGAGTTCTCGCTGCGTTACATGCAGCAGATCGTCGACGGTCTGATCCGCGAGCACGACGGGCGCCGGGTGCCGGTGATTCTGTTCACCAAAGGCGGCGGCCTGTGGCTGGAATCCATGGCTGCCACCGGTTGTGACGCGCTCGGGCTGGACTGGACCCAGTCGCTGGACCAAGCGCGCCGCCGCGTCGGTGACAAGGTGGCGCTGCAGGGCAACATGGACCCGGCGGTGCTGTACGCCTCGCCGTCTGCCATCCGCGCAGAAGTGAAGCGCATCCTCGATGAGTTTGGCCCGCACCCGGGCCACGTGTTCAACCTCGGCCATGGCATCACCCCGCATGTGAAGCCGGAGCACGCCGGGGCCTTCATCGAAGCCGTGCACGAGTTCAGCGCCCGCTGAACCGGATGCCCGCGCCGTCCGGCGCGGGCGTCAACTGCCGATGCGGCGCAGCTGGTAGAGGTTGCGGGTCAGCGCCACCACTTCGCCGTCGGCATCCTTGAGTTCACATTCCCATTCGTAGTCGCATTTTCCGTCCGCATCAGCGGCGGTTTGGATGCGTGCGATCTCGTCCGCTGCCATGTTCACCTCTACCGTTACATCGCTGCGTGCCGGGCGGCGGAAGCGGATCTGCAGATCCTTGACGATCGGGTAGAAACGCTGAGTATCGAAGCTGGCCAGATAGAGCACGCCACCGGGCAGCTCCGCCAGCGTGAACAAGGCGCCGGCATACATGGTGCCGATGTGGTTGATGTTGGGTGCCAGCGGCATGCGCATGCGGCAATGGCCGAATGCCAGGCTTTCGGTCACCACTTCGCAGCGCGACACAAACGGGAAGAAATTGCCGGCGGCGGCTTTCAGGTGTTCCAGTTGTTCGGGGCTCATCGCCATTGGGGGACTCCTCGGCAAACCATTACAGAAACACCCGATGCTAGCAGCCGTGACGGCGCAGTCGGGTGACCGAAAACGACAAGGGAGACACAACAATGGGACGCGGGTTGGCGGCAGTGCTGGGGTGCGCACTTTGGATTTGGAGCGGTAGCGCTACGGCGGCAGTGATCCTGCTGTATCACCATGTGGCGGAGGACACGCCAGCTGCCACGTCGGTGACGGTGGAGCAGTTCGCCGGGCATCTGGCACAGCTCAAGGCCGAAGGGTTCGACGTGCTGCGGCTGGACCAGCTGGTGGCGGCGGTGCAAGACGGCGCCCCGGCCAGCCGCAAATTGGCGGCCATCACCTTTGATGACGCCTACCAAAGCATCTTTCGTAACGCGCGGCCGCTGCTGGCGGAATACGGCTGGCCGGCGACCGTGTTCGTGGCCACTGATGCGGTGGGTCAGGGGCGGCAGATGATGACGGTAGCCCAACTGCAGCAGCTGCACCGCGAAGGCCACCTGTTGGTCAATCACACCGCCAGCCATCGCCATCTGATTCGCCGCCCGCAGCAGGTCACCGAGGCGGACTGGCGCGCTCTGGTGTGGGCAGACATTGAGCAAGGCCAAGCACAGTTGACGGCGTGGCTCGGCAGCGCGCCGCCACGCTACCTGGCCTATCCCTATGGCGAGCACGACGGCATGGTGCGTGAATTGCTGGCCGAGCACGGCTACCTCGGCTTCGCCCAGCGCAGCGGTGCACTGGATGCCGGTGTCGATTGGCAGGATGTGCCGCGTATCCCGGTCAACCGCCACTACGCCGGTTGGTCATCGCTGGGGGACAAGGTGCGAGCGCTGCCGTGGATGGTGTCGGTGGTTGCGCCGGCATCGCCGGTCACTGACGTGGCGCGGCCAGAACTGGTGCTGACGTTGCCGCGTGCGTGGCAGGGCCGAGTGCAGTGCTTCGCCGGCAACGCCATGGAGCAGCGCTGGCAGTTAGACGGCGAGCGGGTGCAGCTGCGGGCCACGCCGGCTGCTGATCTGCCGGCCGGCCGCACTTTGGTCAACTGCACCGCGGCGGCCGGTGGCGGCCGCTTCCACTGGCACTCGCACCTGTGGCTGCGCCGCAGCGGCGGCCAGTGGCCGGCGGAGTGATCAGAAGTCTGGGTAGTCTTCGAAATGGTTGGCGCGGATCACCAGGCGAATCTGGGTGACATAGTCGGCGCCGATTTCGGCATAACGTGACAGCCCTTCTGCCAGCTGCCGGCCCGACAGTGGTTCGCCGGCGGCCCGCAGCGCCGCGCGTTGAGCGCGCAATTCGGCGTACCCCGGGTGGCTATTGAGGTTGAGCATGTAACGCCGCACCGCTTCATCACGCGATGGGAATCGCTCCACCTCGTAATGCGCCCCCGCCGGACGCTGGGCCGGCACCATGCCGCAGCCGGGGCTGAAGCACCATTGGCCGAAGAAGTTGTTGCCCTCCAGCGCAAACCGCGACTGGCCCCAGCCGGATTCCAGCGCGCTCTGTGCCAACGCCAGTGAGGCGGGGATGATATCCAACCGTTGCAGCAGGGCGGCAAACCACTCTGAGTTGGGGCCACTGTCTGGCAGTTCCAGCCGATAGGCTTCGCCCCATTGTTGCAGCTGCGTC
This sequence comes from Alcanivorax sp. REN37, assembly GCF_041102775.1. Taxonomy (NCBI): domain Bacteria; kingdom Pseudomonadati; phylum Pseudomonadota; class Gammaproteobacteria; order Oceanospirillales; family Alcanivoracaceae; genus Isoalcanivorax; species Isoalcanivorax beigongshangi. The sequence goes on from NZ_JBGCUO010000002.1 coordinate 189,392, forward strand.
AGTTCGTGACGGCGCAGGCGCTTGCCGCGTGCGTGGCGAGCAGCGAGCGCTTCAAGTTGGCTACGTTGGTGGTGGAGGGCGGCGTTATTGGCCTGGATCGCTGGCAGCATCTGCTCGATGAATTGGCTTTTGCGTAGCGCCACCGCATCAGTGGGCGGGGCGACCGGCTCGGTGGCCGGGGGCGGCGGTGCTAAACTGGCGCGATGCAACACAATCGGCAGCAACGCCCAGGTCAGCACCAGCGCAGCCGCCAGCAGCAGCGCCAGCGCGCGGGACAGCAACAGGGTCATGGTGGACAGCCTCAAATCAACAAACCGGCAGCGCCGGCAAGCGCAAGATGCGCGGTGGCCCTTGGGGCCTGTTTTACTGCATGGCGCCATCCCCCGACGGCGCCATGGCAGGCATCATAACACCGCTCCGGCGGGCGCCGGGAGCGGGGGGCGACGGTTCAAGCGGAGCGTGGCTCCGGCAGAATCTGCAGCGGATCGCCGCTGTGCACACGCAGCGCAAAGGCGGTCTCCACCGGGGTTGCGGCCAGCTCGATGTCGGCCGCCCGCAAACGCGGGTGGTCGCCAGACAGGAATTTGCGTGCGGCGCGGGCGTCGCGGGTGCGCTGCACCGCTTCATCGAGGCTGATGCCGTCACCGCCGAGGCGGCCGCGCAGGTACTGGGCGCAGGCCAGATCCTCATCACCGGTCGGGTGGGATGCCACCAGCACCACTTGATCGACACCGAGCGCGGCGATGGCCTCCGCGGTGGCATCGGCGTTCACCAGCCCGGCCACAAACAGGTGGGCGCAAGGGAACGCATTGAGCGTGGCGATCACGCCGTTGGTGGTGCGCAGGATCAGCGGCCGGCCGGCCAGGTCGGCGTGCTGCATTTCCCACGGTGAGTTGCCGAAATCAAAACCAGCAATTGGCAATGCGTCGATTTCGCCGGCCAGCAGGGCGTCGGGATGGTCGGCCTTGAGATCAAAGGCGGCTTCCGGGGTGGCCACCGGGTAGATGGTGCGTACGCCGTTGCAGAACGCGTAGTAGCTGGTGGTGAACGCGCGGATTACGTCGATGACTACGGTGGCGCCGTCAGGGTTGGGCGGGGGGAAGTGCCCTTGCACGATGTCGATGTTCACAGACTCAAACTCGCGGAGTGGCTGTCGATAGCGGGCCATCTTCGCCGGTTACGGCGATGGCTGCCACTCACAGTGTGCGCGCCAGGCACCAGATTGTGACGCTGGTGGCGCCGCCGCGACGTAGCACTTCGGCGCCCGCCCGAGCACTGGCGCCGGTGGTGACCACGTCATCGACCAGGATCACCGGGCCCGACAGTGATCGTCGCAGTGCCAGTGCGCCGGCTAGATTCTGCTGGCGGCGAGCGCGATTGAGGCGGTGTTGGATGGCCAAAGGCCGCCGCAGTAGCAGCGCTGCGCACACCGGCAGGTCATGCTCCGCGGCCGCCCACGCCGCCAACCGCGCCGCCGGGTGGAAGCCCCGGCGCACACTGCGGCGCCAATGTTGCGGCATGGGTACCAGCTGCGCGCCGCAGGGCACCGGCCAGCGCCGCAGCGCTTCCCGCCATGCCTGCTCCAGCGCTGGCTCGGCCGACAGCTGTTGGTGCTGCTTATAACGCTGTAACAGTCGGTCGAGAGGGAAGCGGTACACCAATGCGCTGCGCACCACGGTGAAAGGCGGTGAGGGGCAGCGTTGGCACCAAGGCGCTGACTGCCGGCTGGGCGCTGGCGCCGGGGCCGCCGTCAGTGCCCAGCCGCCGCGGTGAGGCAGGCCGCAGCGACACAGCGCATCCGGTGCCAGTGCCGCCAGTCGCTGACGGCAACTGCGGCACAGGCCCGTGGACCCGGCCAGCGGCTGGCGACAGCTGGGACAGCGCGCGGCAAATAGATCAAATAATATCCTTGTGTAAACTTTTGACATGAGTGCGGCGTTGACAGTGGTTGGGCGGCAGTTTTAGGCTGCGGGCATTCTAGTTGTCCCGGAGAGACCCCGATGTCCGCTTCTGCCGCCGCTGCCCCGGCGTCTTCTGCCCTGCGCCACGACTGGACGCGGGCGCAAATCCAAGCGTTGTTCGAGCTGCCGTTCAACGACCTGCTGTTCCAGGCCGCCAGTGTGCACCGCACCTGGTTCGATCCCAATGCGGTGCAAGTTTCGACGCTGCTGTCGATCAAGACCGGCGCCTGTCCGGAAGACTGCAAGTACTGCTCCCAATCCGGCCACCACAACACGGCGCTGGAGAAAGAAAAGCTGCTGGCGATCGAAAAGGTGCTGGAAGAAGCGCGCGCCGCCCGTGACAAGGGCGCGTCCCGTTTCTGCATGGGCGCCGCTTGGCGCAGCCCGCGTGAGAAGGACATGCCCTATGTGCTGGAGATGGTGCGCCAGGTGAAAGCGCTGGGGCTGGAAACCTGCATGACGCTGGGCATGCTCAGCGGCGATCAGGCCAGCGCGCTGGCCGATGCCGGGCTCGACTACTACAACCACAACCTCGACACCTCGCCGGAATATTATGGCCAGATCATCAGCACCCGCAGCTACGATCAGCGCCTGGACACGCTGGCCCACGTGCGCGATGCCGGCATGAAAATCTGCGCCGGCGGCATCGTTGGCCTCGGTGAGCAGCGCGCCGACCGCATCGGGCTGCTGCAACAGCTGGCCAACCTGCCGCAGCACCCGGAATCGGTGCCGATCAACATGCTGGTGAAGATCGAGGGCACGCCGCTGGCGGACACTGAAGACCTCGACCCATTTGAATTCGTGCGCACCATCGCGGTGGCGCGCATTCTGATGCCGGCGTCCTATGTGCGCCTGTCCGCCGGCCGCCAGGAAATGAACGACCAAACCCAGGCGCTGTGCTTCATGGCCGGAGCCAACTCGATCTTCTACGGCGATCGGTTGCTGACCACCGACAACCCGGAAGCGGACCACGATCAGCGACTGTTCGAACGTCTCGGCATTCACCCGCTCGATCCGCGTGCTGACAGCGAATCGGCGCGCCAGCAACCGGCGCCGGCGCCGCTGTTCTACGATGCGCTGGACAAGCGTCCCGCCAAAGCGGTGATGTCGCCTCGGGCCTAAGTCACGATGGCTGACTTTTCGGAACTGCGCGCCGCCTTGGTGGCGCGCCAGCAGGCGCAGCGCTACCGCACCCGGCTGACGCAGGCGGCGCCCTGCGGCCGCTGGGCCGACGTGGACGGCGAGCGGCTGCTGAACTTCTCCTCCAACGACTACCTCGGCCTCGCCAGCGATGCGCGGGTGCGCACGGCCTTCCAGCGCGGCGTGGCCTGCCACGGTGTCGGCAGCGGTGCCTCGCACCTAGTGTGTGGCCACAGCAGCGTGCACCAAGCGCTAGAGGACGCGTTGGCGGATGCCGTGGGGCAGCCGCGCGCACTGCTGTTTTCGTCCGGCTATATGGCCAACTATGGCGTGCTTACCGCGCTGCTGCGCAGCGGCGATGCGGTGTTCCAGGATCGACTCAACCACGCCTCGCTGCTGGACGGCGGGCTGGCCAGCGGCGCCCGGTTTCGCCGTTACCCGCACAACGACGCCGCCACGCTGGGCGAATGGCTGGCGACATCGTCGGCGCCGCGCCGGCTGGTGGTGACCGACGGCGTATTCAGCATGGATGGCGATGTGGCGCCGCTGGCTGCATTGGCGGCGGCGTCGGAACGCCACAATGCGTGGCTAATGGTGGATGACGCCCACGGTTTCGGTGTGCTCGGCAGCGACGGTGCTGGCAGTGTCGCTGCCGCCGGGGTGGCGCCGCAGCAGGTGGCCGTGCATATGGCCACACTCGGCAAAGCGCTGGGCGTTTATGGGGCGTTCGTGGCCGGTGACGAGGCGCTGATCGATTACCTGATCCAGTTTAGTCGCCCTTATATCTACACCACTGCGCTGCCGCCGGCGCTGGCCAGTGCGGCGTTGACCGCGCTGACGTTGATGCAAACCGAGCCGTGGCGGCGTGATAAGCTGCGCGCCCTCGGTGCGGAGTTCCAGCGCGGACTGGCCGACCTCGGTTTGCCGCCAACCGGTTCCGACACCGCCATCCAGCCCATTGTGCTGGGGGATGATCGGCGCACTTTGCAGGTGGCGCAGCGGCTACGAGCGGCCGGCCTGTTGGTCGGTGCGATTCGGCCGCCAACGGTGCCCGATGGCGCCGCGCGCCTGCGGGTGACACTGAGCGCCAGCCATGAGCTGGCCGACGTGCGGTTATTGCTGACCGCACTGGAGCGCGCACTGGCATCCCCCGGCCCCGCAGCGAGCGAGAGCCGATGACACTGCAGCCATTCCACAACATCTACCGCAGCACCGGCGGCGCCCCCGGCGGCGACTTGGTGCTGCTGCACGGCTGGGGCCTGCATTCGATCGTCTGGGACGAGGTGATGCCGGCGCTGCTGGAGCACTTCCAAGTCACCGTGATCGACCTGCCCGGCATGGGACAAAGCCCGCTGCCGTCCGCACCTTACACGCTGGAATTGCTGGTCGAGCAGGTCAGCGCTGTGATGCCGGCGCAGGCCCATGTGCTGGGCTGGTCGCTGGGCGGCCTGCTGGCGCTGGCGTTGGCGCAGCAGCGGCCGCAGCAGGTGCGCTCGGTACTGACGGTGGGTACTTCAGCGCGCTTCACCGCCGCCGAGCACTGGCCGCACGCCATGGCGCCGGCGTTGCTGGAGCGCTTTGGCGCGCTGCTGGCGGAGGATGAAAATGGCACTCTGATCCGCTTCCTGGCGCTCAACTGCAAAGGCAGTCCGACGGTGCAGGACGATGTGCGCAAGCTGAAAGACATTCTCTACTTCTGTGGACTGCCGGCCGGGCGGGCACTGCGCGGCGGGCTGGAAATTCTCGCTGGCACCGACCTGCGCGCTGTTGTGCCGGCAGTGTCGCAGCCGCTGGGCATGTTGTTTGGCGAGCACGATCATCTGGTGCCGGCCAGCGCTCTGGCGGCGCACCAGACGCTGCGGCCGGATGGCTTCCATGCGCTGTTGGCTGATACCGCCCACGTTCCATTCCTATCCCACCCGACGCTGTTCATGGATGCGGTGTGGGACTTCTATCGCCACGCCGGGGTACGGCTCGACTGAGCCTGCTGGCGGTATGGCGCCGCCCCTGCGTTTGTAGTTCGGGAGAGCCTCATGACCGCCGCCCGCATTGCGGCCCATTTCGGCCGCGCTGCTGCCGATTACGATCACCACGCCCAGGTTCAGCTGGCGGCAGCGCGTACTTTGCTGTCGCTGCTGCCGGAGCAGGCCGCCGGCATCGGCGTCGATCTGGGCGCCGCCACTGGACCCGTGGCAGAGCGGTTGCAGCGGCAGTGCCCGCGCCTGCGCTGGCTGGCGCTGGATCTGTCGTTGCCGATGCTGGAGGAAGGCCGCCAACGCGGCCGTTTCGACGCCGCCTTCACGCCGCTGTGCGCTGATGCTCGCGCGCTGCCACTGGCGGCCGGCTCGGTGCAGCTGCTGTACTCGTCTTTCGCGTTGCAATGGTGCCCGCAGCTGCCGGCGTTGCTGGCGGAGTTGCGCCGGGTGCTGGCGCCGGACGGCTTGTTGGCGCTGTGCGTGCCGGTGGCGGGCAGCCTCGCGGAACTGCAGCAGGCGTGGGCCGCGGTGGATGACGATGTGCATGTGAACCCGCTGCCGAGCCGGGACGATTGGGCCGCGGCGGCTGCCGCCGGCGGCTGGGCGCCGGAACATTGGCATCAGGCGCAGGTGCGCGAGTTCTATCCGTCGGTAGCCGCGGTGGGCCAGCGCCAGCGCGCCACCGGCGCCCACTATGTGCCCGGTCGTGCCCGCGCCGGGCTGCTGCCGCCGTCGCGCTATCGCGCCATGGTAGCGGCCTACGAACAACAGCGTCAGCCACAAGGGCTGCCGCTGACCTGGGAACTGCTCTACACGGTACTGACACCATGCTGACTGCTCGCCCGCTGCCGCTGCACGGCCGTTTTTTTGTCACCGGCACCGACACCGAGGTCGGCAAGACCTGGGTCTGCAGCCAGTGGTTGCAGCGCGCCCGCGCCGCCGGCCAACCGGCGCGTGGCTTCAAGCCGGTGGCGGCCGGTGCTGATGTGGAGGTGGCGCCGGGCCAATGGCGCAACAGTGATGCGCTGGCGCTGCAACAGGCGGCCGGCAATGTGCTCGCTTACGACAGCGTCAATCCGGTGCTGTTGCCGGCGCCGCTGTCGCCCCACCTCGCCGCGGCCGCGATCGGCCGCACTGTGACGGTGGCGCAATTACAGCAGCACTTGGCGGGCCACTTAGCGGTCACCGAGGGGCTGACGCTGGTGGAGGGGGCCGGTGGCTGGCGGGTGCCGCTCAACGACAGCGAGACACTGGCCGATCTCGCGCGGGTGTTGGCGCTGCCGGTGGTGTTGGTGGTGCGGTTGCAGTTGGGCTGCATCAACCATGCGCTGCTCACCGCCGAGGCGATCGCGGCCGATGGGTTAATACTGGCCGGTTGGGTGGCGAACCAAATGCCGGGCACCGCCATGGCGGCGTCGGCGGACAACATCGCCACGCTGCGCGCGCGGCTACCGGCGCCGCAGTGGCATTGGTGAAGAGAGCTTAGTGGGCGAGCGCTCGGTTAGCGCCCGCCCACCCGTGTCAGACCACCTGATTGCTGGCTGGAACGACTTGTTCCGGCAACTGGCTGTGGGCCGCCAGCCAATCGGCCACCGCCGGCCAGATCTGCTGCGGTGCACTGCTGCCGCCGAGAATCCCCATGTGCCCGCCGGGCACCTCCAGCACTTCGACATCGTCACTGCCGACTCGATCGCGGATCGGCAGCGTGCAGTCACGGGTGATGATCACATCGTCCCGACCGATCACCAGCAGTAGCGGCGTCCGCACCTTGCTGAGCCGCTCCGGTTCGCCGCGTACCGGCATGCGGCCGGCCGCCATCACGTTGTCGGTCCATAGGTAGCGCACCACGTCCTGCATGATGCCGCCGGGGTAGGCCACCATGTCGTCCAGAAACGCTGCGTTGGTGGCGTGGGTGCTGACAAACTCCCGGTCGCTGAGGTTGCGCAGCAGCTCCAGGTAGCTCTGCGCGGTGGCCACCGGCGCGGTGAGTTTGAATGCCAGCGCATTGGCCCAGCCCGGTGAGCGCAGCAGCCGGCGTGGGGCGCGGTGGATGTGCCAGCCGGTGCGCTGCTGCAACCAGCGCAGGGTGCGGCTGAGGCGCTGATAGTGCTGCCCCAGCGGGCCGTTGGCGTGGTAATCGCACGGCGCACCAAGCAGTGCCAGTCCCCGCAAGTCCGGGTCGCCGCTGAGGGCAGCGTAAGCGAGCGAGAACATGGCGCCGAAGCTCCAGCCGTGCAGCGACAGCTGTTGCTGGCCGCTGTGGGCGCGCACCGCGGCCAGCATCTCTGGCATCAGCTCAGACAGATAGGTATCGAAGTGCCAATGGTTCTCGGCGCTGCCGGGACGGCCCCAGTCGATCAGGTACAGCTCGAAGCCGCGGGCGCGCAAGTAGCGTACCAGACTGCGGTGCGGGAACAGGTCGTACAGGCGCATGTTCACGGCCAGCGGCGCCACCAACACCAGCGGGACTGGCAGCGGCTGTTCGGCCACCGCCACCTGAATACCGTCGACATCGATGTGGCGCTCGGCCAGCGGCGGGTAATAGCGCAGGGTGACGCATTGGTGTTGGTGGATGACCTGCCACGGCGTGCGTTCGGCCTGGATCAGGTCCGGGTCGCGGCGCCACCAGGCGCGGCCGTTGTCCCAAGCGTGTCGAAGTGAAGCGGTCATGCTGCGGTCCCCCGAATGAGCAAGCTCGGCAGTGTAGGGTGGCTCTCGGGTGCGACCCTTGGCAGCGGCGACGCCCGTGCGCGCCGGCGTGCCGATGGCAAACCGCCTAACGGCGATGTGGCGGAACCGCGATGGCAGTCGGCTAGGTATGTGGGCGGGGCCGCTGCAATGTCACGCAGCAAAGTAGGGTGCGGTGCGGCGGCACCTGGATGGGGCTTCGGGCAGGGAGGGATCAAGTGCTGCGCGGCGGCGTTCAGTAAATGCCGGCGTCGAGTCCGGCGGCCAGCGTCAGGCCAAGTTCTTCACATTGACTGAGGAATTGGTCGTCCCAGTCGCCGCGGCACAGCAGCGGGGGCTGCACCAATTTCCAGCGTAGCCCGGTAAGGATGCTGTCCAGCGCCCGGCGGGTGCCGGTGCCGTCATGGCCGGCGCGGATGTAGAGCGCGCAGGGCAGCCCTTGGGTGCGTTCCAGCAGCGGGTAATAGCTGCGGTCAAAGAAGTCTTTCAGGGCGCCGCTCATGTAACCGAGGTTCTCGGGGGTGCCGAGCAAAATGCCGTCGGCGGCGAGCACGTCGTCAGGGCCGGCCTCCAGCGGGGACAGCGTGCGCACCTGCACGCTGCCTGCCAGATCCGGGTGGGCCGCGCCGCGCGCGGCGGCGTCACGCAACCGCCGGGTGTTGTCCGACGGCGCGTGGGCGACCACCAGCAGGGTCTTCATGGCTCAGTGGGCGAGCGCACCGTCGATGGCAGCGCGCAGCGCGGCATCGTCGGCAGCGATGTTGGGACCGAAGCGGGCCACCACATCCCCCTGCTTGCCGATCAGGAATTTCTCGAAGTTCCACAGCACGTTGGGGGCCGGCAGGGTGGCAATGCCCATGCCTTCCAAGCGCTCGCGGAACGGTGCCGAACCCTGTGCCTCCGGCAGTGCCGCGGTCAGTGCCTGGTACAGCGGGTGCTGGTCGTCCCCGGCCACTGAGAGCTTGCTGAACAGCGGGAAGCTGACGTCGTACTGGGTTTGGCAGAACGTCTGGATCTCGGCATCGGTGCCGGGTTCCTGTTCCTTGAAGTTGTTGGCCGGGAAGCCCAGCACCACCAAGCCTTGGTCTTTCTTTTCCCGGTACAGCGCTTCGAGGCCTTCGTATTGCGGGGTCAGGCCGCATTTGGAGGCGACGTTGACGATCAGCAGCACCTTGCCGGCGTATTCATTCAAGCGGGTGTCGCGGCCGTCGATGGTGACCAGCGGGATGTCATACAGAGAAGCCATTGCAACCTACTCCTAGCAATGAAGGGGGCGGTCATGGTGACAGCTTTTCGTTGCGGTCGCGAGGCGCCGCAGCGGGCGTCTCCAGCGCGTTCAGGATCGGGCAGCTGGGCGCGTCATTGCCGCTGCAGGCGCGCACCAGCAGGTCCAGCTCGCCGGCCATTTCTTGCAGCTGGCGGATACGTTCGTTCAGTGCCGACAGGTGATCGGCGGCGATGCGACGCACATCGGCACTGGCCCGGTGACGGTCGCGCCACAGCGTCAGCAGTGCCCCGGTTTCCTCCAGCGAGAACCCCAGCGTGCGGCAGCGGCGGATGAAACGCAGCTGCTGCACGTCTTGCTCGGTGTAGTGGCGGTAGCCGGCGCTGCTGCGGGCGGCCGGCGGGATCAGCCCAGCTTGCTCGTAGTAGCGGATCATCTTCGCCGACAGCCCGGCGGCGGCCGCTGCCGCGCCGATGTTCACAGCACAGGCTCCAGCCGCCGCAGCCGCAGCGCGTTGGTGAGTACAAACACGCTCGACAATGCCATAGCACCGGCGGCGAACATCGGTGACAACAGCGTGCCGGTGAGCGGGTACAGCGCCCCGGCCGCCACCGGAATCAACGCAATGTTGTAGGCGAACGCCCAGAACAGGTTCTGGCTGATGTTGCGCAGCGTGGCGCGGGACAGCGCGATGGCGCGGGTGACGCCGGACAATTGCTCTGACAGCAGCACCGCATCAGCACTTTCGATGGCAATGTCGGTGCCGCTGCCGATCGCCAGGCCCACATCCGCCTCGGCCAAGGCCGGGGCATCGTTGATGCCATCGCCGACGAAGATCACCGGACCGTGCTCGGCGCGCAGCTGTTGGATCAGGTCGCGCTTGCCCTCCGGCAGCACGCCGGCGTGCACCTGGTCGATGCCAAGTTGGCGCGCAATGGCCGCAGCGGTGGTCGGGTTGTCGCCGGAAATCATCACTGTGGTCAGTCCCGCACGGTGCAGCGCGGCGATGGTGTCGGCGGCATCGGGCTTAGCGGTGTCGGCCACTGCCACCACGCCGGCGGCGCGGCCGTCTACCGCGATATAGAGCGGCGACTTGCCGTCGTTGGCCCAGCGTTCACCGGTGTCAGCCAAGCTGCCCAACTCGATGCCGTCGGCGGCCATCAAGCGTGGGTTGCCCAGTGTCAGCCGGCGGCCGTCCACGGTGGCGCGGATGCCGTGGCCGCTGAGGGCTTCAAAGTCGGTGGCCGCTGCCAGCGTCAACCCGCGCGCCTGGGCCGCATCGGCGAGCGCTTTCGCCACCGGATGCTCGGACCCCTGCTCGGCGCTGGCGGCCCAGCCCAGCAGCGTGTCGGCGTCAATATCGCCTAGCGGTTGCAGGTCGGTGAGTACCGGGTGCCCTTGGGTCAGGGTGCCGGTTTTGTCGAACGCCACCACTTTGGCGTCGCGCAGCGTTTGCAAGGCGTCGCCCCGGCGCAGCAGCACGCCCATGCGGGCCGCGCGGCCGGTGGCCACCATCACCGATACCGGCGTCGCCAGACCCATGGCGCAGGGGCAGGCAATGATCAGCACCGCCACCGCATTCACCAGCGCGTAGCCGAGGCTCGGGGTGGGACCCAGCCACAGCCACAGGCCGAAGGTGAGCAGTGCCACCGCCAGCACTGCCGGTACGAAGTACAGCGTGACCCGGTCTACCAGCGCCTGCACTGGCAGCCGCGCACCTTGGGCGTCTTCCACCATGTCGATGATGCGTCCGAGCGCGGTGTCCGCGCCGACGTGGGTGGCGCGGTAGATCAGCGTGCCGGTCTGGTTGAGGGTGCCGGCGGCGACCTGGTCGCCGGTCTGTTTCGACACCGGCATCGGCTCGCCAGTGAGCATCGCTTCGTCCACCGTGGAGGCGCCGTCTTCCACCGTGCCATCCACTGCCAGTTTCTCGCCCGGACGCACTTGCAGCAGGTCGCCGACTTGCACCGCGTCCAGCGCCAATTCCTGCCACTGGCCATCGCGCTGAACGCGGGCGGTGGCCGGCTGCAGGTTGACCAAGGCGCGAATGGCGTCGCCGGTGCGGCCACGCGCCAGCGCTTCCAGCCAGCGGCCACAGAGCACCAGCGTCACGATCACGGCGGCGGCTTCGAAGTAAACGTTGTCGGTGCCGTGCGGCAGCCAGTGCGGCATGAAGGTGGTCACGCTGGAGTACAGCCAGGCGGCGCCGGCGCCCAGTGCCACAAGAGAGTTCATGTCCGGAGCGCGGTGCCACAGGCGTGGCAGGCCGTCGACAAAGAAGCGGCGGCCAGGGCCGACCAGCACCAGCGTGGTCAGCACAAACTGCGCCAAGTGGTAGCCGCCGAGGCCAATCTGCATGTTGATCCAGATGCCGATCGGCGGAAACACATGGCTGCCCATCTCGGTGATGAACACCGGCAGCGTCAGCAGTGCGGCAATCAGGGTGTCGCGGCCAAGTCGGCGGCGTTCGGCGCGCTGTTCGGCATCGCGGTCGTGTTTGGCGCGCGGGGTGGCCAATTCGACCCCGTACCCGAGCGGCGCCAGCAGCGCTGCCAGGGCGTCCACACGGGTACCGGGGAGGACGGTCACACGGGCCTGGTGGGTAGCGATGTTCACATCTGCCGCCAGCACGCCGGGAGCCTGTTCTAACTTGTGCTGCACTTTGGCGGCACAGCCGGCGCAGGTCATGCCGCTGATCGCCAGCAGCAGGGTTTCTTGGCGGGCGGGGAAGCCGGCCTGCTGTAGTGCCTGCACCAGGTCGGTCAACGCTGTGCTGGGGTCGTGCTGCACCCGGGCCTGCTCGGTGGCGAGGTTCACTTCCACTTGTTCGACGCCGGCCACGCCGCGCAGTGCGCGTTCCACATGGCCAACGCAGGACGCGCAGCGCATGCCTTCAATATCGAGACGGGTTTCAACGGACATCACTTAGGGCTCCTGCTGTCAACGCATGCCGGCGATGATTAACCTTCCCCTAAGGGCAAGGTCAAGTGCTGCACTGTGGGGTTGACCGCGGCCCGGTGGCGACCGTCATACTGTGCGCCGTGAATGGAGGGACGGGCATTGCTGCGTCGTTTGGGAGTGCAGTTGCTGGCGGTGATCTGGCTCGGCATGGCGCTGAGTGCGGCGGCGATGCCGTGCGCGCCGCTGTGCCTGCCCGCCGACGGCCACAGCGCCATGGCCCACTGCGACGACGGCCAGATGACCCATCACGATGGCCACGATCTGCAATGCGAATTGCAGTGCTTGATGTTGGCGCAGTTGCCGCTGCCCAGCGCGGCGCTGTGGCTGCCGCCCTCGATCCCGGTGTCGGCGCCGTTCGCGCGCCTAGCCCCGCAACCGCTTACGCCCCACCTTGATGCCCTGCTGCGTCCGCCCCGCCTGACTGCCTGATCAGCCGCTTTTTCTCATCCAATTTGATCAGGAGAATCACCATGGTGTGGTCCCACACTGTGGGGCGCCGTCCGCTTGGCGCCCTGGTGCTGGTCCTCTCGCTCGGCGGTTGCACCCTTGCACCGCCCGACGATGGTCCGGCCCGTATCGATGACTTGTTGGCACAGCGCAATGTGCCCACCGCCGCCCCGCAACCGCTGGGCGCCGCCCCGCTCAGCCGCGAGCTGGCGATCATGTATGCCTTGCACCAAGGCGCCCAGGGGCGCGAAGTCCGTGCTGCGCTGGGCAGCGCCGCCGCCGGAGTGCTGGCAGCGGCGCAATGGCAGAACCCCACACTCTCGTTGTCGTTGCTGTTCCCAGATGGCGACGCCAGTCGCGAAACCGGCGTTGGTTTGGCGATGAATGTCAGTGAACTGTTGCTGCGCCCGTCACGGCAGCGGCTGGCGGCCGGTGATTATGAGCAGGCATTGCAGCGCATCAGCCTCGGCCTGCAGGCGTTGGCGTTGGACACCGAGCGCGCGTGGTACCAGCTGGTGGCGGCGCAGCAACAGCAGGCGTTGCAGCAGGTGGCGGATGACCTGGCGGCGCTGCGGCTGACGGTGGCACAGCGCCATCGCGACGCGGGTAATCTGACGCCGCTGGAGTGGGCGCAGGTGCAGCGTGACCGTAGCCAGTCAGCGCTGGCGTTGGCGCGCAATGGGCAGCAACTGCTGCGCGCGCGGCTGCAATTGGCCGCCCTCACCGGCCTGCCGGCGCAGGGCAACTGGACGGTGCCGGAGTGGCTACCGCAACCGGCCGGTCAGCTGCCGGCCGCTGCCGAGTTGAGTGGCGCGGCATTGGTGTCACGGTTGGACCTGCTGTGGTTCCAGCAGGCACGCGTGCAGCAGCAGGAACAGTTGCAGCAAGTGCAGCGGTTCCGCTGGCTCGGCAACCTGTCGCTGGGCGCCGAACACGAGTGGACCGAAGGCGGCGGGCGTCAGTACGGGCCGTCGGTGTCGTGGGGCATTCCGCTGTTCCACCGCAACCAAGCGGCGCGCGCCCGTGCGGCAGCGGAACTGGAGCGTGCCGAGATCGCCTTGGCGGCGCGCACTGAGGCGGCTGAACGTGAGGTGCAGCTGGCTAGCGGCCTGCTGGACAGTCAGCGCACTCAGCTCGATCAATGGCAGCACACCATGCTGCCCGCACTGGCAGCGGTGACGCTGGCACGCCAACAGCGCGTCAACTTCATGCTCGATGGGGTGTTCGACCTGTTCGATGCGCGCGCAGCGGAACTGGCCGGCTGGCAGCAGTGGAGCACACTGCTGGCGGACTACTGGGACCTGCAACTTGAATTGGCCGCTGCCGTGGGCCAGCGGTTGGAGGTGGCGCAGACCGCAGGCGTGATGCCGGCGCCGGTGGCGCAAGCGCGCGGTGAAGGCAGTGCTGGTCATAGTGGCCACGGGTCTCACGGTGCTCACGGTGGCCATGGGATGGCTGCGGGGGCGGCGCATGCTGGCCACGCTGAGACCGGGCAGGCTGAAGCCGCGGCCTCCGGCGCGGGGCGCGGTGTGGGGGACCATGCGGGTCACTCGAATTCTGATCATGCGCATCACGCCGATCATTCGGACCCTTCAGATCGCTCGGCTCATTCGGACCATTCGGCCCATTCGGCTCATCCGGCTCATCCGGCTCATTCGGACCATTCGGACCATTCGGACCATTCGGATCATTCGGATCATTCGGATCATTCGGATCATTCGGACCATTCGGACCATTCGGATCATTCGGACCATTCGGATCACTCGGATCATTCGGATCATTCGGATCACTCGAACCATTCCGGGGGCTCCGAACACGTCAGCCATCCCGACCATTCGGCGCCGCTGAACTCTGGTGGCGATCCAGATCAATCCAGGCGGTCTGCTAGCCCAGGCTACCCAGCCGCTGTGATCAGCCCTGGCCGTAGCGCCGAGGCCGATGGCGGTCAGCCGACCGCGTCAGTCACCGGCAAAGCGGTCGACCACCACAGCGGTGGCGGCGCGCCACATCCTGCTGACGACGCATCCCGCTCCGGTGATGGCGTCGTCGCCGATCATGCACACCACGTAGCGCCGGCGGCGCCGGGCCAACCCGGTCACAGCCGTCCAGCTGCCCACCACCAGGGAGCACATTGAGATGAAACGTCGTGATTTTTTGTTGTCGGCGGGCGCCTGGGTGTCTGCCGGCGCCGCCTTGTCCTCGGTAACCGCAGCGGCGGTGGCTGCGCCGGCGTCCGCAGGTCGCGCGGCGCCGGGGCCGTCAGTACCGGTGATCACGCCCAACGGCTGGAGCTTGCCGTCACGCTGGGTCAAGGGCGCGCGCGAGTTCCATCTGGTGGCGGAGGAAGTGCGCCATGAGTTCGGTCCCGGCAGTGTGGCCCGCTGTTGGGGGTACAACGGCGGCACGCCGGGGCCGACGCTGGAAGCCATCCAAGGTGAAACCGTGCGCCTGTATGTCACCAACAAACTGCCGGAGCCGACCACGGTGCATTGGCACGGGCTGCGCTTGCCGTGTGGCATGGATGGCGTGGCGGGGCTGACGCAGCCGGCGATCCCGCCCGGCGCCACCTTCGTGTACGAGTTCGAGCTGAGCGATGCCGGCACCTTCATGTACCACCCGCACGCCAATGAAATGACGCAGATGGCGCTCGGGCTGATGGGCATGTTCATTGTCCATCCGCAGGGCGGCGATCCGGCGCCGGTGGACCGCGATTACGTGTTTCTGCTGCATAACTGGGCGTTGCCGCCGGGCAGTGAGCGGCCGGACCCGTCAGTGATGACCGACTTTGATCTGTGGACCATGAACGGCAAGGTGTTCCCGTCCATTGATCCAGTGGTGGCGGCCACCGGTGAGCGGGTGCGCATCCGCCTTGGCAACCTGTCGATGTGGAACCATCCGATGCACATGCACGGTGTGCACTTCGACGTGACCGGCAACGAAGCCGGGCGCTGGCCGTCGGCGCAGTGGCGGCGGGAGGTCACCGAGATCGTGGCGGTGGGGCAAACCCGTGATCTGGAGTTCGATGCGGTGGCCGGCGACTGGGCGTTCCACTGCCACATGTCGCATCACACCATGAACGCCATGGGCCACGAGATCACCAACCCGGTGGGTGTGCAGCAGCAGGACCTGCAAGGCCAGTTCGACCGCCTGCTGCCGGGACACATGGCGATGGGTGATGGCGGCATGATCGAGCACCAGCAGCACGTGGAGGCCGGACACATGCCAGGGCCACCCAATACGCTGGCAATGATGGCCGGTCACGGCCAGTTCGGCGCCATTGGTATGGGCGGCATGATGACGGTGGTGAAGGTGCGTGATGGGTTGCCGAAAGGCAGCACCGCCGATCCTGGACACTACCGCCATCCGGCTGGGACGGTGGCGCGGGCGGTGCAGCAGGCGCCGCCGTTGGTGCGCCGCCCGCAGTGACGGTTCGGCGCACTGTGTGGCGTCAGAACGCGCACTAACAGTGTTGGGTTTGGTGCCATCAAAAAACCCGCAGCGGTAGACCGCTGCGGGCTTTTTTTAGTGTGAGGCGCGGTGACTTACTCGGCCGGCTGCACCTCGAATTGCAGCGTCCAGGTTTGCGCACTGGTGGCCACCTGCGGGTCGCTGTAGGCCACCTCGGTGAGGTGGAAGCGCGCGTAGCTGCTGCCGTCGGCACCGCGAATCAAGGCCGCGCCGTCCGGGTTGGCTTTGATCATGTGCTTGACGACGCCCGCTTCTGCCGCGGCAGCGTCGGTGGAGTAGTAGGTGAACCAGCCGAAGTTGAGCGGTGCCGGGTAGGTGCCGCGGTAAGGACTGTTGAGGCGGGATTCGGCGCTGTCTTTGATCCAGCCACTGGCGTTGGTCGGCACCGCGAACTGGTTGTTGGTCAAGTCGGCGCGGGTCAGGTCGGCGTTGTTCGGGCGACGGAAGACGCTCGCCACCGGTTTGCCGTTGGCGTCATAGAAACCTGCCGGCGTGGCGCCAATGAAGCCGCCGGCGTTGCCGGTGCCAGAGATGCCGGCGTTCAGCTTGATGCTGTTGCGGCGCAATGCCACGTGCCAGTCGGCTTGCTCGGGAGCATCCACCACGGCGCCGGTGTCGAGGTTGAAATGCACCCACTGGGTCTCGCTGGACGCGTCGATGGTTTCTTCGCGCAGGGTTTGGTTGCCCTGGTCAGAGCTGCGCTCGAACCAGCGCAGCGTTGGCCAGCCGGACGCGGTGCCGCTGGGGCCGCCGTAATAGCCCACCACCTGCAGCGCGAACACTTTGTTGTCGTTGCCGGACAGCGCGTCGGCGTTGGAGGCGTTGTCGGTGATCAGGAACACGCGGTAGTTGGGGTACAGGTTGTGGTCGCTGCTACCGCCGAGCCCGTACTCGAACACGGAACTCTGGATCATGTTGTCGCCGACGAACACGCTCTTGGCGAAATCCGCCACATACAGGGTGCTGGGCAGCTGACCGACTTTGGGGTCGGTGGTGGCGTTCTGCCACTGGCTGAGTTCGCTCCAGCTGTAATCGAAGGGACCATTGAAGGCGCCGCCTTGGCCGTCGGCGGTGACGCCGCTATGGGTCCAGAAGCTGGCGTAGCTGCCGGTGCTGAGTACTTTCAAATCCCAGTCGTTGCCGCTGCAGTCGGGTACTTCGCGGTTGGCATTGAAATCGAAGCACAGGCTGTCGCCTTTGGCTGGCAGCTCAAAGCGCCATTCGGCTGAGCCGGAAAAGCGATTGCCATCACCGGGGCCTGGGCCTGGGTTCGGGGTGGAGTTGGAACTGGAGCTGCTGCCGCAGCCGGCCAGCAGCGCGGCGCTGAGGCCGAGGGTCAGAGTCAGGATCGACGATCGCATGGGGGTGTGCTCCTTGCTGGGTGGGGTCAGCGCTGCCATTGGTAGCGGGCGCCGAGGTAAACGTAACGACCGGCCACGGGGCCGAAGTCCGGGATTTCAGATGGGTCGGTGCTGTCGATGAACTTGCGCTGCCGGTCGAACAGGTTGTCGATGCCGGCAAACAGACGCAGGGCCGGGGTGGCATCGTGGTTCAGGCGCACATCCCAGGTGTACCAAGACGGCGAGTAGTCGCCTTGGCCGGTGTCGGTCAGTTCCCGCGACTGGCCGCGGGCGCGCAGGCTCAGGGTGGTGCGCTGGTTGGGCAGGGTCAGATCGCTGTTGAGGCGCAGAATGTGGCGCGGTCGGCGGGTCAGGCGCGCGCCGGTGTCGAGGTCTTCGGTGTGGGTCCAGGTCCAAGAGCCGCCCACGGTCAGCGGTGTCAGCGGCTTCCACTGCACGCCGGTTTCCACGCCCCAAGTGGCGGCGCGAGCGATGTTCTCGTAGGTGTAGGTGGTCACGCCCCCGCCACCAGTGACCGGCTGGCTCATGTCGATTTGGATCAGGTCGGTGATGCGGTTGTAGAAGGCGTTCACATCCAGCGTCAGCTGGTCCTGCCAGCGCAGGCTGGTGCCGAGCTGCACGCTGTTGGATGACTCCGGCTTCAGGTCGGGGCGGCCGATGACTTTGTAGCCAAGCGCGGAATGGTCGAACAGGAAATGGCGTTCTTTGAGGTTCGGCACCCGGTAACCCTGACCGACACTGGCGCGCATTTCGCCTTGCCAAGCGTCACCCTGCAGGTAGTCGTAGCGCAACGCGGCCTTGGGGGCGGTATGGCTGCCGAAGTCGGAGTCGTACTGGTAGCGGGCGCCGAGCACCAATTCCAAGCGCTCACTCAGGAACACATCGTTTTGCAGGAACAGCTCCTGGCTGTCGCGCTGGGCGCGGCCGACGCTGAGCTCGGAATGGCCGTTGGCGCTTTGCCACAGCTGCTCATCATGCAGGTCGACGCCCACTTGCCACAGCTGGCCGGCCCAGGGCGGCAGGTCCAGTTGCAGAGTCAGGTGGCTTTGCTCCACCTTCGCATCGCGCTGGGTGACCAAGCTGTGCTGCGACAGTGCCAGTGAGTCGCTGCGGTAGCGCTCAGTGACGCCTTTGGCTTCCAGCGACAGGCCGTTGTCGGCGCTCCAGCGGGCGCCGCCACTGAGCCGGTCACGGCGAATGTGTTCGTCTTTTTGCTGGGGCACCAGCACCGACGGCACGTAGCGTAAATAGCGTTGGCGGGCGTCTTCTTCGTAGCGCTGCACCTCGCCCCAGGCGCGCAGCGGGCCGTCCGGTTGCCAGCGCGCCATGGCGCTGTACTGGCTGCGCTCAACGGCGTCCCCGCGTCGGGTCCATGCCAGCGGTTTATCGGAGAAGCCGTCGTCCTGCTGCTGGTCGGCACCGAGGCTCCAGCGCCAATCTTGATTGCCGCCGTCCACCTGCAACTGTCCGTGGCGCTTGTTGGCGTCGATGCGGCGGGCGCTGTCGTTGCGGGTGCCGTAGCTGCCCACATCGCCCAGCGCGGTGATGCGCAGGCCAGATTCCGGCACCCGCGTAATGACGTTAATGACACCGCCCATGGCGGCGCTGCCGTACTGTGCTGACGCCGCGCCTTTGATCACCTCAATGCGATCGACTTCGGTGAGTGCGTATTGGCTCAGGTCTACGGTGGAGCCGGTGCTGGCACTGATCGGCAAGCCGTCGATGAGGATCAGCAACTGGTCGGAGGTTAGCCCTTGCAGCGAGGCTTCGAAGCCAGATTTGCCATGGATCTCGCGCAACTGCACGCCGGGCACGTTCTCCATCGCTTCTTTGAGAGTGCGGGCATGGGTGCGATCCAGTTCGGCACGGGTCACCACTTCGGTGCGGATCGGTGCGTCCTGCTGGGTGCGTTCGGTGCGGGTCGCCGTCACCACCACCGGTGACAGGTCGGTGGGCGTAGCGGGGGTGTCAGCGGAGGCCGCTGCCGACAGCAGTACCAAACCGGTGACCGCGAACGACCACCGGGGCGAAAAAAGAGAGGACATCGAAGGGGCTCCGCGCGCAAATGCTAACGCGGATGTTAATGATAATAATTATCATGTCTAGCTTAGGCGGGGCCGCCGCCGCCGAATTAGGTGAGGTAATTCAGCGGCAGGGCGGTGGAATCCACCACCTTGCGCATCACGAAACTGGAGTGCACGCCGCTGACCCCGTCGATGCGGGTCAGTTTGTTGAGCAAGAACTGCTGGTAGCGGTCCATGTCCGGCACCATCACCTTGAGCAGGTAGTCGGCGGATTGGCCGGTGATCAGATAGCACCACTGCACTTCTTCGTAGCCGGCTACGGTTTCCTCGAAATGCTGGAAACGCTCCGGTGTGTGCCGATCCATGCTGATCTGCACCAGAATGGTCAGGTCCAACCCCAGCGCTTTGTGGTGCAGCAGCACCGCCCGCCCCTTGATGACGCCGGCGTCCTCCAGCTTCTGCACCCGGCGTGAGCAGGGCGAGGGCGACAGGCCCACCTGTTCCGCCAATTGCTGGTTGGTGAGGCCGCCGTCGGCCTGTAAAGCGGCCAAAATGCGACGGTCGTAGCGGTCGAGTTTGATGGTGGGCTGGGTCATGGCAATAAATCATCGTGTCTGGCGTTGTTTGGGCAATCTATCACCAAAATAAATCGCTATCGACCGCAATAAGCACGCCGATTGCGCAGGGGGGCGCCTACACTGTGTCCTATCGTCAGTGCCGCCAGCCAAACGCCGACCGGCCCGCACGGGAATCTCCAGACCCCGGAGAGAAAGCCCGCACCACCAGTGCAACGGGTGTAAGATTGGCCCCCTTGGCATGACTGCCAAGCCATTCTCGAAGACGGACCGCACTGCGGTCCGTTTGTTGATCTGAACCACGGAGCAGTCCCGACATGGCGTACGACCACCGCAAATACGTGCCCTTCACCCCAATCCACCGGCCGCAGCGCCGCTGGCCGGATCAAGTCATCACCGAATCCCCGCGCTGGTGCGCCGTGGACCTGCGTGACGGCAACCAGGCACTGGTGAAGCCGATGACGGTGGCGCAAAAAACGGTGCTGTTCCAACTACTGGTGGATGTCGGCTTCAAGGAAATCGAGGTCGGTTTCCCGGCCGCCTCCCAGCCCGATTACGACTTCGTACGCAAGCTGATTGAAGAGAACCTGGTGCCGGACGACGTCACCATTCAGGTGCTCACCCAGGCGCGCGAAGAACTGATCGCGCGCAGCTTTGAAGCGCTCAAGGGCGCGCGCAAAGCCAACGTGCATTTGTACAACTCCACCTCCCGCGTGCAGCGCGAAAAGGTGTTCCGTCTCGATGTGGACGGCATCAAGGCGATCGCCGTGGCCGGCGCCGAAGCGCTGGTGCGCCACGCGCAGGCCAACCCGGCCACTGAGTGGGTGTTCCAGTACTCACCGGAAAGCTTCACCGGTACGGAGCTGGAGGTGGCGGCCGAGGTCACCAACGCGGTGATCGATGTGTGGCAGCCGCAGAACGGCCAAGAGGTGGTGATCAACCTGCCGGCGACGGTGGAAATGAGCACCCCCAACGTGTTCGCCGACATGGTCGAGTGGATGGGCGAGCACCTGCACCACCGCGAGCACCTGTGCATTTCGGTGCACACCCACAACGACCGGGGCTGTGGTGTGGCCGCCGCCGAGCTGGCGGTGATGGGCGGCGCCGACCGTGTGGAAGGGACCTTGATGGGCAACGGCGAGCGCACCGGCAACATGGACATCGTCACCATGGCGATGAACCTGTACAGCCAGGGCGTGGATCCGCTGCTGGATCTGTCTGATGTGAAGCGCATTGCCGAAACGGTGGAGTCGGTGACGGAAATCTCCACCCATCCGCGCCACCCGTACGTGGGCGAGCTGGTGTTTACCGCGTTCTCCGGCAGCCATCAGGACGCTATCCGCAAGTGCCTGAGCACCTACAGCGAAGGCGACAAATGGGAAATTGCCTACCTGCCGATCGACCCGCGTGATCTGGGGCGCCGCTACGAAGAAGTGGTGCGCATCAACTCACAGTCCGGCAAAGGCGGCGTGCTCTATGTGTTGGAGCGTGATTTCGGCATCACCCTGCCGCGCTGGCTGCAAATCGAGTTCTCCCGCGTGGTGCAGGGCTTCGCTGAGAACGAAGAGCGCGAAGTGCAGACCGATGAAATCCACGGTTTGTTCGAACGCCACTTCCTCAGCGTGCCGGCGGATTGGGAAATGCTCGGCTATGAACTGAACCGCGAAGGCGAGGCGGTGGATGTGCGCATCCGTGTCGGCAATGCCAGCGACTCGGAAGTGATCGAAGGCCGCGGTCGCGGCGGCGTGGAAGCGCTGGTGGCGGCGCTGTCCCAGCGCACCGGCGTGGCAATGTCGGTGGAAGCCTACGACGAGTTCGCGCTCAACGAAGGCAGTGATGCTCGTGCGCTGGCCTGCGTGCGCATGCGCGTCGGCGATGAAGTCACCAGCGCGGCGTCGCTGGCGGACGACACCACCTCCGCCACACTGCAGTCGGTGTTGTCTGCGGTGGGCCGCGTCACCGCCGCCACTCAGGCGCAGTTCAAAGCCGGCTGAGGCTGCGCTGCGGAACGACCCAACGGGGTGGCTCAGGCCACCCCGTTTTCGTTGCCGCCCATGGCCAGCGGCAATTGCTCGGCGAGGAAATCCACCAACTGCCGCACGGTGGGCGACAAATGCCGGTGGCGCGGGTACACCGCCCACACCGCGGTATCGGCAAAGCGGAATTCCTCCAGCACCGCCCGCAGTCGCCCGGCTTGGATGTGTTCATCGACGTAGTAATCCGGCAGCTGTGACAGCCCCAGCCCGCGCAGCGTGGCATCCAGCAGCGTCTGCCCGGAGTTGGCTTGCAGGCGGCCGCGCACGCGGATCTCGCGCCGCTGGCCCTGTATCAGAAAACGCCAACTGTCCAACGAACCGAGCAGGCACGGATAACGCACCAAGTCGTTGGGGTGCTGCGGCGCGGGGTGCTGGTTGAACAGCGCCGGGCTGCCCACCACGCGCTCCTGGCGGCCGCATAGACGGCGTGCAATCAGGCTCGAATCCTGCAGTTCGCCGAGCCGGATGGCGACATCGAACCCTTCTTCAATCAGCGCCACGCGGCGGTTGGTGAAATGCATGCGCACTTCCAGCCGTGGGTGCAGCTGCATAAAACGGTTGATCAGCGGTGCCACATGGCGTTCGCCGAAGGTGGTGGAGGCGGTCAGTTTCAGCAGTCCGCGCGGGCTGGCGTGCAGGTCGGCCAGCGCCGCTTCGGCTTCGCGGAAACCGTCCAGCACTTGGCGGCAGTGCTGGTGATACAGCTCGCCCGGCTCAGTGAGGCGAATTTGCCGTGTGGTGCGGTACAGCAGCGGCACGCCGAGCTGCGCCTCTAATTGGCTGACCAGGCGGCTGACGTGGGAGGGCGATACCTTCAGCCGCCGGGCGGCGGCGGAGAACGAACCTTGTCGCACCACTTCGACGAAGGCTTCCACCCGGTCCCAATGCTTCATTGTTGCTCCCTGGCAATGATGTTGTTACGCAAGCCGTATTTATCCGGCAGGGGGCAATAATCTACACTGCCCGCACTGACAAACCCACGCGCGCCGGTACGCCGGTGCGCTGCTGCGAGGAGCTGTTTCATGAAATCACGTGCCGCCATTGCGTTGGAGGCCGGCAAGCCGCTGGTGCTGACCGAGATCGATGTGCAAGGTCCGCAGGCCGGTGAGGTGCTGGTCAAGATCGTGGCCACCAGTGTCTGCCATACCGACGCCTACACCTTGTCTGGCAAAGACCCGGAAGGCCTGTTTCCGGTGGTGCTGGGCCATGAAGGCGCCGGCATCGTGATGGAAGTGGGCGCCGGCGTGACCAGCCTGCAACCGGGTGACCATGTGATTCCGCTCTACACCGCTGAATGCGGCCAGTGCAAATTCTGCCTGTCCGGCAAGACCAACCTGTGCGGTTCAGTGCGTGCCACCCAGGGCCGCGGGTTGATGCCGGATGGTACCTCGCGCTTTTCTCTGGACGGCAAGATGCTGCACCACTACATGGGCACTTCTACCTTCTCCGAGTACACCGTGCT
This sequence comes from Alcanivorax sp. REN37, assembly GCF_041102775.1. Classification (NCBI taxonomy): domain Bacteria; kingdom Pseudomonadati; phylum Pseudomonadota; class Gammaproteobacteria; order Oceanospirillales; family Alcanivoracaceae; genus Isoalcanivorax; species Isoalcanivorax beigongshangi. Next base: position 212,716 of record NZ_JBGCUO010000002.1, read on the forward strand.
GCCGGAAGTGTCGCTGGCAAAAGTGTCCAAGGAGGCGCCGCTGGACAAAATCTGCCTGCTTGGCTGCGGTGTCACCACTGGCATCGGTGCAGTGCTCAATACCGCTAAGGTGCAGGCTGGCGACACGGTGGCGGTGTTTGGCCTCGGCGCCATCGGTCTGGCGGTGATTCAAGGCGCGGTGATGGCCAAAGCCGGGCGCATCATTGCCATCGACATCAATCCGGACAAGTTCGAGCTGGCGCGCAAGTTCGGCGCCACCGATTTCGTCAATCCCAAGGACCACAGCGGCTCGATCCAGGAAGTGATCGTCGACATGACCGACGGCGGCGTGGATTACTCGTTCGAGTGCATCGGCAACGTTAACGTGATGCGTTCGGCGCTGGAGTGCTGCCACAAGGGCTGGGGCGAGTCGATCATCATCGGTGTCGCTGGCGCCGGCGAAGAAATCGCCACCCGTCCGTTCCAGCTGGTCACCGGCCGGGTGTGGAAAGGTTCGGCGTTCGGTGGTGTGAAGGGCCGCAGCCAGCTACCGGGCTATGTCGACCAGTACATGCGTGGTGAGCTGAACATCGACGACTTCATCACCCACGACATGAAGTTCGAACAGATCAATGAAGCCTTCGATCTGCTCGATGCGGGCCAGAGCATTCGCACCGTACTGCACTTCTGAGGCGCACTCGGTTACCGCGCCGACCCAAACGCCCGCAGTACGCGGGCGTTTTTTATTGGGCCAGCATGACCGCTCTGCACGCCCACACGGCAACCACAAAAAAGCCCGGACTAGCCGGGCTTTTTTGTGGGACCAAGACGGCCGCGGCAATCAGTCCGCGGCCGCGCGGCTCAGCCCGGTTGGCGCGCTGCGCGGTTGCCCAGCAGCCACAGCACCACCGCCAGCACCAAGTAGGCGCCCTGAGCCAGCAGGCCCTGCAGCGTCGGGTAAATGCCGAGCCAGCTAACGCTGGGAACATCCAGGTAGCGCACCGACAGCCAGCCGGCTTCCTGCAGCGCCGCCACGCCCTTGCCGAGCAGCACGAAGGCCAGCCCCAGCAGCACCACACTGGTGACGCGGAAGAACAGCGCCAGCGGTAGTTTCATGCCGAGACGGAAGATCAGCAGCGCCACCACCGCCAGCGCTACCAGCGCGGCGATCATGCCGTAGAAGATCGACATCCGCTCGCCAGGGCCGACTTGGGTCCACAGCGCCTGGTAAAACAGGATGGTCTCGAACATCTCCCGGTACACCGAGATGAACGCCACGAACGCCAGCGTCCACAGCGCACCCCGGCCGAGGGCGCTGTCCACCTTGTCGCGCAGGTAGCCCATCCACTGTTGGCTCTTGGCGTTGGAGTGCATCCAGAAGCCCATGTAGAACAGGATCGCAGCGGCAATCAGACCGGCCAGACCCTCGGTCACTTCACGGGTGCTGCCGCTGATGGTGATCACGGTGCTGGCCACGAACCAGGTGGCAAAGCCGGCCAGCACCGCGCCGATCCAGCCAAGGTGGATGAAGCGGGTGGCGCGCTGCACCTGCGAGCGGCGGGTGAAGGTGATGAGCGCGGCGACCACCAGCAGTGCTTCCAGGCCCTCGCGGAACAGGATCACGAAGCTGGCGGTGGCGGCAGCGGAAGCGGTCAGGCCATCGCCGTCGAGCAGGTCAGCCGCTTCGCGCAGCAGTGCGCGGGCGTGCTGGATGGCGCCGCTGACGGCGTCGCTGCCAAGGTCACGGTCGATGCTTTCACGCACGCCCATAAAGGCCCGCTCGGCGCGCTGCATCAGGCCGCTGTCGAGGGTGGCCACCTGCTGCTCGATCATCTCGTAGCCATCGAGGTAGGCCGACAGCGCGGCACTGCGAGCGGCCGCTTGGTCGCCGGCGCGGTACAGCCGTTCGGCATCGGCTAGCCGTTGTTGGCTCAGGGCAATGAAGCGGTTGGAAGCGAACAGCCGCTGCGGGTCGGCGCGCAGCAGCGCGGCAGCGGCATAGGCCGGCTCGCCCCAGCGCTCGATCACGTCTTCCGGCGCCAGGCTGATGACGGTGTTTAGATCCAGCTGCTGATCCAACGCTGGCAGGTTCTGCAGTGCGTGGGCGCCGTCGGCGCGCATCTGCTCGGTGACCGCCAGACTGCCGACGTAGAACGCCAGCGCCCAGCGCTCGTCTTCGCTGAGCAGCTCGGCATAGGCCGCCATGCCGGTGCCGTCTACGCCGTCGGTGATGGTGGTGTAGAGCCCCACCAGCGAGCGGCCTTGGAAGCGCTCCAGCTCATGGAAGTCGGTGGGCTCCGGATCGAGGTTGGCGCCAGCCGGACCGTCGCCGTGGCCTTCTGTGCCGTGGCACAGGGCGCAGGTCTGTTGGTAAACCGTGGCAGCGCGGGTCAAGTCGGGCGCTGTGGACGGCGCCACCGCGACGCCGTAAATGTCGATCAGGCCGGCGCGCAGGCGTGCGGTTAGGCGCTTGATGTCGGCGTTGGTCGCTTTCGCTTCGATCGCTTGGTGCAGCGTTACGGTGAGCGTTTCCAGCTCGGCACGGCCTTCGGCGTCTGGCAGTTGGCCGACGCCCTCCAGCAGCAGCTCGGCGAACTCGGTCATTTCCTCGAATTCGTCGTCGTTGATAATTTCACCGTTTTCCACGGCATTGATGTAGTCGGCACCGATGTATTCGGCGAGTTGCACCATGGCAACTTGGCTCACCGCCCAAGCCGGTTGCAGCCACAGCAACAACCCGATCAGCCCCAGCAAGCGAAAGACAGCTGCTTTCATGAAATAGCCTTCAAGTGAATGATAATCAGAGGCGTTTATGTTCGAGCTATGACGGGGGGATGTCAAAGACAAACGGCAGGATGCGCAATGGGGAAATGCCGGGGACTGTTGCAGTCCCCGGCTGGCGGATCAGTGGGCGTGGCCACCTTCGCCGTGTACGTGACCGTGCTCCAGCTCTTCTGCACTGGCAGCACGCACGTCGGTGATCTCAACGTCGAACTGCAGCACTTCACCGGCCAGCGGGTGGTTGCCGTCCACAGTGATGGTGTCGCCGTCGACCGCGGTGATGGTGAACATGCGCGGGCCCATTTCGGTGCTGGCTTGAAATTGCATGCCCGGTTGCAGGTCGTCAACGCCCTGGAACGCTTCGCGCGGCACGTCTTGAATCAGGCCGTCGTGGCGTTCGCCGTAGCCTTCTTCCGGCTGTACCGTCACCACCAGCTTGTCGCCGGTCTGCTTGCCGGTCAGCTCTTTTTCCAGACCCGGGATGATGTTGCCGTGCCCGTGCAGGTAGCCCAGCGGCTCGCCACGGTCACGGGAGCAGTCCAGTTTCTCGCCGGCGCTGTTGGTGAGGGTGTAGTGCATCAGCACCACGGAATTTTCTGCAATCTGCATGAAGCACCCGTTGGGGTAATGAATTGAGGCGCCCATGCTAATGGCCATGGCCGCCAGCGGCCACCGCTGATCCGGTTTCGGCGCCGAGAAAGGCTGGCGCCAAGGCCGTTCAGTCGATGCCGAGTTGGTCCCAGAGGGCGTCCACGCGCTGCTTCACCGCCTCGTCCATGACGATCGGCCGGCCCCATTCCCGGTCGGTTTCGCCCGGCCACTTGTTGGTGGCATCGAGCCCCATCTTGGAGCCGAGGCCGGACACCGGCGAGGCAAAGTCGAGGTAATCGATCGGTGTGTTTTCCACCAGCGTGACGTCGCGCGCCGGGTCCATGCGCGTGGTCATGGCCCAGATCACGTCCTTCCAGTCGCGGGCGTTAACGTCGTCATCGCAGACGATCACGAATTTGGTGTACATGAACTGCCGCAGGAATGACCACACGCCCATCATCACGCGCTTGGCGTGACCGGCGTACTGCTTCTTCATGGTCACCACCGCCAGCCGGTAGGAGCAGCCTTCCGGTGGCAGGTAGAAGTCGACGATCTCGGGGAATTGCTTGCGCAGGATCGGCACGAAGATTTCGTTCATCGCCACCCCCAGCACTGCGGGCTCATCCGGCGGGCGGCCGGTGTAGGTGCTGTGGTAGATCGGATCGCGGCGGTGGGTGATGCGCTCCACCGTGAACACCGGGAAGCGGTCCACTTCGTTGTAATAGCCGGTGTGGTCGCCGAACGGGCCTTCATCGGCGTAATCGTCCGGATAGATATAGCCTTCCAGCACATATTCGGCGCTGGCCGGCACCTGCAGCGGCACTGATTGCGCGTCCGCCACTTCGGTACGGCCGCCGCGCAGCAGGCCGGCAAAGCCGTATTCGCTGAGCGTGTCCGGCACCGGCGTCACGGCGCCGAGAATGGTGGCCGGGTCGGCGCCCAGCGCCACCGCCACCGGGAACGGCTCACCGGGGTGGGCCGCCTGCCACTCGGCGAAGTCGAGTGCGCCGCCGCGGTGGCTGAGCCAGCGCATGATCAGCCGGTTGCGGCCAATCAGTTGCTGGCGATAGATGCCAAGGTTCTGGCGGCTCTTGTGCGGGCCGCGGGTGATGACCAGCGGCCAGGTTACCAGTGGCGCGGCGTCGCCCGGCCAGCAGGTCTGGATCGGCAGCCGGTACAGGTCCACCGCATCGCCTTCCAGCGTCACCTGTTGGCATACCGGATTGCTGACCACCTTCGGATTCATTGCCAGCACCTGCTTCACCACCGGCAGCATCGATAGCGCATCGCGCAGGCCTTTGGGCGGTTCCGGCTCCTTCAGGAACGCCAGCAGTTCGCCCAGCTCGCGCAATTCTTCCAGCGACTCCCGGCCCATGCCCAGCGCGACCCGCTTTTCAGTACCGAACAGGTTGCCAAGTACCGGAACGTCCGAGCCTTTGACGTTCTCGAACAGCAGCGCCGGGCCACCGGCCCGTAGGGTGCGGTCGCAGATCTCGGTCATTTCCAGTACCGGGTCGACTTCCACGGTGATGCGTTTGAGTTCGCCGCGCTGTTCCAACTGGCGGATGAAATCGCGCAGGTCGCTGTATTTCATGGCAATCGGCCTGTGTCCGGTGGGTGGGGAAACCGGGCGAGTATAGCAGTGGCGTCTGCGGCGGCCACGTTGGCGGCGGCACATGTAAAAGATAACGCCGTCACATTGTCGATCGGGCGTGCGTCCCACTACCCTGCGGCCATCCAGGATGACGATTGCTCTCCGCCGTCGCAGTACACCGAGAAGGATGTCCCCCCATGCTGTTTGTGCGTTTGCCCTTGATTAGCAGTCTGGTGCTGGCGCTGGCTGCCTGTGGCGCCGCCCCGCGTGCCCCGGAAACTCCCCAGCCGCCGCCGTTCCCGCCCTCCGATCTGAGTCGGTTGGATGCCGAGGATGGCGCCGCCGTGGTGATCAACGCGGAAGGGCGGGTGCTGGATGCCCAAAGCGGCACCCTGCAGTTGCTTGGCTCACGTCATTGGGCGCGTGTGCGCGCTGATGGCACCACCATCTATGACGCCGTAGGTCGTGCGCAGGCGCGTTATCCGCGGTTGGCGTTTGATCCGCCGCTGGCGCTGCGCAGCGGCGCGCGCTGGGGGGCGACCGTGTACCCGGTGCGCTCCGGCCAGGGCTCGGCGGTGCTCAATGCTGACGGCAAATTGGTGGTGCCGTTTCAGCAGGAAGCCGGTTGGTGGGAGCGCACGGCGCATGCCGACCGGGTGCTGTTCATCACCCCGACGCACGAAACGCTGTTCGATGCGGACGGCAACGCCTTGCTGCGCTGGGATCTGGCGCAGCAACAACGGGTGTCCGGCCCGTTCGCGGGCACTGGTGAACTGCTGTTATGCCCGGTGGGCGCGGGCGCCTGTCACCTGCATGGCGCCGACGGTAAGCCGCGACTGACGTTCGAAGTGGACCAATTGGCGGCGTTGCAGGGCGGCCAATATCTGGGGCGCCGTGGCAGTGCTTGGTTCCGCTTTGATGCGGAGGGCCGGGTCAGCGCGCCAGAGCTGTTCCAAGAAGATGGCGCGCTGCGCCCGCGCCAAGCCGACACGCCGGCGCCGCGCTGGCCGCTGTGGGTGACGCGCTTCCCGGTCGACGCCAGCACCTTGGAGCCACGCCGCGGTGAGGCGATGCCAGGTTTCCTGCACCAAGACGGTCGTTTTGTGCCGGTGCCGGGCGGCAAGGACGCCGAACGTATTTGCCCGCAGGTGTGGTTGGTGACCCAGCAGCAAGGCGGTCAGCGCAGCCGGGTGCGCATGGATGGCCACAGCAGCACCGGCACGCCGATGACCGACGATTTCTGGGGCATGGTCACCTTCTCACCGGATTGGCGGGTGGCGCGGCGCAGCAATCCGCGTCAGCAGGCACTGCTCGATTGCGCCGGACGCACTTTGGTGGATGACCCGCAAATCATCCGTTTCAAGGAGCACGGCGAAGGATTGGCGGCGCTGCTGAAAGGCGAATACGCCGCGCGAGTGTGGTACAGCCGTGATCTTCAACGCAGCGAAGTGCCGCGTGGCTACGGCATCGAGGACGCCAATGCCCGCGGCACGGTGCTGAAGCTGGAAACGGCGGGCGGCCAAGCACACCTGTTCGATGTGGCCAGCGGCAAGCTAGTCAGCACCACGTTGCCGGCTAACGCTGAGTTGCTGGAGGGCGGCGCCCGCTACCGGCAGGGTGAACTGTGGGGCTTCCAGTCGGCGACCGCGGCGCCGCTGGCCCCGGTTTATCAGGAAATGCTGCCGTGGCAGCAACGCTTGGTGACGCTGCAAGTGCTGCCGGGGCAAGAACAGGTGGTGCTGCGCCGCGCCAGCGGTGAGCCGCTGACTGAGTGGCAGGGCCAAGGTCTGCTGGTACAGACCGAAGGCGAGCTGCTGCGGGTGGGCCTCAACACGCTAGTGGGCCGACAACAGCAATGGGTCACTGCGGATGGCGCAGTGCGCGCCACGCTGGTCAGCTGCCCCGGCGGCCGGGTGGTGGTCGGCAGCAGCGGTGAGCCGGTGCAGGACGGCGCCGGTTGTCCGGCGCCCTGATCAGCCGGCGCGCTTCCACGCGGCGATAAGCTGTCACTGGCTTGTCGCCGCACTGTCATCCAGGCGTCATGGGGGTTTCACTCAGTACCCATAGGGTCTTTGTTCCGAAACTTTGCATTGATGCAGTGGGAGGAACACCGCGTGAAGACCCGACCGATCAAACCGATGCCGCAGCAGGAGCAAGGCAACAACCCGCCGGAGCCGAGCAGCAACCAGGCCGGCAACCGCCACTTTGATGAGGTGCTGGCCGCCAACCTGTCACGCCGGACGTTGCTGCAGGGCACCTTGGGTGCTTCGGCGGTGGCCTTCTTGGGTGGCACCTTGGCCGCCTGTGGCAGTGATTCTGGCTCTGACCGGCCGGTGATCCCGGGTGTACGGACCCTCGGCTTCAAAAGCATTGCCACCGGCCGTGATGATGCGGTGATGGTGCCGGAAGGCTACACCGCCACGGCGTTCTTGCCGTGGGGCACACCGATCCTAGGCGCGTTCCCGGACTACCGCGATGACGGGCTCAATACCGGTGATGAACAAGCCGAGCAAATGGGTTCCAACCACGACGGCATCATTTTCTTCCCGATCGACGGCAAATCCGACCACGGTCTGTTGGTGATGAACCACGAATACGTGGACCAGAAAGTGCTGCACGCCCATGGCGCCGACCAGAGCGGCGCACCGCGTCCGGCGGACGACGTGAAGAAAGAAATGAACGCCCATGGCATCAGCGTGGTGGAAATCCAGAAAAGCGCCAACGGTGGCTGGGAGCTGGTCGCGGGCGGTTACAACCGCCGCGTGACCGCCATCACCGAGATGAAAATTTCCGGACCAATGCGTGGCACCGACGCCATGAAAACCGCCTTCGATCCCAGTGGCCAGCGCACCCGTGGCACCCTGAACAACTGCGGCAGCGGTTACACCCCTTGGGGCACCTATCTGATCTCGGAAGAAAACTGGGCCGGTTATTTCCACGCCGACAAGGCGCTGCTGGATAAGAAGACGCCGGGCTATAACCGCTACAACATCACCGGCTGGCAGAACTACCACTGGTACGCCGCCGATCAACAAGACGATCTGTACCAGCGCTTTGCGCCGGATGAGAGCGGCGCCAGTGCCAGCGAAGACTTCCGCAACGAGCCGCACTGCTTCGGTTGGCTGGTGGAAGTGGATCCGTTCGACCCCAACTATGTGCCGCGCAAACGCACCGCCATGGGCCGCTTCTCCCATGAAGGGGTGATTCCGGCACCGGTGAAAGTCGGCAAACCGATGGCGTTTTACTCCGGTGACGACTCCACTAACGAGTACATTTACAAATTCGTCACCAAGGCGGTGTGGGCAGAAAATATGGAAGGCGGCGATGTGCTCGATGAAGGCACTTTGTACGTCGCCCGCTTCAACGACGACGGCAGTGGCGACTGGTTGCCGCTGGACTTCGACCACCCGCTGTTCAAAGCGGCGATGGACAACGAAGCTGAGCGGCCGCCGACCAGCGACCGCCCGCGTCTGGTGTTCACCTCTCAGGCAGACGTGCTGCTTAACACTCGCGGCGCTGCCGACATTCTTGGTGCGACGCCGATGGATCGTCCGGAGTGGGGGGCGGTGAACCCGAACAGCGGCGAGGTGTATTTCACCCTCACCAACAACAGCCCTCGCACTGTCAGCAATGCGGCCAACCCGCGCGTGCTCAACCGCACCGGCCATATCATCCGTTGGAACGAAGAAGCGGGCGAACCGGCGGCGACCAAGTTCTACTGGAACATCTTTGTGTTTGCCGGCCATACCGAGGGTCACTTGGCGGGTTTCCTGCCGCGCAGCGGCAAGCGCCTGACCGACGAAAACGTTTTCGCCAGCCCGGACGGCTTGCTGTACGACGACAACGGTATTCTCTGGATTCAAACCGACATGTCTGGTGATCAGCAGGCCGGTAAAGGCCCTGATGGCGATTTCGGCAACAACCAGATGTTGGCGGCGGTACCGGAGACCGGGGAGATCAAACGCTTCATGGTGGGGCCGGTGGACTGTGAAGTGACCGGGGTGTGCATGACTCCGGATCACAAGACCATGTTCATCAACATCCAGCACCCTGGCGATCGCTCCCAACCGGGGCAGTTCACCAGCCATTGGCCCACCGGAGGCAATGCCCGCCCGCGTTCGGCCACGGTGGTGATCACCAAGGACGACGGCGGTGTTATCGGTCTTTGATCGCTGTTGTTCGCCCACAAAAAAAGCCCGGTTAATACCGGGCTTTTTTTTATTGCGTGAACGCTTATTTGCGCTTCATGGAATCGAAGAACTCATTGTTGGTCTTGGTTTGCTTGAGACGGTCGATGAGAAATTCGATGGCGCCGATCTCATCCATGGGGTGCAGCACTTTGCGCAGTACCCACATGTTCTTGAGCTCGTCTTCGTGTACCAGGCGCTCTTCGCGGCGAGTGCCGGATTTTTTGATATGAATAGCCGGGAACACACGCTTTTCCGCCACTTTGCGGTCCAGGTGCAGTTCCATGTTGCCGGTGCCCTTGAACTCCTCGTAGATGACTTCGTCCATCTTCGAGCCGGTGTCGATCAGCGCGGTGGCGAGGATGGTCAGGCTGCCGCCTTCTTCAATGTTTCGCGCGGCACCGAAGAAGCGCTTGGGTTTTTCCAGAGCGTGGGCGTCGACACCGCCGGTGAGCACCTTGCCGGAGCTGGGCTGCACGGTGTTGTAGGCACGTGCCAGACGGGTGATGGAGTCGAGCAGGATGATCACGTCTTGCTTGTGCTCGACCAGTCGTTTGGCCTTCTCGATCACCATTTCTGCCACTTGCACGTGGCGCGCCGGCGGCTCATCGAAGGTGGATGCAACCACTTCGCCGCGCACCGTACGGGACATCTCGGTCACTTCTTCCGGACGCTCGTCGATCAGCAGCACAATCATGTGGGATTCGGGGTTGTTGCGCGCGATGGAGTGAGCAATCTGCTGCAGCAACATGGTCTTACCGGCTTTCGGCGGTGCCACGATCAGGCCGCGTTGGCCTTTGCCGATTGGCGCCACCAGATCGATGACGCGGGACGTGATGTCTTCGGTGGAGCCGTTGCCCAGCTCCATGACCAGGCGCTCGGTGGGGAACAGCGGCGTCAGGTTTTCAAAGAGGATTTTGTTCTTGGCGTTTTCGGGCTTGTCGAAGTTGATCTCGCTGACTTTCAGCAGGGCGAAGTAACGTTCGCCTTCCTTCGGGGGCCTGATTTTCCCGGAAATCGTATCGCCGGTACGCAGGTTGAAGCGGCGAATCTGGCTGGGCGACACATAAATGTCGTCAGGGCCGGCCAGGTAGGAGCCTTCCGAGCTGCGCAGGAAGCCGAAACCGTCCTGCAGGATTTCCAGCACGCCGTCGCCGTAGATATCGGAGCCGCTTTTGGCCGCCTTCTTCAGGATCGAAAAAATAACATCCTGCTTGCGGGTACGGGCAAGGTTTTCGAGGCCCATTTCCTGGGCGATGGCCAGCAGCTCTCCAATCGGCTTCTGCTTCAATTCGGACAGGTTCATCGGTTGAGTACGATTCCAGAAAGATGATTAAGTGTGATTGCCGGACAGGGGGGGTGTCGGGCTTGGGTATCGGTGTCTTTATAGAGATTGCTGCGTCGGGCGATGCCGAGCGTCAATAGGAAGTGCGAAGCTGCCCCGGAATGTAGCACCGGGGCCTGCGGACTGTCCAGCCCCGGCGGGAGGGGGCTGGCAGCGCATTGTAAAGATTGTCAGATGGTGCTGTCGAGGAAGGCGTTGAGCTCCGCCTTGTTGCGGGCGCCGACCTTGGTGGCCTCAACTTTGCCGTTGCTGAACACAGTCAGCGTCGGGATGCTGCGGATGCCGTATTGGCGCGCAGTGTTGGGGTTGTCATCAATGTTGATCTTCACCACCTTCACCCGGCCGGCGTATTCCTCGGCCAGTTGTTCCAGGATCGGTGCGATCATCTTGCACGGGCCGCACCAAGGGGCCCAGTAATCCACCAGCACCGGCACGTCGGACTTGAGGACGTCGTCCTCGAAGCTCGCATCGGTGGTGTTTAAAATCTGGCCGCTCATTGCCTTCTCCTGATTTGGGGGTTCGCGGAGCGCATAATATCGGGGCTTGGGGGCGGGGATTCAACCCTTGCTGCTGGGCACTGTCATCTGTTTGCCATGGCACCGTCGTGTTGCGACGGCATGCTGTGACGTTTCTTCTACAGCCAGGAGCCTGCTGTTGTCTGATGCACCGGAACAGTTTGCCGCCATTGATCTCGGGTCCAACAGCTTCCACATGGTGGTGGCGCGGTTGGTGGCCGGGGAACTGCTGATCCAAGAGGGGCTGTCAGAAAAAGTACAGCTCGCCGCCGGGTTGGACCCGCACAACTTCATCACTGCGCCGGCGCGCGAGCGGGCGTTGGCCTGCCTGGCCCGGTTTGCGCAGCGCATCCAGGGCATCCCGCGCCGTAATGTGCGGGTGGTGGGCACCAATGCGCTGCGCGTGGCGGAAGATGCGCCGGCGTTCATGGCAGAGGCACAGACGGTGCTTGGCCATGACATCGAGATTATTGCTGGGCGTGAGGAAGCGCGCTTGATCTACCTCGGCGTCAGCCACAGCTTGCCGGGCCTGCCAGGTCGCACGGTGGTGGTGGACATCGGCGGTGGCAGCACCGAGCTGATCGTCGGTGAGCAGTTTGATGCGCTGGAGCGTGAGTCGATGGATATCGGCTGTGTCAGCCTGACGCGGCGCTGTTTCGCAGATGGGCGCTGCACGGACAAGCAGTTTGATCGCGCGCTGATTCTCGCGCGGCAGGAAGTGGTGATGCACCAACGCAGCTTCCAGAGTCTCGGTTGGCAGCAAGCGGTGGGTGCGTCGGGTTCGATCAAGGCGATCGGCCAAGTGTGTGAAGCCAACGGCTGGAGTGATGGCACCATCACGCTCGATGGGTTGCAGCGCATCCGGCGTCGGTTGGTGAAGGCGCCCAGCGTGGCTGAAGCCGGGCTGAAGGGTTTGAAAGAAGACCGAGTGCCGATTTTCGCCGCCGGCGTGGCCATTCTCACCGGCGTATTTGAGCAGCTCGGGCTGCAGAGCATGGTGGTCAGCAGCGGTGCGTTGCGCGAAGGGGTGCTGTACGACCTGCTTGGTCGCCTTGGCCATGAGGACGTGCGCGAGCGCTCAATCGCGACGCTGATGGCGCGTAACTTTGTCGATACCCGCCATGCCGAGCGCGTGGCGGGCACCGCACTGGCGCTGTTCGATCAGGTGTGGGCGGCGTTCGGTCACGGTGACGACGACAACTGGCGTGATGTGCTGCGCTGGGCGGCGTTGCTGCATGAGGTGGGGCTGTCGGTGTCCCATGCCCAGTTCCACCGCCATGGCGCCTATCTGGTGCAAAACTCTGATCTGCCCGGCTTCTCGCGCCGTGACCAGCAATTGCTGGCGGCGCTGGTGCGCAATCACCGGCGCAAGTGGGCGGCAACGCCGCTGGCGGAGCTGCCGGCAGCGCAACAGGCACCGGTGGCGACCTTGTGTTGGCTGCTGCGTCTGGCGACGCTGCTGCACCATGCGCGCAGCCCGGAGCCGTTGCCGTCACTGGCGTTGTCGCGCACCGCTGATGGTTTGGCGTTGGCGTTTCCCACCGGCTGGTTGACGGAACACCCGCTGACCCAGGCGGACCTGGATCAGGAGCAGGAGTTCTGCCGTGAAGCTGGGGGGACGCTGGCGGTGTCCTGAGCGGCTCAGCTGAGCCGCTCAAGCAGCAGCTGCTGGGCAGAGACCGGCGCGCTGCCGTCGCTTTCTACCCGCTCATAGCTGCCGTCGCCCTGCATTTGCCAGGCTTGGGTGTTGTCTTCCAGGTACAGCTCCAGATCCTCGATGATGCGCTGCTTGAGCTTCTTGTCGTTGATCGGGAAGCAGGTTTCCACCCGGTTGATCAGGTTGCGTTCCATCCAGTCGGCGCTGGACAACAGCACCCGCTCTTCGCCGCCGTGATAGAAATAGTGCACCCGCGTGTGTTCCAGGAAGCGCCCGATGATGGAGCGCACGCGGATGTTATCCGACAGTCCCGCCACCCCCGGCCGCAGGCAGCACATGCCGCGGATTACTAGGTCGATGCTGACGCCCGCCTGGCTGGCGCGGTACAGCGCCTTCATCACTTCCGGCTCGGTCAGCGAGTTCATCTTGGCGACGATGCGTGCCGGCCGCCCGGCCAGCGCTTCCTGGGTTTCGAAGTGGATCAGGTCGAGGATGCCGCTGTGCAGTGTGAACGGTGAATGCATCAACTGCTTGAGGCGGGCTGCTTTGCCCATGCCGGTTAGCTCCAGGAAGATTTTGTGCACGTCCTGGCAGATCGCTTCGTTGGCGGTGAACAGCCCGTAATCGGTGTACAGCTTGGCGGTTTTGGTGTGGTAGTTGCCGGTGCCGAGGTGGGCGTAACGGCGAATGCCACCGTGTTGGTCGCGGCGGATCACCAGCATCATTTTGGAGTGGGTTTTGTAGCCCACCACCCCGTACACCACGATGGCGCCGGCCTCCTGTAACCGCCGGGCGCCTTCGATGTTGCTGGCTTCGTCAAAGCGCGCGCGCAGCTCGACGATGGCGGTCACTTCCTTGCCGTTACGCGCCGCCGCCTCCAAGTGGTCGAGAATCTCCGAGGTGGTGCCAGTGCGGTACAGCGTCTGCTTGATCGCCAGCACGTTGGGATCGCGCGCCGCTTCCGCCAGCAAGTTCACCACCGGCGAGAACGATTCAAACGGGTGGTGCAGCAGCACATCGCCGTCGTCGATGCACTCAAACAAACTGTCGTGGCTTTTCAGCCGCGCCGGTACCCGCGGGGTGAACGCCGGATACCGCAGCCGTGGTCGTTTCACGTCGGTGAACATGCGCGCCAGGTTCACCGGGCCGTTCACTTCGTACAGGTCTTCTTCGTCCAGCTCGAACTTCTTCAGCAGGTAGTCGACCAAGTGGCGCGGACAGTTGTCAGCCACTTCCAGCCGCACTTCCTCGCCGTAGCGGCGCCGCAGCAGGCCGCCCTTGAGCGCGCTGGCCAAGTCTTCCACGTCTTCGTCCAGCTCCATGTCGGCGTTGCGGGTGACACGGAATTGGTAGCAGCCGGTGGCCTTCATGCCGGGGAACAGGTCGCTGACATGGGCGTGGATCATCGACGACAGGAAAATAAAGTTGTCGTAGCCGTCGTTGCAGATGTCATCGGGAATGCGGATCAGGCGCGGCAGCGAGCGTGGCGCCGGCACGATGGCGAGGCCGGATTGGCGGCCGAACGCGTCCTTGCCTTCCAGCGGCACGATGAAGTTAAGGCTCTTGTTCACCAAGCGCGGGAACGGGTGTGCCGGGTCCAGCGCGATCGGTGTCAGCACCGGGTAGATTTGCTCGCGGAAGTAGCGTTTGACCCAGGCTTCCTGTTCGCGCGTCCAATGGTCGCGGCGCAGGAACTGCACGCCTTCCTGCGCCAGTGCCGGCAGCAGTACTTCATTGAGAATGTGGTATTGGCGCGCCACCGCTTCATGCACCACGCGCGAGATGATCTTCAGCACTTCCAGTGGGTGCATGGCGTCGGGGCCGGTATAAACCCCCACCGAGGAGCGGCGCAGCAGCTGGTTGTGCAGCCCGGCGACGCGGATTTCGAAGAACTCATCCATGTTGCTGGAGAAGATCAGCAGGAAGTTGAGCCGCTCCATCAACGGATGGCGCTCATCCATGGCCTGTTCCAGCACCCGTAGGTTGAAACGCAGCATGCTGAGTTCACGGTTGACGTAATGGTCCGGCTGATCGAGGTCCGGCAGAAAATCCGGCGGTGTGGTCTGCTCCGTCATGTGAGGCTTCCCGGCGATGTCCATGGGCGCGCAGCGGCGGTGCGCGAAACCGCGTCAGAATAGGTCAAGAATATGACAGCTTGCGGTCGCCGGGAACGGGACGGCGTGCTGCCGTCCCGCAGGGGAAATCAGCCTTTGAGCAGGATCGCCGCTTCTTTTGCAAAATAGGTGAGGATGCCGTCAGCGCCGGCCCGTTTGATGCTGGTCAACGACTCCAGAATGATTGGCTCGCGCTGCAGCCAGCCCTGCTGGAACGCGGCCACGTGCATGGCGTATTCACCGCTCACTTGATAGACGAACGTGGGCACCGCGAAGGTGTCTTTCACCCGCCGCACGATGTCCAGATACGGCATGCCGGGTTTCACCATCACCATGTCTGCACCTTCCGCCAGATCGAGGCCCACTTCGTGCAGCGCTTCGTCGCTGTTGGCGGGGTCCATCTGGTAGGTCTTCTTGTCGGCTTTGCCGAGGTTTGCGGCGGAGCCCACCGCATCGCGGAACGGGCCGTAGTAGGCCGAGGCGTACTTGGCGGAATAAGCGAGGATGCGGGTGTGCTGGAACTGGTTCTGCTCCAGTTGGGTGCGGATGGCGCCGATGCGGCCGTCCATCATGTCGCTGGGCGCGATCACATCGACCCCCGCCTCAGCATGGGACAGCGCCTGGCGCACCAGCGCGGTGATGGTGGCGTCGTTCACCACATAGCCGCTGGCATCGATGATGCCGTCCTGGCCATGGGTGGTGTAGGGGTCGAGCGCGCCGTCGGTGATGACGCCCATTTCCGGCACCGCCTGCTTGATGGCGCGCACCGCGCGCTGCACCAAGCCGTTGGGGTTCCAGGCTTCGGCGGCATCCAGCGACTTGGCGTCGGCGTCTACCACCGGGAACAGCGCCATGGCCGGTACCCCCAGCTTGGCTAACTGTTCCGCTTCCTTGACCAGCAGATCGATGCTTTTACGCTCCACGCCCGGCATCGAGGGCACCGCTTCGGTGCGTTGTTTGCCGTCCAAGACAAACACTGGGTAGATCAGGTCATCGGCGGTGAGCACGGTCTCGCGCATCAGGCGTCGGGAAAAGTCGTCGCGGCGCATGCGGCGCATGCGCGTGGCCGGCCAGGCGGCCCGGTTCACATTCAAGGACACAATGGTCTCCAGATCAGGACGGGGTGGAAAACGGGCAACAGTGTAGCGCACCGCGCCGCCGATGGCTGGACGGCGAGCCTGCTTCCCGGTCATGCTCCACGGCCGCGGGCCCCGAGGGCGGCCTGTTGCAGCTTCAGGAGGATGTGCCATGGGACGCTGGCGCCCGCCGGCCCGGCCGGCATCGAAATACATCACGCCGGAAGGCTACCGCATGCTCAACGATGAGTTGCAGCATCTGTGGAAGGTGAAGCGGCCGGAGGTGACCCAATCGGTGCAGGAGGCGGCTGCCCAAGGGGATCGCTCGGAAAATGCCGAGTACATCTATGGTAAGAAAATGTTGCGCGAGATCGACCGGCGCATCCGCTTCCTGTCTCGGCGGCTGGATGACATGACGGTGGTTGAGCAGCTGCCGGACGACCGCAGCCGGGTCTATTTCGGCGCTTGGGTGGAGTTGGTGGACGAAGACGATCAGCGCCACTGTTACCGCTTGGTTGGCCCCGACGAAACCGATGCCGCGCGCGGCTGGATCAGTGTCGATGCGCCGCTGGCGCGGGCGCTGTTGAAGAAGCAAGTGGATGACGAAGTGATGGTGCACACCCCCACCGGCGAGCGTTATTACGATGTGGTGGCGATCCATTACGGCGCCCCACCGAATGAGAGCCAAACATGAGTCTGTTCCAACGCATCAAACGATTTGTCGGCAGCGCGCTGTTAGGCGGGCTGGTGGTACTGCTGCCGTTGGCGGTGGTCGGTTTCCTGTTCCGCTGGCTGTATGGCGTCACCACCGAGATTGCCGCACCGCTGATCCACTATGTGGTGCAAGAGTGGCATTGGCATCCGACGGTGGCGGATTGGGTCGGTATTCTGGCGCTGGTGCTGGTGTGTTTTCTGGTTGGCAATTTGGTCGCCACCCGGCTGGGACACTGGTTTTGGAATGCCATGGAGACCCGCATCATGGCGCGCTTGCCGGGCTACCGGGCGGTGCGTGAGGTGGTCAGCCAGCTGCTGGGCAATAACGAGGATTCCCCGTTCCGCCGTGGCGAGGTGGCGCGGGTATGGATTTACGGGCGCGGCGCAGACGTGTCCGTACTGGGGCTGGTAACGGCCCGTTTTCCCGATGGGCAGCTCACTGTTTTCGTGCCCACCGGACCCAACCCCACCACCGGTTTCATTTATCTTGTGGAACCGGGTGTGGTAACACTGTGTCCTGATATCAGCGTAGAGCAAATGATGAAGGTTGTGGTCGCCTGCGGCGCCGGCAGCCAGCGCCTGTTCCCGACGGACAGCGCTGCGGCAGCCTTGCGAGCGGATGCGGGTGCCACGGAGGAGGAAAGATGAAAGTAGCAGTTTTGTTGGCCGGCTGTGGTGTCTACGACGGCTCGGAAATTTACGAATCCACGGTGACCCTGCTGGCGCTGGATCGTCTTGGGGTGAGTTACCAATGCATGGCGCCGAACATCGAACAGGCCCATGTGATCAACCACATCACCGGCGAAGAAATGGTCGCCGACCGCCGCAACGTGCTGGTGGAAGCCGCCCGTTTGGCGCGCGGCAACATCATCGACTTGAAAGTGGCCAACGCGGAAGACTATGACGCGCTGATCGTGCCCGGTGGCTTCGGTGTTGCTAAGAACCTCAGCGATTTCGCTTTCAAAGGCGCCGAGATGACGGTGCTGCCGGCAGTGCGCGATTTCATCCGCGATCTGCATCGCGGCGGCAAGCCGGTGGGGCTAGTGTGCATTGCGCCGGTGATGAGCGCGGCGCTATTCGGTGAAGGGGTGCGCTGCACCATCGGTAGCGATGCCGATACGGCCGCGGCGATCACCGCCATGGGCGGCAAGCACGTCAGCTGCGCGGTGGATGACATTGTCGTCGACCAGCAACTGAAGCTGGTGACCACGCCGGCCTACATGGCGGCGCAGCGCATCAGCGAAGCGGCCGCCGGCATCGACAAGCTGGTCGCCAAAGTCGTGGAGATGGCGCGCGCCTAAGGCGCATGGCGGATGCAATGAAGGGACCTGCGGGTCCCTTTTTTATGGACCTCAACATCATACTTTGGGTCGGCTTGCGCCGGTCTTTGGGCGCAACCGGCATAGGCCGCGCTTGTGCCACCGGCGATGGCTGCCTAGCGTGAAACGGCAGGCTGCCGACGCCACAACAATACAACCAAGAACAACAACATGAGGGGTTTGTCATGACTCGACAGGGTGGTGCTGTCCTGGCCCGTTGGCGTCACGTCGCATGCGGCGTCGCGTTGGCGGCAGGGACCGCCCAAGCGGCACCGGTGCATGAGTTGGCGCCGGTACGTATCGATGGCATGCGTCTGGAGCGCTCGCTGGCGGACGCGCCGGCGGCGGTGGCGGTGGTGGATACCGAAGCGGCTCAGCAGGGCCAACCGCGCCTGCAGTTGGATGAGACCTTGTCGCGGGTGCCGGGGCTGATGCTCACCAACCGCTACAACTATGCCCAAAACCTGAGACTGTCCTCGCGTGGCTTCGGGGCCCGCGCGCCGTTTGGCGTGCGCGGCCTGCGGGTGCGTGTGGACGGCTTCCCGGAAACGGTGCCGGATGGCCAGTCGCAGGTGGACAGCATTGATCTGGACAGTTTGCGCGACGCCACCGTGCTTCGCGGCCCGGCGTCGGTACTGTACGGCAATGGCAGCGGCGGCGTGGTGGACCTGAACACCTATGACGGCCGCAACATGGCCTATGGCCGCGAGTTGCGCGTGACGGCCGGCGAGCACGGGCTGCGCAAGGCGCACCTGCACGCCGGTGGTGAGGAGGGCGACTGGTCGTACTACGGGGGTGTCACCGGCCTGCGTTACGAGGGCTACCGCGACCAGAGCGAGGTGGAAAAATACCAAGCCATCGGCCGGGTCGGTTGGCAGATGACGCCGGCGCAGCGGTTGGAGTTTGTGCTCACCGCCATGGACATCCCCCGCGGTGAAGACCCCGGCGGTTTGACCGCCGCACAGGTGAAGGCCGACCGCCGTGCCGCGGTGCCTATGGCGCCACGCTTGGATGCCGGCCAGGAAGTGTCCCAGCAGCGCCTCGGCGTGCGCTATCGCCATGATGACGTGGCCGGTGGTCAGTACCAGGTGCAGACCTTCATTGCGCGCCGTGATTTTGAACAGCAGCTGCCGTTCCCGGGTAACAGCCACATCGAATACCAGCGTCTGTTTTACGGATTGTCCACCGACTACAGCCGAGAGCTGATGGTGGCGGGCCGTGCGCAACGTTTCGTGGTGGGACTGGATGCCGACGCCCAGCGCGATGACCGTGATCGGCACAGCGTCAATGCCAGCGGCCAGACCACGGGTCGCACTGCCGAGGAAAAGCAGGCCGCCAGTGCGGTGGGGGTGTTCGCGCAGCTGGACAGCGCGCTCACCGATCAACTGTTGCTGTCACTGGGCCTGCGCCACGACACCGTGCGGCTGCGTATCAACGACCGCTTCCTCAGCGACGGTGATGACAGCGGCACCCAACGTTTCCATGAACAGAGCTACAGCGCCGGGCTGACCTGGCATTACAGCGATGCGCTGCAGCTGTACCTGACTGGCAGCACCGCCTTTGAAACCCCGACCTTTACCGAGCTCGCCAATCCAGTGGGGGGCGGCTTTGATTCGCAATTGGGGCCGCAAAAAGCCCGTAACCAGGAGCTGGGGCTGCGCAGCCTGATCGGTGCCGGTTGGTGGAGCACGCTGGCGCTGTACCGGGTGGATGTAAAGGACGAGATCACCCCCTATGAGTTGCAGGGCCGCACCTTCTACCGCAACGCTGCACGCACACGCCGCCAAGGCCTGGAGTTAGGCATTGAAGGGCCGCTCAGCGAACAGTGGAGCCTGGCATTGGCCTACACCTGGGCGCACAACCAGTTCCGCCGTTTCGATGACGTGCAGCAGGGGGCCGATGTCAGTGGCCTGCGCATGCCCGGGTTGCCACGACACATTGCCTTTGCCGAGCTGGCGTGGCGCGGTGGGCTGGGGTACTACGCCATCAGCGACCTGCGCTTTGTCAGCGACCAGTACGCCGAGAACACCAACCAGACGCGGGTCGCCAGCAGTACCCTGGTGGGGCTGCGCGGGGGACGCCAGTGGCGCTTCGGCGATGGCGAACTGGACCTGTACAGCGGCATCAACAACCTGTTCGATCGCGAGTATTTCGCCAACCTGCGTATCAACGCCAACAGCGACCGGCCGCTGGCGCAACGTGGTTACTTCGAACCGGGGCCGGGCCGTACCGTCTACGCGGGGGTGGCATGGAAATGGTGAGCCGCGCGCTGCTGTGGGCGACGTTGCTGTGGGCGTCGCCACTGCTGGCGCTTCAACTGGGCGACAAGGTGCCGGACTTCACCCTGCCGAGTACCGAAGGGCCGTTCACGCTGTCGGAGCAGGGCGCTGATCACTGGGTGCTGTTGGTGTCGCACCCGGCGGCGTTCACGCCGATCTGCACCACCGAGCTGGCGGCGCTGGCGCAGGAGCGGGAGTGGTTTGCCGAGCGCGGTGTGAAGCTGGCGGCGATTGCCGTCGGCGACGCCGAAACACTGGCCCGCTGGCGCGCCGACATCAGCAAGTTGGCTGGCAAGTCGGTGGGCTACCCGCTGCTGGCGGACGGTGAACGACAAGTGAGCGAGCAACTCGGCATGTTGCACCCGAAGGCGCTCGATACCCATACCGTGCGCAGCGTGCTGATCATCGACCGCCGCCAGCGGCTGCGGCTGCGGATTGATTATCCGCCGGATATTGGCCGCAACGTGGACGAAATAAAACGTGTCACCGAGGCGCTGTTGCGTAGCGAGCGTTATCACCTGATGGCGCCGGTGAACTGGGTGCCCGGCACCGACATGGTGGTGCCCGGTTGGATGCAATCAGAGCAGGCCAAAGAGCTGTTCGGCACGCTGTCAGAAGGCGCGGTGCCCTACCTGCGCTACACCCCCGATCCGGACCGGCGCTAGTCTTTCCGGTTACGACCTTGGCGCCATGGATGGCGTGCCAGAGCAGCACCAAAGCGGAATACTGCCGGCTTGCCAAGCCATCAATACTCTCCCTGTTTTGCGTAAAACAGATTATTCAAACGGAGAGGAAAACATGAAAAAAACAATCCTTGCTGGCGCTGTTGCGCTTGCAGTGCTGCCGCTTTCCGCCACCGCTGCCATCCCGCTGTATGAAGAAGGTGATTTGAGCTTCACCACCGATGGCTACATCAACGCGTTCTACGTGCACCAGGATGTGGACCGTCCTGGTACGGCACTGGATCGCAACCAATCGCGGGTAAAAATGGGCTTCCTGCCCAACTACCTCGGCTTCAATGTGGCCAACCGCGTCGGTGATCTGAACTTCGGCGCCCGCGCCTCGTTTTGGGTGACCATCAACGACAGCAGTGATGCCGGCACCGCCACCGCCATCGACGTGCGCCAGTTCTACGGCACCGTGGGCGGCGACTGGGGTGAGGTGACGCTGGGTAAAGACTTCGGCCTGTTCGCACGCTCTAACATCTTGCGTGACGAGCTGCTGTCCGGCTTCGGTCACGCCAGTGATCTGATGGGCATCCTCAATTGGGGCGGCGTGTCGTTCGGCAACATCGGCAGCGGTTACCCCTATGCGTTCCCAAGCGCGCAGATCACTTACCGCATGCCGACCGTGGCTGGCTTCAATCTGGCGGTGGGCGTGCTGGACCCTTACGACACCACCGATGCGTCCCAAGTTGGCGGCGCGTCATATCAAGACAGCCCGCGGGTAGAGTCTGAAATCTCCTACACCAACAGCTTCGGTGATGCCGAGCTGTATGCGTGGGTGAACGGGGCCTGGCAGCATTCGCGCAACACCGATCCGCTGGTGGACTCAGTCACCTCCTCCGGGGTTGGCTACGGCGTGCAGATGAAAGTGCAGGATCTGTCGGTGACGGTGTCCGGCTTTAACGCTGACGGCATGCACCCGTTCTTCACCAACAACCTCGGTCAGGCCAGCCTGCAGGAAGTCGACAGCAAAGGGCACCTGGCGCAGATCGGTTATCAGTTTGGCAAACTGCGTGCGGCAGCGTCCTACGGCCGCACTCAGGATGATGGGCTGGTGACCGGCAACCGTTTGAAACTGACCCACACGGCCCTGCAGCTGAGCTACGCGGTGACCCCGCAGTTCACCTTGGTGGCCAACGGTGGCCGCTTTGAAGCCCGCGATGGCGGTGTGAAAGCGGAAGAAACCGATACCGTGGCAGTGGGTGCGGCGCTGTCCTGGTAAGCGCTGTCTTGCAGGTAATAAAAAGCCCGGTGTCGCAAGGCACCGGGCTTTTTTATCGCTCAGTGGTTCAGTCGGCGTCCTCTGGTAGCAGCTGCTGACGCAAACGGCGGACCGCTTCGAGGTCGCCGTCCAGCACCGCGTCGGTGCAGCCCTGCAAGGTAGCCGAATCGAGCCGCCAACACGGGTTAGCGCGTCGGCGGCGCTGCTGGCGCTCCGCTTCGCTGCAGTGCTCCTGTTGCAGCCGCTGCTGATAACGCTGCAGCCACTCTGTCAGCTGCAGTGGCGCCTGCGGCACGCGGAACAGCTGGCACAACGCCTGCTGCCAGGCGTCCGGATGGTCGCCGGCGAGGCCGCCGAACGCATCGTGATAATCCACGTCGTACCGCTGCAGCAGTGCGCACCAGTCGCGTACCCAACCCAGGTCGCCGGGCAGCGTTTGGGCGAGGCCAAAGCGGCGATTCATGGCGCGCAGGTAGTGCAGGTCGAGCTGACTAAAGAAATCATCCAGGGTGCGGCGGTGGTGATGTTGGCCGCTGAGTTGGTCTAGGGCATCGGCCAGCAGCTCCAGCCCCTCCAGCACCGCTTCCGGTTGGCGGTGGTAGGCGTAACGGCGCAGGTTGTCGTCCTTGGCCGGGCTCCAGTTGGGGTTGTAGCGCTGCATGAAGGCGCCGGTGCCGAGATCCAGCGTCAGCCCGAGCACCGAAATGTTGTCGCTGTTGAGGCCGCCGTGCACGTAACCATAGGCCTGCCAAAGGGCCACGGTTTCCGCATGGCGCCGCACCAGCGCGGCCAACAACGACGGGCTGTCGTCACCCAGCGGCTGCGGGCCGCGTTGGTTGAGGTAGGCCAGTACGCCCGGCAGCACATCCGGGGCCCCGCGTAGCGCGAGCCATTCCAGGTGGCCGATGCGCATCAACGACGGGCCGCTGCGCAGCAACATGCCAAGCGGTTCGTGGGTGCGCACACGCCGGTCAGGGCATTGCAGCAAGGCAGTGCCGCCGGCGCAGCCGATGCCGAGTGCCTGCAGCGCTTTGGATAGCACGTATTCGCGGATCGCACTGTGCAGTGACAGGCGGCCATCGCCCTGGGCAAAACAGGTGGCGCCGCCGCCCTTGAGCCACCACTCCAGCCGCCAGCCGTCGCGCTGCAGATCCGTCAGCAGCAATGCGCGGCCGTCGCCCAATTGCGGATTAAGCACACCGAATTGGTGGCCCACATACTTGGTGGCGAGCGCTTGCGGACAGCGCTGGCTGGCGTGGGCGAGCAGGTCAGTGAGAACAGCAGCGCCGGTGGGATGCAGTTGATTCAACAGCGGCGCGGTGGACTCGGGACGCAGCCGCGGGTCGGCATCGAGCAGCTGCAGGCCGGGCCAGTCGGCGGGCACATGGGGCTGCCAAAGGGTGCGGCTGAGCTGGTCGAAATCGGCAGCGGGCAGTGGGTTCGGGAGCAGGTCGGTCACGGTCTTCACCTCCAAAAAAAACCACCCCGCAAGCGGGGTGGTGGCAGTGAGCGCAGTGCGGTGGGCAGACCGCTGGGATCAGAAGAATCCGAGCGGGTTGGTGCTGTAGCTCACCAGCAGGTTTTTCACTTGCTGGTAGTGGTCGAGCATCATCTTGTGGGTTTCACGGCCGATACCGGATTTCTTGTAGCCGCCGAACGCGGCGTGGGCCGGGTAAGCGTGGTAGCAGTTGGTCCAGACGCGGCCCGCCTTGATGGCGCGGCCCATGCGGAAGGCGACGTTGATATCGCGGCTCCACACGCCGGCACCCAGACCGAACTCGGTGTCGTTGGCGATGCGCAGCGCTTCTTCTTCGTCGCGGAAGGTGGTGACACCCACCACCGGGCCGAAGATTTCTTCCTGGAACACGCGCATGCGGTTGTGGCCCTTGAGCAGCGTTGGCTGGATGTAGAAGCCGCTGTCGAGATCACCGCTCATGGCTTCGCGGCCGCCGCCGGTCAGCACCTGGGCGCCTTCGCCGCTAGCGATGCTCAGGTAGGACATGATGCGGTCGTATTGCTCTTGCGAGGCTTGCGCGCCGACTTGGGTTTCGGTGTCGAGCGGGTTGCCGCGTTTGATCGACTTGGTGCGCGCGATGACGCGGGCAATGAAGTCGTCGTACATGCTTTCCTGGATCAGTGCACGGGACGGGCAGGTGCACACTTCACCTTGGTTGAAGAACGCCAGCGTCATGCCTTCCACGGCTTTGTCGATGAACGAATCTTCCGCTTTCATGATGTCGGCGAAGAAGATGTTCGGCGACTTGCCGCCCAGCTCGACGGTGGACGGGATGATGTTGTCCGCGGCGCAGCGCAGGATGTGCGCGCCGACCGGGGTGGAGCCGGTGAAGGCGATCTTAGCGATGCGGCGGCTGGTGGCCAGTGCTTGGCCGGCTTCCTCGCCGAAACCGTTGACGATGTTGAGTACGCCCGGCGGCAGCAGGTCGCCGATGATTTCCGCCAGTACCAAGATGGACCACGGCGTTTGTTCGGCTGGCTTGAGTACCACGCAGTTGCCTGCCGCCAGTGCCGGTGCCAGTTTCCACGCCGCCATCAGGATCGGGAAGTTCCACGGGATGATCTGGCCGACCACACCCAGTGGTTCATGGAAGTGGTAGGCCACGGTGGTGGCGTCGATGTCGGCCGCGCTGCCTTCTTGCGCGCGGATGCAGCCGGCGAAGTAGCGGAAGTGGTCCGCCGCCAGCGGGATATCTGCCGCCAGCGTTTCGCGTACCGCTTTACCGTTGTCCCAGGTTTCCGCTACCGCCAGTTTTTCCAAGTTGGCTTCGATGCGGTCGGCAATGCGCAGCAGGATCAGGCTGCGTTCTTGGGCCGAGGTCTTGCCCCAGCTCTCGGCGATGCGGTGGGCAGCGTCCAGCGCCAGGTCGATGTCTTCGGCGCTAGAACGCGGAATCTCACAGAATACTTTGCCGTTAACCGGTGAGATGTTATCGAAATAGCGACCCTTGACCGGTGCCACCCACTCGCCACCAATGTAGTTGCCGTACTTGCTCTTGAAAGAGACTACTGCGCCTTCGGCGCCCGGATTTGCATAGATCATGGTGTCTGTCCTCTTGTTCTTGTCCACGGTCGTGTGTCGCAGGCGTGACCTTCACAGGCAGATTACGGCCCTGTCGGCGCCGGCGTCTTTTCGCCCTCGGTGCCATCTTTCTCACCCTTTGGTGCCATAGCGCTGTCGGCAAAGGCCCGTTCTTCATAGGCCGGGTAGAAATGGCTGGCCGAGCGCGTCAGCTCGTAGCGGGCCAGCGGCCAGTCGGCAAACTCGGCCGGCAGGTCGTGGTCCAGCATCTCATTGGTACTGAGTCCGTTTTCCGCGCTTTGTTTCAGCAGCTGGTCTAGCCACCGCAGCCAGCGCTGGTTCGCTGCCAGTGCGCGGGCATCGGTCAGCGGCCCGTGGCCGGGCACCAAGTGACGCACCGGCAGCGTGGCCAGTTGGTCCAGGTCCTGGATCCAAGCCGCCAGTGATGGCGTATGGGCAGTGGCGGGCGCCCGTTGCCAAAACACCATGTCGCCGGTGATCAACAATTCCCGCGCCGGTTCGTACAGCACCGCGTCGGCGCCACTGTGGCCATGTAGCTCCAACAACTCGAACTCGCGGTCGCCAAAGCGGTGGCGGCCTGGTGCCAGCAGGCGCGGCGGCTGTTCGAAGGGCTGCGCCGGCGGCTGACTGCTACCTTCCGGCGCCAGTCGGGTGGCGAGGGTGTCGAGGTAATGGTGCTGGTAGCGCTGCAGGTCCCGCCACGCGCCGGCCAACATCAGGGTGTCTGCCTGGGGAAACGCATGAGCGCCGAACACATGGTCGGGGTGGTGATGGGTGAGGACGATCCAGCGCACCGGTTCGTCGGTGAGTGCGGCCACGGTCTCGGCCAGCGCCGTGCCCACCGCCTCGCTGCCGCCGCTGTCCACTAGCAACACGCCGGCGCCGGTGTTGACGATGGTGATGTTGCTGATGTGGCCGCGGTTATCCGGGGAGAACTCCTCGGCCGCGCCTTGCACTAGCCAGGTGTCGGCGTCGATGGCCTGCACCGCTAGTGGGGCGGGCGGCGCACTGCAAGCGGCCAGCAGCGCCGCCAGCAGCAGTGCCGGCTTAAAGGGCTTGCTCGAATAAATTGCCATTGTTGTCACGCGCATCCAGTCGCAGTGGCAGCTCGTTGTCGCCACGGAAAGCCAGAGTCAGGGTCGGGTTTTCGCTGATCGAGGCGTGCCAGATCAGGTCGGCCAGTGGCCGGTCGCCGGACAGCACTTGGTAGTGCTCGATGTAGAATGGGCTTTCGCTGGGAATCAGGCCGCTGTCCATCGGGTGTTGGATGCGGACCTTGACGCGCTGTTGGTCGCCGACGCTGCGGCGCTGCACCTGCACGGTGCCAAAGCCGTCAGACCAGTTCTTCACGGTCTTGGCGATGCCGGGGGTGGTACAGCCGCCGCCGGCGGCGTCGACAAAGGTGCTACCGACGTGCCAGACGCCATCCTTGAGCACCGCACTGCGGATCAGTGAGCCGCGCTCCAGCCGTAGGTTGATCGACAGCCGTGCCACGGCGTCTTCGCTGGCGCGATAATCGAGTACCAGCGGGATCGGGTTCAGCTCCACCCACAGCAGCAGCCGTTCGAACTGACCTAGCGCACTGGCATCCACATCCACCGGCACCTGGCCGGCGTCTTCAGCAAACTCTGGTGCGCGCACTTTTACTTGCGGATCAAAGCGGTACGGGGTGTCGCCCAAGAACCGGGCACGCATCGGGGCCCACATGAACGAATCTTCCGGGTCCACCGCATCGGCGGCTGTGGCGGTCAACGGCAGCAGCAACAGCAGCAGCCAGCTCAGCCAGCGAGCTTGGGACAAGGCAGCAACGCGCATGGGGCCTCCTGGCGTCATTGGTTGTCGAGGGCAACGGTTTCCAGCCAAGCGCGGATCGACCAGAGCGCTTCTTGGTTAAGGAAGTTGGCCATCTTCGGCATCATCACGCGGTCATCGCGCACGGCACCGTTAATGACCCGCTCCTTGAACCATTCATCGCCGTAGTCGCCGCTTTCCAGTTCGCGCAGGTCGGGGGCGATACCGCCAGACTTGGCTTCCAAGCCATGGCAGGCGGCGCAGTTCTGGTTGTAGGCGGATTTGCCCAGGTCCACCGCCTTCTCGTACTCGGCGTGGCCTTTGCGGTAGGGGTTGTGCTCGAGCCAGGTGTCGCCGAGCGGGGTCAGGCCGGCGGTATTCACCGGTTGCGGAACCACGTCACCGTGGGCGAAGGCGAGGCCGCTGCCGGCTACCGACAGGCAGGTGACAACAACAAGGGCGGCTTTTTTCATGATTATTGTCCGTCGTGGTGTAAAACAAATTCCGAAAAAATCGGGACCATGAACGGGACGGTAAACAACTGGCGGGCGCAGCCATAGTGACCGATGGCAGAAGCTCCGATGATGCTTTGGTAGTAGACCCAAAAGTCAGTGCGCTTTGCCCCCTCCGGTCGGTATCTGTGCCAACTTGATGCCTCCTAAGATGCGGAGAGAGACAGCGCTCCAGCAGTGGCTGTGCTTCCCTTGAATCCTGCTTGCGGGATTTCTTGAAACCGATCATGAGGCTGCGAAATGAGAACAACAAGCCCTTCTCCGACCCCGGCATCCCACCCGTTCAAGCGGTTGGGCGTGGCGATGGCCACCACTGTTATTGCGGGTGCCATCAGTGCTTCAGCACTGGCCAAACCTGTGACCTGGAACGACATCCTCAACGACCACAAAACCACCCATGACGTACTCGGCTACGGCATGGGCATTGATGCACAGCGTTACAGCACCCTGAACCGCATCAACGACAAGAACGTGGCCCTGCTGACCCCGGCATGGTCCTTCTCCTTCGGTGACGAGAAGCAGCGCGGCCAGGAATCCCAAGCCGTGGTGCACGATGGCGTGATCTACGTCACCGGCTCCTACTCGCGGGTGTTCGCCATTGACGCACGCACCGGCAAGCGCCTGTGGAGCTACTCCCACCGCCTGCCGGACGACATCCGTCCGTGCTGTGACGTGGTGAACCGCGGCGTGGCGATCTTTGGTGACAAGGTGTTCTTCGGCACCCTGGACGCCTCCATCGTGGCGCTCAACAAAGACACCGGTAAGGTCGAATGGCGCGAAAAGTTCGGCGACCACAAAGTCGGCTACACCCTGACTGGCGCCCCGACCATCGTCAAAGACCAGACCACCGGCCGCATGCTGCTGATTCACGGCTCCTCCGGTGACGAATTCGGCGTGGTCGGCAAGCTCTACGCCCGCGATCCGGAAACCGGTAAAGAAATCTGGATGCGTCCGTTCGTGGAAGGCCACATGGGCCGTCTGGATGGCAAGGACAGCACCCCGTCCGGCGATCCGCGCGCACCGTCCTGGCCGGATGATCCCAACAGCCCCACCGGCAAGGTACAGGCTTGGAGCCAAGGCGGCGGCGCACCCTGGCAGAGCGCCACCTTCGATCCGACCACCAACACCATCGTGATCGGTGCCGGTAACCCGGCTCCCTGGAACGGTTGGGCGCGTACCGCGCCGGACGGCGATCCGGGCGATTACGACAGCCTCTATACCTCAGGTCAGGTCGGTGTCGACCCGACTACCGGTGAGATCAAGTGGTTCTACCAGCACACCCCGAACGATACTTGGGACTTCTCCGGTAACAACGAGATCGTGCTGTTTGACTACAAGGACAAGAACGGCAAAACCCACAAGGCCGGCGCCCACGCTGACCGTAACGGTTTCTTCTACGTCACCGACCGCACCAACGGCAACTTGCTGAACGCCTTCCCGTTCGTGGACGGTATCACTTGGGCCAAGGAAATCGACCTGAAAACTGGTCGTCCGGTAGAGAACCCGGGCCAGCGTCCGGCGCGTCTGCAGCCGGGTGAAACCCGCTCGCCGGTGGTGGAAGTATCGCCGCCGTTCCTGGGTGGCAAGAACTGGAACCCGATGGCGTACAGCCAAGACACCGGTCTGTTCTACGTGCCGGCTAACCACTGGAAAGAGGACTACTGGACCGAGGAAGTGGAGTACAAGCCGGGTTCCGCGTACCTGGGCATGGGCTTCCGCATCAAGCGCCTGTTTGATGACCACGTAGGTATCCTGCGTGCCATGGACCCGACCACCGGTAAAGTAGTGTGGGAGCACAAAGAGCCGATGCCGCTGTGGGCCGGCGTACTGGCCACCAAGGGTAACCTGGTGTTCACCGGTACCGGCGATGGCTACTTCAAAGCCTTCGATGCCAAGAACGGTAAGGAGCTGTGGAAGTTCCAAGTGGGCACCGGCATCGTGTCGCCGCCGGTGACTTGGGAAATGGATGGCCAGCAGTACATCGGCGTGACCGTCGGCTACGGTGGTGCAGTACCACTGTGGGGCGGCGACATGGCTGAGCTGACCAAACCGATCTCCCAAGGTGGCGCGTTCTGGGTGTTCAAACTGCCCGATAACGTTCGTCGCTGATTCCTGCCAATCCAACGGGCCACGCAAGTGGCCCGTTGCTGTCTGAGGAGTTGTAACCATGATGGGACGATCTGTTTCGCTGCTGGCACTGGCCGGCGCATTGATGGCGGCGCCCTGGGCGCAGGCACAGCAGGTGGACGACCTGGGTAACATGCGCATGAATGGCTGCACGCTGGAGCCGGGTGCGGTATGCCCGAAGGCGGATTTGTCCGGCGCCAAACTGGCCGGCCAGGACCTGCGCGGCGCTGATTTTTCCGGTGCCAATCTTGCCGGTGCCGACCTGCGTCACGCCATCCTCATCGGCGTGGACCTGTCGGGCGCCAATCTGCGCGGCGCGCAGTTGTCGCGCGCCAACATGAAGAGCGCCAACCTGCGTGAGGCGGACCTCACCGGCGCGGTGATGGTGGGCACCCAAGCATGGGGCATTCACGGTGCCAATGCGGTGTTCGACAAAGTGCAGGCCACCGGCGCCAATTTTGACTTTGGCCGCTTGACCCGGTCGCGCTGGCATCAAGCTCAGCTGCGTGGGGCCTCGATGGAAATGACCTGGGTGAACAAAGCCTCGTTTGAAGGCGCTGATTTCACCGATGCCAATTTGCAAGAAGTGAAAATGAACATGGCGAAGTTGCGCCATGCGGTGATGACCGGTGCCAGCATCAAGTACGCCAACTTCCAAATGGTGGACATGGAAGGCTGCACCGATTGCCCAGTGGACTGGGAGTAAGCGTCACTCCTGGCGCTGCTGCACTTGGTGTTGCAGCGCCAGTTTTAGCTTCATCGGCCGCACCGGCTTCGGCAGGTGCAGGTAGTTGTTCTCATCACACAGCTGGCGCACCGCCGGACTGCGATCCGCGGTCAGCAGGATCACCGGCAGCGGCTCACGGCGACCGGCGTTGATGAACCCGGCCAATTTGATGCCGTCGTCATCGTTGGGGAAGTGATAGTCCATCACCAACACATCCACCGCGTCGGCGCTGGTATTTACCTGGCGGCGCAGGTTATGCAGCGAATCCGCCACCACCACATCACAGCCCCATTGGCGCAGCAGCGCCTGCATGCCGAGGCAGATGGCCTCGTCGTTATCCACCACCCACACTTTCAGGCCCTGCAATGAATCGCGCGCGGCGGTGCCGTTGGCAAGCGGCTCCTCCAGTACTCGCTGGTGGCTGCGTGGCAGTCGCAGACGCATGGTGGTGCCGCGCCCCGGCTCGGAATGCACCTGCAACCGGTGGCCGAGGATATTGCAGATCTTGGTGACGATGGCGAGGCCGAGGCCCAGCCCGCGTTCCTGGTTGTGCAGCGGCGTTTGGCCGCGCTTGAACTCCATGAACAGCTCGTCCATGTCGTTCGGATGCATGCCGATACCGGTGTCGGTGACCCAGATTTCCACGTCCTGCCCGCGTCGTCGGCAGCCCAGCAAGATGCGGCCGTTGACGGTGTAGCGGATGGCGTTAGACAGCAAGTTGCGCAGGATGCGCATCAGCAGCTGCGGATCGGAGTGCACCACCAACTTGGTGCGCACATAGCGGAAACGCAGTCCTTTGCCGAGCGCTAGTTGGCGGCTCTCGTCGGCCAGCGCGTGCAGCAGATGATCGAGCGGCACCGGCCCAGGTTCAGCGGATACCACGCCGGCATCCAGCTTGGAGGCGTCGGTCAGGGTGGTGATCAACGATTCCAGGTCCTGCAGCGCGATGTTGATATGGCGCAGCGAGGTGTGCAGGTTCTCGCCCGGATCTTCCAGCAACGCACTGGCAAACAGCCGCGCGGCATTGAGCGGCTGCATCAGGTCATGGCTGATGGCAGCGAGGAAACGGCTCTTGGACAGGTTGGCGTCTTCCGCGCGTTTGCTGGCTTCACGCAGGCGCTGCTCGATGCGGCGGCGCTGCTCGACTTCGAACAACAGCCGCTTGTTCACATCCTGCAGCGCCTGGGTGCGCTGCTTCACCTGCTCGGTGAGGATCACCGCGTGATGAAACGCCGCGTAGGGCCCGGTGGACGGGATGGCACTGTTTTCCACCCGCTGGATCAGCGCATCGCAGATGCGCTTCAAGCGGGCGTTCTCGGCCATCAGGCGCGCCTCGTGCAACCGCCAGGGCGAGGCGCTGTCGTCAGGACTGCGGTGTTCGCCGACGTCGTCCAATGGCTACTCCAGTGAGCGTGTGGTTAATGTGCATGCCGTTGATCTGTTCGCCGTAGGTGCTGAACCCCACCAGGCCGTAATGGCTTACCAGGCGCGAGGCTTGTTCCATGGTGCCGCGCTCGCTCAGTTCCATGCCGCGCAGGCAGCAGTCGCAGGTCAGCGTCACCCAAGGGGTGCCGAGGCGGTCATGAACGCCGTCCATTTGCTCCACCAAATCGTCCAGCAACGGGCCGTTTTCCATGCGCGTCAGCACGATGCCGTTCTCCACCGCGCAGTAGAACGACAGGCTACGGTCCGGGTTCACCCGCTGGATGGCGCGCGCGTAATAGCGTTCGTTGATGCACACCGCCAGTGGGGTGGTGGCGAAATGGGCCGGATTCAGTTCGGGCACCGAGACGCCCACCAGTCGCGCGTAGACATCGGCGGCCGGCTCGGCATTGAGTTCATAGACCTTGCGGTGCAGCGCGTCGGCGGAGGTCACCACCAGCTTTTCCGTGGTCGGCAGCAAATGGTGGGAAGAAAACACCTCGAACTCTAACGCCGTGGACACCATCACCACCGCCGCCGCATTACGGTAAAAGCGGCCGCGGTCGTAGACGTAGGTGCCGGTGAGGTTGTAGCCGTCGCCGGCGGAACCACCAAAGAACGGAATCGAGCCGAGCGCAGCCGACAGGCTGGCCAACACCAGCTCTTCGCGGAACGACAGCCCGTCCATCATGGTGAACACGAAACTGTGCTCGGCGCTGGGTGCCAGCGGCTGGCGGTAACCGGCTTGGATCAGGCTTTCTGCCAGCGGCACCGCTTCTTCGCTGCGGAAGCTGTCCAGCGGCGTAATCAGCCGGTGACAGATGGAGAACCAGTCGCGGTGGAAGCCCAAGGCAGTGATGGTGCCGGTGGCGTAGCCCTCTGGCGTCAGTTCGCCGCAGGAGGTGCAGCCGCTCATGGGCACATCGCCGAACGCCTGTTCCAAAGCGGTGGCCAGGCGCGGCAGGTCATAGTCCATGGAGCAGAAGAACAGCACGAAGCCCAGCGCCGGATGGCGCAGCGCCTCCGCCAATTCGTCGGCAGCGCGCTGTTCGTCGGGCGCCGTGGTGAACGCACGGATCACGGCGTCGTGAGCGGGAGCGGTCATGGCCGGCCTCGTCAGGTCAGGAAATCATGGCGCAGGCTCAATCCAACGCCCGCGCTGCAGGTCGGCGCAGGTAGGCGCTGAAATCGATGTCACGGGCGGCGATCACCGCTTGCACGCGGTTGGTGGCGCCCAGTTTGCGCAGGATGGCGGAAACGTGGGCCTTCACCGTGCTTTCGGTGATGTTCAGGTCGTAAGCAATCACTTTGTTGGAGCTGCCGTGGGCCATCTTCTCGAACACCTGCATCTGCTTGCGGGTGAGAGTATCGAGTTGATCGGGGTAGATACGGCTGCCGTTGCTGTTGCGTTCCGGCGGCGCGCTGGCGCCAGCACGCACGATATCGGACGGCAGGTACACGGCACCGTCCAACACCTGCTGGATGGCCGCCACGATCTGCTTACGGGGCGTGGATTTGGTGATAAAACCCACCGCACCACAGGTCACCGACTGCAGGATGACGTGTTTGTCTTCCTCCGCCGAGACCACCACCGCGGGGAGCGTGGGGTGCTGGTTGCGCAGCCGGATCAGGCCGCTCATGCCATTCATGCCGGGCATGTTCAGGTCGAGCAGCAGCAGATCCAGCTCGTCGTGTTCTGCCACCGCAGCCAGGGTGGAATCAAAATCGTGGGCCTCATGAAGGTGGGTCCCCGGGAACCCGTCATGGATCACCTGAGCAATGGCCTCACGAAAAAGCGGATGATCGTCCGCCACCAGTATCTGGTACATGGTGCGTCGCTCCTGCCTTGGAATGTGCGTAATTGTTGTAGGAATCGGGGTTCTGCCCCGGCAGTAGTGCGCAAGACGCTGTACCCGACTGTAAAACGAAGCGTCGGCAGCGACCATAGCGCCAAAGTACTACGATTGGCGCTCTCCGCAAATCATGCACGACGGTCCATGCAGTGCCTTGGTGTCATATTCCGAGTAGTATCGGCGAGCGCTGACAGTGCGGTCGCCGATGCCGGTGGCGATTTGCTGAGGCCTCTGTTGTGGCGGCGGCTGCCGCTGGCCCTGACTGGGGCGGTGGCAGCGACCTGCTGTGACGCCAACCACATACTCACCGCCACCTTGGCGTATACGCACCCTTAACCGTGGTAATAGGCGGCTGAGGAGTTTTCCGGTTGCGGGCTTGCGCGCCTGGTAGTGGGGTCCGCCTACCACCGCTTGGCACAGGGGTTCCCACCGCAGTTTGGTCGTCCTCCGGCCAACAGTGGTGCCGCCATCGATAGTCTGGTCGCCTCTGCGTGGCTGTGCCTGATGAGCGCTTTCGGCCGCGCGCCCGCAGTGCGGTTGAATCGGGTTGCCTACGCCACCTTCCGGATGGTCCCTGCGCGCGCTTTTAAGCGGCTGGCCGCTTGGCGGCAGAATTGGCGGCGGGCTAATTGCCGCGATCGGCGCAGTGGCCTCGGCACGCGAAAGCCTAGTGTGAGTGCCATTCGGGCTCGGCGTGGTCGGCATGCATGGCGCGTTTGCGCTGGCATGCACAGGTTGGTGTGCCGCCGCGGATAACGTCCGGCGCACCGGTTGGTGCGCCGTACGATGGCTCAAGTATTGAGGCGAGCAGCGATCAGCACATCCACCACCGACGGATCGGCCAGCGTGGAGGTGTCACCCAGGGTGTCGATCTCGTTGTTGGCGATCTTGCGCAGAATGCGGCGCATGATCTTGCCGGAACGGGTTTTCGGCAGTGACGGCGCAAACTGCAGCTGATCTGGGCGGGCAATGGCGCCGATTTCCTTGGTCACCAATGCTTTCAGCTCGTCGATCAGTGCCTGGCTCGGTTGCTCGCCGTCCATCAGGTCGACGAAGGCATAGATGCCTTGGCCCTTCACGTCGTGGGGGTAGCCCACCACCGCAGCCTCGGCCACTTTCGGATGCAGGACCAGCGCTGATTCCACCTCGGCGGTGCCCATACGGTGCCCGGAGATGTTGAGCACATCGTCGACCCGGCCGGTGATCCAGTAGTAGCCGTCTTCATCGCGCCGCGCGCCGTCCCCGGTGAAATAGGTGCCGGGGTAAGTGGAGAAGTAGGTGTCGTACATGCGCTGGTGATCGCCGTAGATCGAGCGGATCTGGCTCGGCCAGGATTGCTTGATCACCAAGTTGCCGCTCACGGCGCCCTCCAGTTCCTTGCCTTGGTCATCGACAATCGCGGGCACCACGCCGAACAACGGCAGTGTGGCGGAACCGGGTTTGGTGTCCACGGCGCCAGGAATTGGCGCGATCAGGATGCTGCCGTTCTCGGTCTGCCACCACGTGTCCACGATCGGGCAGCGCTGCTCGCCGACCACGCGGTAATACCACTCCCAGGCTTCCGGGTTGATCGGCTCGCCCACCGAGCCCAGCAGTCGCAGCGATGCGCGCGAGGTGCCGGTGACAAACTGGTCTCCCGCGCCCATCAGTGCCCGGATGGCCGTCGGTGCGGTGTAGAAAATGGTGACCTGGTGCTTATCCACCACTTGCCAGACCCGTGAAGCGTCCGGGTAGGTGGGTACTCCTTCGAACATCACCGTGGTGGCGCCGTTGGCGAGCGGGCCGTAGACAATGTAGCTGTGGCCGGTGACCCAGCCCACGTCGGCGGTGCACCAGTAGACGTCGTCGTCCTGGCAGTCGAACACGTAACGGTGGGTCAGCGAGGCGCCCAGCAGGTAGCCGGCGGTGGTGTGCAGCACGCCCTTCGGTTTGCCGGTGGAGCCAGAGGTGTAAAGGATGAACAGCGGATCTTCCGCGTCCATGCTTTCGGCGGGGCAGTCGACCGGTTGTTGCGGCACTTGTTCGTGGTACCAGAAATCGCGGCCGTCTTGCCACGCCACTTGGCCGCCGGTGCGTTGCACCACGATGCAGCTGTGCACGCTCGGGCACTGCGACAGGGCACGGTCGGCGTTGGCTTTCAGTGGCACCTTGCGGCCGCCCCGCACGCCTTCGTCGGCGGTGATCAGGGCGCAGGCTTCGGCGTTCTGAATGCGATCTTTCAAAGCTTCCGGCGAAAAGCCGCCGAACACCACTGAATGCACGGCGCCGATGCGGGCACAGGCGAGCATGGCGTAAGCGGCTTCCGGGATCATCGGCATGTAAATGCAGACGCGATCGCCCTTGCCGATGCCGCGCGCGCGCAGCAGGTTGGCGAGGCGGCCGACTTCGTCGTGCAGCTGGCGGTAGGTGATGGTCTTGCTCTCGGCGGGATCGTCGCCTTCCCAGATGATGGCGGCCTTATCGCCGCGCTGGGCCAAGTGCCGGTCGATGCAGTTTTCGGCCACGTTGAGGGTGGCGCCATCGAACCAGCGGGCGTCGCCGGTGCTGAAGTCCCAGTCGCACACGCTCTGCCACGGGCTGCGCCATTGCAGCAGTTCCTGGGCACGGTCGCCCCAGAATGTGGCGGGGTCGTTGATCGACTGCTGGTACCAGCGTTGGTACATCTCAGCGTCCATCAGAGCGCGCTGACGGAATGCGGCGGGCACCGGATAACGTTTCGTGTCCGACATCGTGACTCTCCTTTGCGGCATTCGCTTGTTGTTCTGTGGCATCACGGGCACGGCGCGGCGGCCATGCTAGAGGCACAACACTATCCTGCTTCAAATGCGGAGCGTAAAGGGTCAAAACGGATGAGGACCAAAGCATTAGGTCAATCGGACCAGAGCCGGAAACAAAAAAGCCCCGCATGATAGCGGGGCTCTTGAAGCCGGGTCAGAAGGCGGTCAGGCCACCTGCACCGGAATTGCGTTGCTGGTGCCTTTGACGGTGTTGCCTTCACCGCAGTACACCAGCCGCGGCTGGAAGTTGATCAGTTCAGCGGCCGAGTAATTGGCGTACGCACAGATGATCAGGCGATCGCCGGGTGCAGCTTTGTGGGCTGCCGCGCCGTTGACGGAGATGATCTTGGAGCCTTCTTCCCCACGGATGGCGTAGGTGGTGAAGCGCTCGCCGTTGTCGACGTTGTAAATCTGGATCTGCTCGTATTCAAGAATACCGGCCAGGTCGAGCAGGTCGCCGTCAATGGCGCAGGATCCTTCGTATTCGAGCTCCGCGTGGGTAACGCGCGCCTGATGCAGCTTGGCCTTCAGCATTGTGCACTGCATGACTCAATACCTCATTTGCGTGGCCGCATGCGGCCATGGCGACTAGTGACAGCTGGACGACGTGATCCGCCCTGATGCGCACTGGCACGTGTGACCACCGGAGAACGGAAGCCACGGCCCAAAATGGCGCGCCAGTATGCCGGAATGGTCAGTCACGTACAATTGCCACCGGGAGATTGTCGATCAATCGGGTTTCGCCCAGACGGGCTGCGGCGGCCAGGTGCAGGCGCAGCGTGTCTGGAGTTACCGGATAAAGCTTTTCCGCATCAACGATCTGGAAGTAATCCACCACGAAGCCGGCAGCTTCCAGCTGCGCGCGGGCACGCTCGATCAGCGCCGGATAATCGCGGTCGCCACGTTCCAGCGCTGCCTGAGCAGCACGCAAGGTGGCATATAGCGCTGGCGCCTGCTGACGTTGCTCGGCGCTCAGGTAACCGTTGCGGGAACTCAGTGCCAGGCCGTCGTCCTCGCGCTCGGTGGTAACACCGATGATCTCGATGCCGTAGCACAGGTCTTGCACCATGCGACGGATTACTGCCAATTGTTGGTAGTCCTTCTCACCGAAGCAGGCCACATCTGGGGTGACGATGTTGAACAGCTTCGACACCACCGTGGTGACGCCACGGAAATGCCCTGGCCGCGCCGCGCCGCACAAGTGGTCGCCCAACTGGTCTACTTCCACCCAAGTCAGGTTTGGCTCGGGGTACATTTCGTCGGCGGAGGGGGCGAACAGCAGATCGCAGCCGGCGGCGGCCAGTTTTTCTTGGTCTGCCTCTAGCGTGCGCGGGTAGCTGTCGAAATCCTCGGTGGGACCAAACTGGGTCGGGTTCACGAACACGCTGGCGACAACCCGGTCAGCGTGTTCGCGGGCGGTGGTGACCAAGCGGATGTGGCCGCTGTGCAGGTTGCCCATGGTTGGGACCAGTGCCACCCGTTCGCCGGCGGCTTTCCAGGCGGCCACACGGGCGCGCACTTCGGCAATGCGATGAAGGGTCTGCATGATGATGTCCTGTAGCTGGCAGAGTGCGGGGCCGTGCGGCCCCGCCAGAAGGCTCAGAAGCAGTGTTCGTCAGCCGGGAAGGTCCCGGCCTTAACGGCACTGTCGTAGGCGCGGAAGGCGGCGTTGATATCGCCGCCGGCGTCGAGCATGAAATTGCGCACAAAGCGGGCCGGTTTGCCCGGTGTCAGGCCGAGCATATCGTGCATCACCAGCACCTGGCCGTCGCACTCCGGCGCGGCGCCAATGCCGATCACCGGGATGGTCACCGAGCTCAGCAGCTGGCGGCTGACGTCGCGCGGCACGCACTCCAGCAGCAGCACCGCGGCGCCGGCTTTTTCCAGTGCCACCGCGTCTTGGATCAACTGGCGGGCGCTGTCTTCGTCACGGCCCTGCACCCGGTAACCTCCGAAAGCGTTCACGGCTTGGGGCGTCAGGCCCATGTGTACACACACCGGCACGCCATTGCGCTTGAGCAACTGTACGGTGTCGGCCAGCCAGGCTGCGCCTTCGATTTTCACCATATGGGCACCGGCCTGCATCACTTTCAGTGACGCGTCCAAGGCGCGTTCTGGAGTGGCGGCGGCTAGGAATGGCAAGTCGCTCATGATCAGCGCGCCCTGGTTGCCGCGGGCCACCGCGGCGGTGTGGTACGCCATCTCGTCAACACTGACCGGCAGGGTGCTGGAGTTGCCTTGCACCACCATGCCAAGGGAGTCGCCCACCAAGATGGCATCGACCCCTGCCTCGCTAATGCGGTGGGCAAAGGTGGCGTCATAGGCGGTCAGAACGGAAAATTTGCGGCCTTCGTTCTTGCACTGCTGCAAGGTACGGACGGTAACGCTCATGCCGGTCTCCGGGTTGTGGGAAAAAGCACGGTGGCGTGATGTGACGCGCGCCGGCGGGCCTAAAGTAGTAGCCGGTTCCGGCAATGTCCAGCGTCGGTGCCGGCCTCAGACTGTCAGGTCGGAACCGGCGTCCAGTGGCGCAATGCCGTGTCGCGCGCAGTGGGCGGCCAGTGTGAGCACGCTGCGGCCGTCCGGCAGTGTCAGATCGGGCGCCAGTTCCGCCAGCGGCACCAGTACGAAGCCGCGCTCCGCCAAATGCGGGTGCGGCACTGTTAGACGCGGGTGGTTGATGATTTCGGCGCCATACAGCAGCAAGTCGAGATCCAGGGTGCGTTCGCCCCAATGGCGCAGGCGTTGGCGGCCGGCAGCCTGCTCCAGCGCTTGCAGTGCATCCAGCAGAGCGAGGGGAGACAGGGCGGTGTCCAGCCCCGCCACCGCATTAATGAAGTCCGGCTGGTCCTGGGGGCCCACCGGGGGCGTGCGGTATAGCAGTGATTGGCCGGCCAGGCAGCTCTCCGGCAGTGCTGCAAGCGCTGACAAGGCATCACGCACTTGCTGCGTCGGCCCGGCCAGATTGCTGCCGATACCGATATAGGCGCGCATCATGCGTCGGTGCTGCCGCCACCGGCGGGACGGCGACGACGGGGACGCCGGCGCCGACGGCGCTGGCCATCGTCGGTTTCTGGCTCGGCCAACTCCGGTCCACGCGGGCGCCGTACTTGCTGGGCCATCTCATCGCGGGTTTCCGGGTCAGCGTCTTGGTAGTCGGTCCACCATTGGCCGAGGCCCGGCGCAATTTCGCCGGCTTCCTCGCGCAGCAGCAGGAAATCGTAGGCGGCACGGAAGCGCGGGTGTTCCATCAGTTGCGCGGCACGCTGGCCTTGGCGACGCGGTAGGCGCAGCTGCAGATCCCAGATCTCGCGCATCACGCTGGAAAAACGGCGCGGAATCGCTACCCGGTTGACCTGTTGCACCACCACATCGCCAGCGGCCTTGCTCATCGCCTGTACCGGCGGCATGCCCTGATCCAGCGCGCGCTGGAAGCGCCGGCGTACCGCCGGCCACAGCAGCACCGCAAACAGGAACGCCGGGGTGACTGGCTTATCGTCCGCCAAGCGACGGTCAGTGTTGCGCATTGCGGCTTCGAGGAAGGTCAGGTCAACGCCGCCGTCCTTGTCGCGCATGGCGGTGGCCGTCAGCGGCAGCAGCGGTTCCAGCAAATCATGGGCGCGCAGGCCGTCGAGGGTGGCCAGTGCGTGACCGCTGAGGAACAGTTTCAGGACTTCTTCGAACAGCCGAGCAGCGGGCACTTGCGCCAACAGTGGGGCCATGGCGGTGATCGGTGCAGCGGTGGCCGGGTCCAGCTCGAAGCCGAGTTTGGCCTGGAACCGAATGGCGCGGATCATGCGTACTGGGTCTTCACGATAACGCTGTTCGGGCTCGCCGATCAGGCGCAACGTGCGTTGCTCAATGTCGTGGAGGCTGTCTGCGAAGTCATGCAGGCTGAAATCGGCAATGTCGTAATAGAGGGCATTGACGGTGAAGTCTCGGCGCAGCGCGTCCTCTTCGATCGAGCCGTAAACGTTGTCACGCAGGATTTGGCCGTCCTTGCTGAGTTTGACCAGTCGCTCGTCATCGCGGTCATCGCTGAGAGCGCGGAATGTGGCCACTTCGATGATCTCGCCGCGGTGGCGCACATGCACCAGCTTGAAGCGGCGACCGATCACGCGCGCTCCGCGGAACAGACGCTCGACTTCTTCCGGCCGTGCGTTGGTCACCACATCGAAATCTTTTGGCGGTACCCCGGTCAGCAAGTCGCGTAGGCAGCCGCCGACCAGGAAGGCGTCGTAACCGGCTTCGTGCAGGCCGTACAGCACATGCAGGGCGCCGCGGG
This sequence comes from Alcanivorax sp. REN37, assembly GCF_041102775.1. Lineage (NCBI taxonomy): Bacteria > Pseudomonadati > Pseudomonadota > Gammaproteobacteria > Oceanospirillales > Alcanivoracaceae > Isoalcanivorax > Isoalcanivorax beigongshangi. Next base: position 253,366 of record NZ_JBGCUO010000002.1, read on the forward strand.
AGATGTCCTTGCGGGAAATTGGGTGGTCAGCGCGGGGAATCAGGGTGCTGGTGGGCAGCGTCGGCGTGGTGGTACGGCGGAATGGGCGCATCAAGAGATTCCAGAGTGCGGCCCAGCTCGCTGCAAGGCGCTGGACGAAGGATGGCATGACATCGGGGTTGGGCGGCATGAAGGGCGACAGCTCGCTTGGGTACGGGAACAAGCCAAGCATCTTACAACCTAACGTCGGGACTGCCCACTTGGCATCCGCGCTGTGGCTGGGGCGAGATGAAACATCCAGACATGAAAAAGGGGCCCCAGACGTGCTGAGGCCCCTTATGATTGCGCTGATTCTGTTATTGTTATTTTTTCTTATATTTTGTTTTCTGCCTTTTTTGTCATGACATCACTGTCATGTTGAGCACTGCATTGGCTTCGTTCGTTGTTATTCTTTTTTTCAGCCTTGCCGCCGGTGTTGTTGTTGTTTGCTGGCGTAGAGTCATCTTGTCGTTTGACCGATCTGATTGCAAGAATTTCAAAAGTCCTTGTAAATCAGTTGGTTGCGGTGATTTTGAATTTTATCTCGGTTGTGGTGACGTGGGGCGCCGGTTGTGGGTGTTACTCGCTGTGTAGGACGGTAACAGCCTCGTGGGGAAACCACTCAACTGGTCGCCACGTTGCCACGGCGTCGCGGAATGCCAAGCCGTTGTCGACGTTCCCACAGACACTTTCTGCTGATGCCCAACTTCTGCGCCAGTTCGGTCTCGGTCATGGCGTCCTGGTTTTCCAGTACGAAGCGGGTGAAGTAATCCTCCAGTGACAGGTCTTCCTGTGGATCCTGCAACGCCGCGCGGCGCGGGGCGCTGCGTGGGGCCTGCACCGGGAAGGTGTCGGCGGGCAACGCCAGCAATTCAGGCGTGATCGACGGGCTGTCCGCCAGGATCACGGCGCGCTCAATCGCATTCTCGAGTTCGCGCACGTTGCCTGGCCACGGATAGCGCTGCATCGCCTTCACTGCATCGGTGTCGAAGTGCAGTTCGTTGCTGTTGTGTCGTTCGCACAGGCGCGACAGCAGCGCGTGGGCCAGCGCCATGATGTCCTCGCCGCGGTCGCGCAGCGGTGGCACTTCCAGTTGCACCACATTGAGTCGGTAGTAGAGATCCTTGCGGAACTGGCCGTTGGCCACTTTTTCATCCAGCAGGCGCGGCGCGGTGACCACCAGCCGTACATCCAAAGGGCGGCCTTGCAGTGCGCCGAGGCGCAGGCTCTCGCCATTTTCGATCAGGTGTAGCAGCCGGCCTTGGGCTTCCATCGGCAATTCGCCGATGTCGTTCAGGTATAGGGTGCCGCCATCGGCAGCTTCCACTAAGCCGCGTTTGGTCTCGCTAGCGCCGGGCACGGCGTCTTTCTCATAGCCAAATAGTTCGGCTTCCAATTGTGGGCCGGGCAGCGCCGCGCAGTTGAAGACCACCAGCGGCGCGCCTTCACGGCCGCTGCGTTCGTGCAGGGTGCGGGCCAGCATTTCTTTGCCGGTGCCCGCTTCGCCGATGATCAGTACGGCAGCATCGGTGGACGCTACGCGATCGAGTCGGCGCAGCAGCTCCTGCATCACCGGGCTGTCGCCGAGCATGCCGTGGGCGGGCACGCTGCGAGCGATGTCGGCGCGCAGCGCATCGTTGTTACGACGCAGGGTGCGCTCTTTGAGGATGCGCTCCACTACCAGCACCATTTCATCGTGGTCGAACGGCTTGGCGATGTAGTCCACTGCGCCCTGGCGCATGGCATCGACCGCCGAGCGCAGGCTGGCATAGCTGGTCATGATCAGCACCGGCGTCGGGCGCGCGGCGTCGATCAGGGTGGTGCCTTGGGCGCCGGGCAGGCGCAGGTCGCTGATCACCAAGTCAAAGTGGCTGAGGTCCTGCTCCAGGGCCTGCTCGGCGGATTCCGCCTCCACTACGGTGTGCTCATGGCGTTCGAGGAGCTTCTTGAGGGCGCCCCGGATGACCGGCTCATCCTCCACTATCAGGATGTGACTCATGACAAACCTCCCCTGGAATTCAGGTGTCGTGCTGGAAGCCAGGTAGCGTGATGACAAAGCGTGTGCCGCGCTGGTCGGCGATGGGACTTTCCGCACGGATGCTGCCGAAATGGTCCTCAATGATACTGTAAACCAGAGCCAGACCAAGGCCGGTGCCGCGGCCCACCGGTTTGCTGGTGGCAAAGGGCTCGAACAGCGCGTCGCGCAATTCCGCCGGAATGCCGTGGCCGTGGTCTTCCACCAAGATGTCGATGCTGTGTTCACCGGCTTGCGCGGACACCCGTACCGGGTCTTCTGGCTGGCTGGCATCGGCGGCGTTGGCGAGCAGGTTGACGAACACTTGCAGCAGCCGCTGGGCATCGCCGCGTACCGCTAGCCCCGGCGGGCAATGATTCTCGAACTGCTGGCGGCGGCGCTCCGGGTCCATTTTCAGCAGCTCAATGGCTTCGCTAACCGTGGCTTGTACATCCACCGGCATGTTCAGTGCATGCTGCGGTGTGCCGCCGCTGTGGCTGAAGGTCACCAGTGATTCCACGATGCGGCTGATGCGGCGCGTCTGCTCCACAATCTGGCGCGAGGTCTGGCGGATATCGGCCAGGTCTTCGTCGTGGTCGATGTTTTGTGCCAGGCAGGCGATGGCGGTGACCGGGTTGCCGATCTCATGGGCGACGCCGGCGGCCAAACGGCCGATGGAGGCCAGCCGCTCGTTATGGGTCAGTTGCGCTTCCAGTTCATGCAGGTCAGTGATGTCTTCGATCACGATCACCAAGCCGCCGGAGCGTTCCGCCGGCAAATCGCCCTGCACCTGGGATTTGTGCAGCGACAGTACGCACTGCTGGCCACGCAGTGATACTTCGGCGGCCGGTTCGCGGGTGGCGCTGCCTTGTGCGAAGCGGCACAGCGTTTCGCTCCAGTCCTCACCGAGATCGCTCAAACGCGACCCGGTGATGCGTAGCGCGCTGACCCCGGTGAGCTGCTCCATGGCGTGGTTCCAGCCGATGATCTCGCCGTCGCTGCCGAGCGAAATCACCCCCATCGGCAGCTCCAGCAGGGTCTGGCGATGGAAGCGTCGCAGGCTGTCGAGTTCAGCGGCGAGGCCAGACAAGCGATCGCGGTACAGCTCCAGCCGCGCTTCGATGAACTGAATATCTTCGTCGGATTCGTTTTCCTTCTGCGCCTTATAGGGCAGTACGTCATCCATGATCTGGTGCGCCACCGCCGGGCCGAGCAGGCCGGAGAGGTTGGTTTCCACCCGGTCACGCAGTCGCCGCAGTGCATAGGGGCGGGTTTCGCCATCGTTGAAGCCGAGATCGCGCAGGGCCAGTGTTACCTCACGCTGGGCGGTGGCCGGTCCCAGTGGTTCGGTGAGGGCAGCAACGAAATCCGGTACCGAGGTGGCGGCCAGTTCCCAACGGAACGGCCGGCGCAGGCTGCCGATGATGCAGGCATCCGCCGCCGCTCGCTCTGATTGCGACGACTGGCTCAGCAGTGACACCGCCACGAATACCAGTGCGTTGGCGAGCACGCTGGCGATGGTGATGTGGTGCCACTGCATGTTCATCGAGTGCCCAGAAATGCGCAGCAGATCGTACAGCCAAGACGGCTGCCACTGGGGCACCATGGTGGGGAAGAACAGCATCAGAGCCCAGATCAGGAAGCCCGCGTAAAGACCCCACAGCACCCCGCGACGGTTGGCGGCGGGCCAGAACAGGACCCCGATCAGGCCGGGCACGAACTGCAGCGTGGCCACAAACGACAGCACTGCCAGCTCGGTGAGCGAGTGGTTGTTGCCGGTGGACAGGTAGAACAGGTAGGCCGCCAGCAACACCGCACAGATCAGCAGGCGCCGCGCCCATAGCAGCCAGCGGTAGAGGCGCTCATCCAAGCCGCGCCGGCGTACCGGCAGTACCAAATTGTTGAGGGCCATGGACGACAGTGCCAAGGTGGCCACGATCAGCATGCCACTGGCGCCGGCGAGGCCGGCCAGATAAGCCAGTAGAGCGCCGTGGTAGCCAATTTGACCGCCCAGTGCCAAGGCGAAGAAATCGGCCGGGCTATCGAGCCCTTCATGCATTGCCGCCCAGATGATGATCGGGATGCACAGTGCAATCACCAGCAACAGCAGCGGCAGGCCCCAGCTGGCGGTCACCAGCGCACGCGGATTGAGGTTCTCAGTGAAGGTCATGTGGAACATGTGCGGCATCACCACCGCCGATACGAAGAACGCCAGAATGGTGGTGTGCCAGGTGTTGTCCTTGAGCGGGCCATACAGCGTGTACAGCGCTTCGGGGGTATCGACCAGCCATTGGTTGAGCGCGTCGAGACCACCGAAGCTGCCAAACAGGCCGAGCAGTGCGATGGCGACGAAGGCGACAATCTTGATCACCGACTCGGTGGCAATCGCCATCACCAGCCCCTCGTGTTTCTGGCGCGCGGTGGCGTGGCGGGCGCCGAACAGGATCGCAAACAGCATAATCAGCACGCAGAAACCGAGCGCCATGCGGCGTAGATCCGCGACGCCAGTAAGTAGCTGGATCGACTCCGTGACGGCTTTGATCTGCAATGCCAGCAGCGGCAGCATGCCGAGCAGCATCAGCACCGTGGTGGCGGCGCCGACCATGCGGCTGCGGAAGCGGAAGGCGAACAGGTCGGCCAGTGAGCCGAGCTGGTGGGTGCTGGTCAGGCGCAGGATCGGCGCCAGTAGAATCGGCCCGAGCATGAAGGCGCCGGACAGCCCGAGGAAGTAGGCAAGGAAGTTATAACCGTAGGCCTGAGCGAAGCCGATGCTGCCGTAAATTGCCCAAGCGCTGGCGTACACCCCCAGCGAGAACACATAAATCGCCGGGTGACGCACGATGCGTGACGGCACCCAGCCTTTGTCAGTCACCCAAGCAACGGCGAATAAAAACAGCAGATAGCCAAGCGCAATCAGGAATACCTGAAGAAGACTATAGTCCATCGAAATCGCGACTCTTGCCGATCCAGTAACACAGGCCGATCAGGGCCAACCACATGGTGTAGGGGCGGTACCAAGCGTCGCCGCCTTGGCTCCACCACTCGATGATCGCCGGTGACAGCAGATAGGCACCGATGATGAACAGGATCAGTAATCGGTCGGTATACATGGCGTTCTCGTCAGTCCGCGGGCACCGAGGCCAGCCCGCAAAGGCATTCAGACTGCCAGTGAGGCAGCGCCCAGGCCAGCAGTTCTGCCACTGGCGCGCCGGTGAGCGCAGCTGGCGGCGTCAGCCGCAACCGTTGCAGGGTCTGCATCAAGTTGGCGGAAACATCGGTGGACAGCGCCGCGGCGCCCGCGGACTTGGACAGTTTATGGCCGCTGCGGTCCACCACCACCGGCAGATGGCCGTAACGTGGCGGTGCGCAGCCGAGCGCTTCCATCACTAGGCACTGGCGGTGGGTGGAGTCCAGCAGGTCGATGCCGCGCAGCACGTCAGTCATGCCGTCGTCCACATCATCCAGCGCGCAGGCCAGCTGATACGCCGGGATGCCGTCACGGCGGCGGATCACGAACGGCCCTCCGCAGGCGGCCAGGTCTACCCAGTGATCGCCCTGCAGGCGGTCATGGATGCAGTGCGGTTGCGCCGGCACCCGTAGCCGCACCGCCGCGTCGCGCAGATCGGCGGGCTGCGCTGCGGCGGCACCGGGATGGAGACCGCCGCATGCGCTCAGATCTTTGCGCGACAGCGAGCAATAAAAGGCATGTCCGGCTGCGAGCAGCTCTTCCACCGCGGCTTGGTAGCGCGGGCAGCGTTGGGACTGGTACTGCACGGTGCCGTCCCAGCACAACCCGTGTTGTTCCAGTTGCCGTAGCTGGGTGGCGGCAGCGCCGGGCACCGCGCGGGCCTGGTCGAGGTCGTCCACCCGCACCCACCATTGGCCACCGGCGGCGCGTGCATCCAGCCAACTGGCTACTGCGGTCAGCAACGAACCCGCGTGCAGCGGGCCGGACGGGGTGGGCGCAAAGCGGCCGCGGTACAATGTCAGCCGGCCAACGATGAAAAACGCCGGGCGGGGCCCGGCGTTGATCGATACTGGAGAGGAAGCGGCATGCCGAGGTGCCTCAGCCAGCCATCTGCTTCTCTTTGATTTCTGCCAGCTCTTTGCAGTCGATGCAAAGTTCGGCAGTGGGACGCGCTTCCAGCCGGCGAATGCCGATTTCAATGCCGCAGGCTTCGCAGTAGCCGTACTCGCCTTCGTCGATCTTCACCAGTGAGCGCTCGATCTTCTTCAGCAGCTTGCGCTCGCGGTCACGGGTGCGCAGTTCCAGCGCGAACTCTTCTTCCTGGGTGGCGCGGTCGGCCGGGTCAGGCAGGTTGATCACTTCGTCTTTCATGTTGTTCATGGTGCGGTCGGCTTCCGCGACCAGCTCTTGCCGCCAGGCATTGAGGATGCGGCGGAAATGCGTGTATTGCTCGTCGCTCATGTAGTCTTCGCCGGCTGCTGGTTCATACGGCAGTACGCCGTGAATCAGCATGCCAGGCTTGGCGGCGGGAACGTCCATCGGGTTCTTCACGGTGGTTTCCTGGGCAAGGGGAGGATGAACAGTGCCCGCTGGGGCGGCCACGCTACGGCGCGGCGGCTTACCAGGCAATGGGCGACTGACTGCTTGATCCGTTTTTGCAGGGCTGTCCTTGGCGCGGGCGGCACTTTTGGCCGCAGTCTTGCCGGCACGGGCCGGCGCTGCAGCGGCTTTCGGTGCCGCAGCAGAGGTACGGGTCTTTGCCGGGCTGGCTTTGGCCGCTGGCTTGCTCGGCGCGGCCTTGGCGGCAGCTTTCTTCGGCGCGGCTTTCGGCTCCGCTTTGGCGGGGCTCGCTTTCACCGCTGCTTTCGGTTTGGCAGCGGCCTTAGCCGGTGTCGCTTTGGCGGTTGGCGCTGCGGTCTTCGCGGCGGCTTTGGTCTTCACCGGCGCGGCCTTGGCGGCAGTTTTGGCCGGCGCGCTCTTGGCGCTGGCGGCTTTCGCCTTCGCTGGCGCAGCGGCTTTTGCTTTGGCGGCGGTGGCCTTGGTCTTCGCCGGTGCTGCCTTGGCGGTGCTGGCTTTCGCTTTTACTGCGCTGGCTTTGGCCGACGCAGCCTTGGTGGCAGCGGCTTTCTTCGGTGCGGCCTTGGCAGTGGTTGGCTTGGCGGCAGCAGGCGTAGCGGCTTTCTTAGCCGCCGGCTTGGCGGCCGCTGCAGGTTTCTTGGCGCTAGCCTTGGCTGCCGGCTTGGCGGCGGCCTTGGCTTTGCCGGTACTGGCAGCAGCGGCTGGTTTCACCGCGGCTTTGCTGGAAGCGGCTGTTGTCCCTTTCTTGGACTCGGCAGACGACACAGACGTCTTTTTACGGGTGGCCATCCTGAATAACTCCCTTAACATACTCGCTGCTCACTACTACCAGATCGATTGAGCGCCGCATCCACCGGCGCCGCAGGCAAGTCTTGGACAATAACCTCAGGCTTCGGTCATTGTCACCCCCAGCCCGACTTGCAGGGCCGAGGCGTCGCGGGGCGCGCCGATTATAGACATCCCCCGTGAACTTGAAAGAGAACCCGTCGTGACCGACCTCGTTGCACCTGCTTTCCGGGCTGATCGCTGTGACCGCATCGCACCGTTCCATGTTATGGCACTGGTGGAACGCGCCCAGCAGTTGGCCGCCGCCGGCATGGACGTGATCCATCTCGGTGTTGGCGAGCCGGATTTCGCCACCCCACCGCAGATTGTGGCCGCGGGCGCGCGCGCGTTGGCTGACGGCCGCACGCGCTACACCCCGGCGCTGGGCATTCCGGCGCTGCGCGAGGCGATTGCCGATTTCTACCGGCAGCGTTTCGGCGTAACGGTGTTGCCGGAGCAAGTGGTGGTGACGCCGGGCGGCTCCGGTGCGTTGCAATTGCTGCTGGCTGCGCTGATCGGCCCTGGCGACGGCGTGCTACTGACCGACCCCGGCTATCCCTGCAACCGGCACTTTGTCGAGCTGGTGAGCGGAACGCCGCAGGCGTTGGTGTTGGAGCGCAGCAACGGCTTCCGTGTCACCCCCGAGCAAGTGGCGGCGGCGTGGCAGCCCAACACCAAGCTGCTGATGCTGGCAACGCCGGATAACCCGACCGGCAGTGTGCTGTCGGCCGCTGAGTTGGCTGCGCTGGCGGGGGTAGTGGCGGAACGTGGGGGCGCGCTGCTGGTGGATGAGATCTACCAGGGGCTGGTGTATGGCGCGCCGGTCCATACCGCATTGGCGGTGGCCCCAGACGCGCTGGTGCTGAACAGTTTCAGCAAGTACTTCGGCATGACCGGCTGGCGGCTTGGTTGGGCGGTGGTGCCGCGCTCGCTGGTACCTGACCTGGACCGGCTGGCGCAAAACTTCTTCCTGTCACCCACCACTATGTCTCAGTACGCCGCGCTGGCGGCGTTCGAGCCGGACACACTGGCGGAGTTGGAACGCCGTCGCGCTGAGCTGGCTCGTCGCCGGGCGCTGCTGCTGGAGCGGTTGCCGGCGCTGGGGCTGCCGGTGGTGGGGCAACCCGACGGTGCCTTCTACCTCTATCTGGATGTCTCCGCGTTCACCTCTGACAGCTTCGAGTGGTGTGGCGCGCTGTTGGAACAGAGCGGGGTGGCGATGACGCCAGGGCTGGATTTTGGCACCCAACATCAGCCGGGGCACTATGTGCGCGTTGCCTACACCGCCGACTGTGAGCGGCTGGAGCAGGCGTTGGCGCGGGTGCAACAGTTCCTGGAGCGCAGATGATTTTCGATCCGCCATTGGCGCAGGGCACCCTAGTGCGCCGCTACAAACGCTTCATGGCCGACATCATCACCGCCGACGGTGAGGCGCTGACGCTGCATTGCCCGAACACCGGATCCATGAAGCATTGCGCTGAACCCGGCGCCACGGTGCTCTACTCCGACAGCGGCAACCCCAAGCGCAAGTATCGCCACACCTGGGAAGCGGTGCAGGTGGCGCATGGGTACTGGGCCGGGGTCAACACCGGGCGCACTAATGCGCTGGTGGCCGAGGCCATCGCGGCTGGGCAAGTGCCAGAGCTGGTGGCAGACGGTCTGCGGCGCGAGGTGACTTGGGGTGATAGCCGTTTCGACCTGGCGCTGGGCGGTGACTCGCCGCACACCTGGATTGAGGTGAAGAACGTCACCCTCGGGCCTGGGCCGGAGCAAGCCGACGACGGCGTGATCCGGTTCCCTGATGCTGTGACCGAGCGCGGCCAGAAGCACCTGCGCACCTTGATGCAGGTGGTGGCCAGCGGTGGCCGGGCGGTGCTGTTCTTTTGTGTGCAGCACACGGGCGCCCGGGCCGCGGGCGCCGCGGCGGACATTGATCCGCGCTACGCTGCTCTGTTACGCGAGGCGCAGCAAAGTGGGGTTGAGATCCTCGCCTGGCGCACCCGTATTTCACCCCAGCAGTTCGCACTGGAGCAGCCGCTGCCGCTGGTGTGGGACTGATTCAGTCGTCGCTGAAGCGCCAGCCGCGCGCCGACAAGCTGACCCAATCGCTGGCGCTGACGATCAGGTGGTCCAACACGCGCATGTCCAGCAAGGCCAGCGCGTCATCAATGCGGCGTGTGAGCAGGATGTCTTCCGGGCTTGGCTCGAGATGGCCGGACGGGTGGTTATGAACCAGGATCACCGCCGCCGCATTCAGCGCCAGTGCGCGCCGGACCACCTCGCGTGGATGCACCTCGCTGCCGCGCAGTGAGCCCATGAACAAAATCTCGAAACCCAGATATTGATGGCGGCTATCGACAAACAGCACGCCGAACAGCTCCCGTGCAGCACCGCCAAGGCGGGTGCGCAGGAATGCCTGTACTTGCTCGGCACCGCCAAGCACCGGGCCGCGTTGCAGGCGTTGTTCGAGCAGGGTGCCGGCAAAGGCAATGATCTCGTCGGCGGTGGCCGGTCGCAGCAGATCAAAATGCTGTGCTGAAAGCGCTTGGAACGGAGCAATCACGGTCAGGCTGAAAACTGCATCGGGCCGGGGGCGGAGAGGTGCATGGTGGGGCAGTGCCGCAGCGCGGACAACGCAAATTGGCGAAAACCAATATTTATTGGTAATTCGGTTTGCGCAAATGCCGAAATAGGCATAACCGCAAAGTGCCTTAATGCCTGGTTGGGGCGCTGACATCAATGCTTTAAACCAATTGGCCGTGGCCGGGAGCCGTGGCGAGCGGCGCGGCACTCCGGCTGACCGGCAATGCCTGTTTTTGCGGGAAGGTGCAGATCCGCCAGAGCGAGGCGGTTCAGCCCGGCAGCGACAGCGGTGGTTGCTGCATGCGCTCCAGTTGCTGCGCCAGCGCCAGACACTGCTCTGGCCAGAAGTGCGGTTGGCCATACCACGGAAAAGCGCGCGGGAACGCCGGGTCGTCCCAGCGCTGGCCGACCCAGGCGGTGTGATGCAGCATGCGCGCGGCGCGTAGCGGTTCGATTAAGGCCAGCTGGCGGCGTTCAAAGTCGAACTCCTCCTGGTAGCCGTCCAGCAAGCTCAGTAGCTGTTGGCGCTGGCGGTCGCGATCGCCATCCAACAGCAGCCACAGGTCCTGAATGGCGGGACCGTCGCAGCTGTCGTCCAAGTCCACCAGCCAATATTGGTCATCACGGGCCAGCAGATTGCCGCGGTGACTGTCGCCATGTAGCCGCAGGCTGGTGAAGGGGTGTTCCTGCCAGGCGCGGTCAATGCTCTCCACCAGTTGCGCACACAATTTCTGGAACCGGGCCTGCTCTGCTTTCGGCACCGCATGGCGCAGTAACCAGTCGGCGGCATCGCGGGCACGCTGCGGCGCGTCCAGCGGCGGCCGCTGCAGGTAGTTCTGCTGGCTACCGCAGTGGTGTAGCCGACCTAAATGGCGGCCCAGTTCATACAGGGTGTCGTCGTCATCGAGGTCGGGGCTGCTGCCGGGTACCACTGGGAACAGCGCGAACAGAAAACCGTCGTGCTCGAACAAGGTATGGCCGCGGTGCGCTTGCGGCGCTACCACTGGTACCCCGGCATCGACCAATTGTTGGCTGAAGTGGTGCTCTTCAAGGATCTGCGCAGCGCTCCAGCGGCCGGGCCGGTAGAACTTGGCGATCAGTGGCGACTGCGCTTCTTGGCCGACGCGGAAAACCCGGTTTTCATAGCTGTTGAGCGGCGTGACGCGACCGTCGCACAGCAGACCTTGGGCGTCGATGGCATCCATCAGCCGGTCTGGCGTCAGGTCGCTGAACGGGGATGTCATGGCAGGCTTACCGCCTCAATGGTGGTGATGGTGGTCGTGCTGGTGCAGTGTCGGGTCCTGCCCAGGCAGCAGCGGCGCCATCGGATGTGGAGCGGCCAGCCCTTGATAGAAGAACAGTCCGGCCAGCAGTAGCGTGGCCACGAGCGCCACATAGCGGAACCGGCCTTGGCGCAAGCGCGCCAAGCGGCCAGCGAAAATACCGGTACCGGCCACCGGGCCGATGGTGATCAGGCCGAACAGCAGCATGGTGGCAGCGCCGGTGGCGGCATGGCCGGTGGCGGCAGCGAGCACCAACGCTGAGTACAGCAGGCCACAGGGTAGAAAGCCCCATAACAGCCCCAGCAGTACCGCCTTGTACGGCCGGTCGAGCGGCAGCAGTCGGCCGGTCAGCGGCGATAGCGCGCGCCAGAGGCGGCGGCCAAGCGCTTCCAAGTGCCGCAGCGGAGCACCGAGGCCGCCTAGTTGCAGCGCCAGCAGCAACATCAGCACCCCGGAGGCCAGCGCCGCCCAGTTCCAATGTAGGTTGCCAAGATGACTGAGCAGTTGCTGACCCAATGCGCCAGCTCCGGCGCCAAGCAGGCAGTAAGTGGTGACTCGCCCCAAGCCAAGCAGCAGTTGCCACAGCCACAGGCGGCCGCTGTGCCGCAGCGGCTCAGGAATGGCGAAGCTGAGGGTGGCGGCAATACCGCCGCACATGGCGGAGCAGTGCAGGCTGCCGGCCAGCCCTAGCAGTGCCGCAGCACCGAGAGCGGCGAGAAAGGTTTCCATCATGGCGCGGTCTCGTCGTCCTCGGACTTGAGCGTGGTCGGTTTTTTGCCGTTGCGTTCGTCGAGATCGTCGAACACCACCTGCCAAGCGGGCCGTTCGAGGTCATCGAACTGCCCGTCACGCAGGGCGCGAAACAGAATCCAGATGGCGGTGCCGACGAAGGCAAGGCCAATGGGGATCAAGATGATGATGCTTTCCACTTGTTAATCCGGTTGGCGTTGAGGGTAACGATCAGCGAAGAGCTGGCCATGCCGATTGCCGCCGCCCAGGGCGCGATGTAGCCGCCCATGGCCAGCGGAATGGCGACGATGTTGTAGAGCGCGGTCCAGGCTAGGTTCTGATACACCGTGTGGCGGCAGCGCCGCGACAGGTCTGGCAGGGACGGCAATTGGCGCAGGCTGTCGCCGAGCAGGTAGATGCCGGCCGCGCGGCGGGCGAGGCTGGTGGCGTTGCCCGGGGCCACTGCAACGCTGGCGGCGAGCAGCGCCGGGGCGTCGTTGATGCCGTCGCCGATCATCATCTGCGGGCCTTCCAGTTGCTCCAGTTGGGTCAGCCAGTGGGCTTTCTGCTGCGGCGTCATTTCGCCACGGTGGCCGTCTAGGTGCAGCTGAGTAGCGACGCTTTCCACCGCCGGCTTGGCATCGCCGCTAGCGAGCCGCACCTGCAAGCGGTGGCGGCGCAATTGCTGAATCACCTGCGCCGCTTCCGGCCGCAGTTCATCGGCCAGCCAGAGACGCAGACTTGGGCTGCCATCGCGGCTCAACTCCAAGCAGGTGGTGCCGGGGCGAGCGTGCTGCGGCGCGCCGGTGATGGTCCAGCGTGCATCGCGCCAGGTGCCGCTGGCGCCGTGGCGTGCCATGCGCAGCTCGGTGACATCGGTGGCGGTGTCCTGCCCATCGAAAGCGCGTGCCAGCGGGTGTGGGTGGTCTCGTTCCAGTGCCGCCACCAGCCGTAGCCGTTCGTTGAGGCTGATCGCGTCGCCAAGGTCTTCCACTTCGGTGATGTGGAAACTGCCTTGGGTGAGGGTGCCGGTCTTATCGAACATCACTCCGCGCAGGCGCGGTATGGCCAGTAGCTGCCGCGGCGACGCGATCAGTAGGCCTTCGCGCAGGGCGGTGGACAGCGTGGCCGACATGGCCATTGGCACCGCCAGCGCCAGCGCACAAGGGCAGGTCACCACCAGCAGCGCCAGCATGTAGGAAAACGCGGTGCCGGGACCGCTGGACCAGTGGATCGCCAGCGTGGCGGCGGCGAGGATCAGCGTGAACAGGATGAATACCGGTGCCACTTTCTGCCAGTCGCGAACGATTTCCAGGCGCTCGTCGCTGGCTTGGGACACCTGTTCCGCAATCTGTGCCACCAGGCTGTTGTCCACTGTGCCCTCGGCGCGAGCGTTGAAGTGGCCTTCAAGCAGTTTGGCGCCGGCCTGCACTAGTTGGCCGGTTGCCACATGCACCGGCACCGATTCGCCGGTCAGCGCAGCTTCAGAGACCTCCGCTTCGCCTTCTAGCACGGTGACATCCACCGGCACGGTCTCGCCTTGGGTCATCAGCAGGATATCGCCGGGCTGGATTTCGCGTGCGCTGACCCAGGCACTGTTGCCACCTTCGAGCCGGCGCACAATACGCGGCAGGGTGTCCTGCAGTCGCTGCCAGGCGCGCTGGATGCGGTGCTGCTGCTTCAGTTCGATGGTGCGGCTGATGAGCAGGAAGAACACAAACATGGAAGCCGATTCGAAATACGAATGGGTGCCGCCCCAGGCGATATTAGCGACCGAGCCAAACCAGGCCAGTGCTAGCGCCAGCGCAATTGGTACGTCCATGGTCAGGTGGCGGTGGCGCAGGCCGCGGAAGGCGCCCTGGAAAAACGGCCAGCCGGCATAGAACACCACTGGCGTCGAGATCACCATGCTGGTCAGGCGGAAGACGTCCTGGAACACGGCATCGCCGTCAAAGATGTCCAGATACAGGAACGCGCCGTACATCATCGCCTGCATGGCGCCGATGCCGGCCAGGATCAGGCGGCCGAGCATGCGCCGGTTTTCCTGCGCCAGTCGCTGGTCGCGCTGGGGATCGCCGGGTAACGCCACGTCGTAGCCGAGTTCGAGTACCCGAGTGACGGCCTCTTCGGCCACGCCCGGCAGCGCTGGATCGTATTCCAGCGTTAGCTGCATGGTGGCGAGATTCACTTGTGCGAGGTGGATGCCGGGTAGGTCGAGCACCACCTTCTCGATCAGCCAGCAGCAGGCAGCACAGTGGATGTCGCCCAGCTGCAGGCGCAGCCGACGTAGAGCTGGGTTATCGCGACCGGGGGACAGGTAAGGATCAAGCAGCGCCGGCATGGCGAACAGGGCCAGGACGTGTTCCGCTTGTTTCTTGTCGGCCACCGGCGCGGTGCGGCTGCGCAGGCGGTAGTAATCGGAGAAGCCGAGCTGGTGCACCATCTCCACCGCTGCAGCACAGCCGCTGCAGCAGGTGGGACGGTCCCCGTCGGGGGTGTGTGCCAAGTAGGAGTTATCCGGGGCTGGCAGCCCGCAATGCCAGCAGGCAGCAGCGGCGGACATTACCTTACTCCTGAAACCAACGAGGCCTTGCCATCATCAAGATGGGCGCGTTGCTGGATGCGCCAGTGGCCATCTGCGGAGACGATGGTGGCGATCATTTCTTCCGCGGTCGGATGGACATCGCCTTGGCCGCGATACTCACCGTTGCCGGTGTGGGTCAGGGTCAGGCTGATGTCCTGATTGGCAAAGGCCGGATGGCGCAGGTTCACCTGCAAGCTCTCCGGCGGTGGGAATGGGACCTGGCTGGTCAGTTGGGCGCGCGGCGCGGCACCGGTGAAGTCGAGCTCCACCTCAATGCCAAGCCGGGCCGCCTGCTGGTCCGCTTCCCAAGAACGGTTCACGGTGCGGCCGTCCTTGTACCAGTCCTCCGACACGGTGTCGTCGGCGTTGTCGATGGCGATGTACAGCGTCACGAACGCCGCGATCACGACGATGGTGGGCAGGATGATCACCAGCCAGAGGTAGCCGTGGCGGTACCACGGCTTACTGGCTTCAGCGGGGCTTGATGAAGCGTGATTCATGGCGGATCTCCAAACCTGAGTCGTCCTTGTCCCGAACGAGGAACCAAATGGTCGGTGACTGGGGTTCGCTCAGGTACGGATCGTAGCTGACAGTGACGGGGACACTGCGCTGCTCGCCGGATGCCAAGCTGACTTCCACCGGGCCATTCACCAGGGACAGCGCTTCATCCCCGATCAAGGTAATGACAAAGCGGTGGTTGTCTTGATCCTTGTTGAGGATCTCAAGCCGGTAGCTGTTTTCCACGTCGCCCTGGCTGGTGATGCGATAGAGTTGGTTACGATCGCGTATCACGTCAACCTGCAAAGGCTGGCGTGCGGCAAGTTGCCACACAAACAGGCCCGACAGCAGCGCCATCACCAGGCCGTAGCCGATCAGGCGTGGGCGCATCATCTTGGTCTTGATGCCGCCGAGTGCATGCTCGGTGGTGTAGCGGATCAGACCCTTGGGTCGGTTGACCTTTTCCATCACCTCATCACAGGCGTCGATACAGGCCGCACAGGTGATGCAGCCGAGCTGCAGCCCTTCGCGGATGTCGATGCCGGTGGGGCATACCTGCACGCACAACTCGCAGTCGATGCAATCGCCCTGGCTGGCTTTCTGAGCGGCTTTGGCGGTGGTGGCTGCCATGGCATCGGTCGCCAGCGGCACCGCCGTAGCAGGCGCTGGCACGTCCGGCGCGGCGGTCTTACGGTGCAGGCCCTTGCCGCGCGGTTCACCGCGGGCTTCGTCGTAGGACACGATCAGGGTGTCCTCGTCGAACATCACGCTCTGGAAGCGCGCATAGGGGCACATGTACAGACACACCTGCTCGCGCATGAAGCCGGCGTTGCCGTAGGTGGCGACGGTGAACATGCCGATCCAGAACACCGCCCAACCATTGGCGTCAAAAGCGACCAGATCCGGCACCAACTCGCGGATCGGGTAGAAGTAACCGACGAAGGTGACTCCAGTGGCGACCCCGACCGCCAGCCACAGACTGTGTTTGGCAGTGCGGCGCACGGCGGTGTCAAAGGTCAGCCCTTCACGGCTGCGGCGCATGCGCTGGTGGCGGTCACCCTCGCACCAACGCTCGATTTGGGTGAACAGACGGGTCCAATTGGTCTGCGGGCAGACATAGCCACAGAACACCCGGCCTGCGAGTACGGTGAAGAAGAATAGTGCGAATGCCGCCAGCATCAGTGCCCAGGCGAGGAACAGGAAGTCCTGGGGCCAGAACGAGAAACCGAAGATATCGAAGCGGCGGTTGGGGAGGTCGAACAGGACAGATTGGCTGCCCCGGTAGTTGATCCATGGCAGTACGAAGTAGAGGGCCATGGTAGCGGTCATCATCAGGTCTCGAACGACCTGGAAGTAACCTTTGATGTGACGGATCTGGATGTGTTCGCGACGGGCGTACAGTGTAGTGGGGGGGCCGCCGCG
>NZ_JBGCUO010000002.1:269916-287871 GCF_041102775.1 Alcanivorax sp. REN37
GCCGCCTTCAGGCGGCTCCACTTGCTGCACGACGGGAATGGAATCCCGTTTTGCCATGGCTATTTCTCCGGTTGGGAATGAGACAGGCTGTAGACGTAGGCAGCAATCACGTGGATCTGCTCGGCAGTCAGCACGCCTTCGTGGGGCGGCATGTGACTAACCTGGCCGTTGCGGATGATCGCCTCAATGTCTTCCCGACGCGGGCTATGCAGCCAGATGCCGTCGGTCAGGTTGGGCGCACCCACCAGCTGATTCCCTTCTCCCGTGGGGCCGTGGCAAGCGGCACACAGGGCGAATTTCGGTTGTGAACGCTCGATGGCGCCGGCGTTCTGCGGATCATTGGCAACGCGTTCGCTGGACAGCGCTTGAACGTAGATTGCCATGTCGCGAACCGCGTCCTCACCACCCAGCGCTTGCAGCATTGGCGTCATAGTGCCGCTGCGGCCGAAGGTGATGCTCTTCACGATATCTTCAGGCTTGCCACCGTAGAGCCAGTCGTCATCGGTCAGGTTCGGGTACCCGCGGGCGCCGCGGGCGTCAGAACCGTGGCAGATCGCACAGTTGTTTGCAAACAGCCGCGCGCCCACTGCCATTGGCTCCGGGTACTGAATCAATTCCTCGATCGGCAGCTTGGCAAACTCCTTGAACAGCGGGTCGGAGTGGGCCTTGGCCATCTTCACTTCTTCTTCCCACTGCCCGCCACTGGTCCAGCCCAGCGCGCCCTTGTAGCTGCCCAGGCCCGGGTACAGGGCGAGGTAGGCGAAGGCGAAAGCGATGGTCATCAGGAACATGATGAACCACCAGCGCGGCAGCGGTTGGTTGCGCTCTTCAATACCGTCAAAGGTGTGGCCGGTGGTGTCCTGTTTGGCTTCTTCCGCGGACAGGCGGGAGTTGCCGATCAGCAGCAGACCGTAACCGATCAGGTTGCCGACCACGATGATGACGATATAGACGTTCCAAAAATTGCTCATCGATGGCTCTCCCCAGAGACAGCGTTGTTCATGCGGGCTTTATCGTCTTCGACGGGGAGCGCGCCCAGCTCCTGGTAATGCTTCTTGCGGCCCGGACGGAACGTCCAGGCCACCATCGTGATGAACGCTGCAAAGAAAACCAGCGTGAAAATAGCGTAATAGCTCATCACTTCACCTCTGCACGCGCATGGCCCAGAGAGAACAGGTAAGCAACAACGGCATCTTCTTCGGTCACATTTGCCCATTCGCCGCCTTCGCGGGTCTTGGCCAGCTGCTCGGCAATGTCTTCATCGGTGTAGGGCACGCCGAAGTTCTTCTGGAACACGTTCAGGGTGCGCTCCATGGTGGCCCAGTTCACTTTGTTGCGCTGTAGCCAGGGGTAGGCCGGCATGTTCGACTCCGGTACCACTGAGCGCGGGTCACGCAAGTGCTCACGGTGCCACTGTTCAGTGATCGGGCGCAGGCCAACGCGGCCAAGGTCCGGACCGGTACGCTTGGAGCCCCACAGGAACGGGTGCTCCCAGACGTCTTCGCCAGCCACGGTGTACGGGCCGAAACGCTCAGTTTCAGCACGCAGCGGGCGTACCATCTGGGTGTGGCACACGTGGCAACCTTCGCGGATGTAAACGTCGCGGCCCGCCATTTCCAGCGCCGTGTAGGGGCGCAGGGTCGGGATCGGCTGGGTGGTGGCCTTCTGCCAGAACAGCGGCACGATTTCGACCAAGCCGCCGAAGCTGATGATGATCAGCGTCAGCACGATCAGCAGGCCAACGTTCTTCTCGATGACGGCGTGTTTGCTATTGCTCGACATGATTATGCCTCCACCAGCTTGTTGTCAGCGCCCTGAGCGTCACGGGAGCCACGGATGGTGAGGTACACGTTCGCGGCCATCAGCACCATGCCCAGCAGGAACAGGGCACCGCCGACCAAACGCACGATGTAGAACGGCTGACGCTCGGCCAGCTCTTGCACGAAGTTGTACATCAGGGTGCCGTCTTGGTTCACAGCGCGCCACATCAGGCCCTGCATGATGCCGGATACCCACATCGCAGCGATGTAGAGCACGGTGCCGATGGTGGCGAGCCAGAAGTGCACGTTGATCCAGGAGGTGGAGTACATGCCCTTACGCTCGAACACGCGCGGGATCATTACATACATAGCACCGATGGAAATCATGGCTACCCAGCCCAGTGCGCCGGAGTGCACGTGACCGATGGTCCAATCGGTGTTGTGGCTCAGGGCATTCACGGTCTTGATCGACATCATCGGGCCTTCAAAGGTGGCCATGGCGTAGAACGACAGGGACACGATCAGGAAGCGGATGATGGGGTCGGTACGCAGCTTGTCCCAGGCGCCGGACAGGGTCATGACACCGTTGATCATGCCGCCCCAAGACGGGGCGAACAGCACGATGGAGAACACCATGGCAACCGACTGTACCCAGTCAGGCAGTGCGGAGTAGTGCAGGTGGTGGCCGCCGGCCCACATGTAGATACCGATCAATGCCCAGAAGTGCACGATAGACAGGCGGTAGGAGTACACCGGACGCTGCGCCTGAATCGGCACATAGTAGTACATCATGCCGAGGAAGCCGGCAGTCAGGAAGAAGCCCACGGCGTTGTGGCCGTACCACCATTGCACCATGGCATCGATGGTGCCGGCGTAAGCGGAGTAGGACTTGAACAAGCTGACCGGCACCGCAGCACTGTTAACGATGTGCAGCAGCGCCACGGCAAGGATGAAGGCGCCGTAGAACCAGTTAGCCACATAGATGTGGCTGGTGGTGCGCTTGGCCAGGGTGCCGAAGAACACGATGGCGTAGGAAATCCACACCGCGCCCAGCAGGATGTCGATCGGCCATTCCAGCTCTGCGTATTCCTTGGTGCTGGTGTAGCCCAGCGGCAGGGTGATGGCTGCCAGGACGATGACCAGTTGGTAACCCCAGAACACGAAGTTCGCCAAGCGCGGGAACGCCAGCGTGGTGTGGCAGGTGCGCTGTGCAACGTACAAGGAGGTTCCCATCAACGCACAGCCACCAAAGGCAAAGATCACCGCGTTGGTGTGGAGCGGGCGCAGACGGCCGAAGCTGGTCCACGGAAGCTCGAAGTTCAGGGCGGGCCACGCGAGTTGGCCTGCGATCCAGACACCGACGAACATGCCGACGATGCCCCAGATCACAGTCATGATCGCGAATTTTCGGATAACGCTGTAGTTGTACACCGGAGGCGCGGTTGACTCTTGCATGCTGAGGTCCTTGCAGATTTGTGCGCTTGCACGTTAACAGTGTGATTTTAAAGCCTGTTGACTTGCGTCAAGGTCAAAATTGAACCGGACGTGTCCGGTTCTGCTGCGAAATGGCTGGCAAGCGGTGGCCTTCAAGCAAGAGTGCCCAAACGTGCGGGCACACCTCAGGCCGGGGCGTTCTCCAGCGTGATCCAGACATCCCCATCGCGGATGTCGTGGGTGATCGCAACCAGTTTCTCCCCATGGCACGGACCCGATACACACTCTCCGGATTCGATCTCGAACAAAGCGCCATGGTTTGCGCAGGTAATGAACTGAGCTTGGTCGTCCAAGAACTGGTCAGGCATGAAGTTCAGCTCAATCCCCAGATGGGGGCACCAGTTCCAGTACGTATGCAGCTGGCCGTCCTGCACTACCGCCAGCACCGAGTGGGCACCGAGTTGGAAGCCGCGTGCGGCGCCTTCCTCGAGTTCGTTGCGCGCACAAAGTCGCACTTCGGACATGCCTACTCTCCCAGAACTTGACTACGTAGTGAACGCAAAGCGTCCCCGGACAAACGGGGGCCGAAATCGCTCACTACTTGCGAGGCGGCATGGCAGGCCAAGGTGCCGGCGGTCTGCACGTCCCGGCCACGCGCCACTGCATAGAGAAAGGCGCCCGCGAACGTGTCGCCGGCACCGTTGGTGTCCACCGCCTGGGTGGGCACTCCAGAAACGGCGTGGATTGTACCACTGTCGAAAATTAATGCGCCCCTTGCGCCGCAGGTCACCACCACCTGGCGAGCGACCGCGGACAGCGCTTGCAGCGCCGCTTCCGCCGAGTCGGTGCCGGTGAATTGGCGCGCCTCGTCCTCATTGCAAAACAGCAGGTCGACACCAGCCCCCAGCATTGCCGACAGTCCGTCGCGGAACAATTGGACCATGGACGGGTCTGACAGCGTCATCGCCACCTTCACGCCATGCTGTTCGGCCAGTTCGCGCAGCCGGATGGCCGCAGCGCGCCCGCTGGGCGAGGTCACCAGGTAGCCTTCCAAGTAGACCCAGCGGCTGCGGGCTAGGGCTTGTTCGTCGAGGTCGTCCACCGACACCTGCTCGGAGATGCCGAGGAAAGTGTTCATGGTGCGCTCGGCGTCCGGCGTGACCATGACCAGACAGGTGCCACTGACGCCCTGCGGCCGGTGCGAATGCATGTTGGTGCCGACGCCGGCGCTTAACAGGTCATTCACGTAGAAGGCGCCGGTGTCATCGTCGGCCACGCGGCAGGAGTAGTAGCTCTGTCCGCCCAGACCTTGCACCGTCATTGCGGTATTGGCGGCAGAGCCGCCGCTGGCGCGTTTGCGCGGCTCACCGCTGGCAGTCAGGGCGGCGATGGTACGCAGCTGCTGCGCTTGGGGCACCAGCGTCATCAGGCTCTTGGCAATGCCGTGCTCGGCAAGGAAGGCGTCACTGACGACGAATTCGGTATCCACCAGGGCGTTGCCGATGGCGTACACATCGTAGAGGGGCGACATCCCAACACTCCGTAAAAAATGGCGAAACATTATGCGTTCTAGACGCTCTGTTGCCAAACCTCATCGTTCCATCCGTATACTGCGCCATGTCTCGAAAACGCCCCCCGAAAAAACAAGTCCGACGCCGTGCGCGCCGACGCTTCCCTTGGTCACTGCTGTGGAAACTCCTCGCGGTGCTGCTGCTGGTGGCAGCGGTGGTGCTGGTGTGGATGGACGCGCAGGTGCGCCAACGTTTCGATGCTCATCAATGGCAGCTGCCGGCGCGGGTCTATGCCCAGCCGGTGGAGCTGTACAGCGGCCGGGTTTTGGAATGGCAGCATCTGGAGCAGATGCTGGCGCTGCTGCGCTACCGCAATGCCGCGTCAGCGCCGATGCCGGGCAGTTACCAGCGCCAGGGCGGCACGGTGCTGCTGCATACTCGCGCCTTCCGCGACAGCGACGGCGGTGAGCCGGCCCGGCAGCTACGGCTGACACTGGCTAACGGCCGCATCCAGAAGGTGGCCGCCGCTGATGGCAGCACGTTGCCGGTGGCGCGGCTGGAGCCGTTGCAGGTTGGCAGTATTCACCCCGGCCACAGCCAAGACCGCATTCTGGTGCGCCTAGGCGATACCCCGCAGTTGCTGCACGACATGCTGTTGGCAGTGGAAGATCGCGGTTTTTATGAGCACCACGGTGTGTCGCCGCGAGGTCTGGCACGGGCGGTGTGGTCCAACCTGCGCTCCGGCGGCGTGTCTCAAGGCGGCAGTACCCTGACTCAGCAGCTGGTGAAGAACTTCTACCTGTCCCAGCGTCGGACCATCGGCCGCAAGCTGATGGAGCTGCCGATGGCAGTGCTGCTGGAGCTGCACTATGAAAAAGAACAAATCCTCGAAACCTATCTGAATGAGGTCTACCTCGGCCAGGACGGCGCGCGGGCCATCCACGGCATGGGGTTGGCGGCGCAGTTCTATTTCGGCCGCGCGTTGGAGGAGCTGGAGCCGCACCAGTTGGCGTTGCTGGTCGGCATGCTCAAAGGGCCCAGCTATTACGATCCGCGCCGCAATCCGGAGCGCGCCGAGCGTCGCCGCAATGTGGTGCTGACCGTGGCCCATGAGCAAGGGCTGCTCAGCGAGCGTGATTACGGCATTGCGCTGGAACGGCCGTTGGATGTGGTGCCCAAGGGCGCCGGAGCGCTGTACGCCTTCCCCGCCTTCATTGATCTGGTGCGCCGTCAGTTGGCCCGTGATTACCCAGCCGAGGCGCTGTCCAGTGAAGGGCTGCAGATCCATTCCACGCTCGACGTGCTGGCCCAACTGGCGGCCGAGGATGCTTTGGCCCGTACGCTGCGCCAACGTGATGCCGACGGCAGCCAGCAGCTCAATGGGGCAGTGGTGATTACGGCGCCCGACCAAGGCGATGTATTGGCGATAGTGGGTGACCGCACACCGCGCAGCGCCGGCTTCAACCGGGCGTTAGATGCGTTGCGGCCCATCGGCTCGCTGGCCAAGCCGATGGTGGTGCTCACCGCGCTGGAGCAGCCGAAGCGCTTCTCACTGGCGACTATTATTAATGATGAGCCGCTCGAAGTGTCGATGCCCAATGGCCAGGTGTGGGCACCGAAGAACGTGGACAACCGCTCGATGGGGCCGATGCCGATGGCGGAAGCGCTGGCGCGCTCGCGCAACCAGGCGATGGCGCGGCTGGGCATGGATGTCGGCTTGCAGCCGATCATCGCCACGCTGCAGCGGCTGGGTGTGCAGGGGAATATCCGCCCCTACCCGAGCCTGATTCTCGGCAGCCATAACATGACGCCGTTTGAAGTGGCGGTGATGTATCAGCCGCTGGCTACCGGCGGTTTCCGCACCCCGCTGCGGGCGATCACCGATGTGCTGGATCTGCACGGCACGCCGCTGGCGCGCTATCCGGTCTCGGCTGACCCGGTGGTGCAGGAGGCTCCGGCCTACCTGACCCAGTGGGCGATGGTGAAGGTAATGAGCGAGGGCACCGGCCGCGCTGCCTACAACACGTTGCCTCACGACCTGATGGTGGCCGGCAAAACCGGCACCAGCGACGGTCTGCGCGACGCGTGGTTCGCTGGCTTCAGCGGCAATCACTTGGCGGTGGTGTGGATCGGCCGTGATGACAATCAGCCAGCAGGTGTGGCCGGTAGCAGTGCCGCGCTGCCGGTCTGGACTCAGGTGATGGCGAAGCTGCCTCAGCGCAGCTTGCGCATGGACCCGCCGGTGGATGTCGAGTGGGTGTGGATGGAGCCGGACGGCAAGACGCGCTCCGACGCCGGTTGTGACGGTGCGGTGCTGTATCCGATGTGGACCCCTTCCATTCCAGGGGTGTTGAGTGCATGTGCGGCGGCGCGCCAGACGCCGGCCGGTGAGGAGCGACGAGGATGGCTGCGACGACTGTTCGATTGATGGTGGTAGGTCTGACGCTGGCGCTGGGCGCTTGTGCCGTCACGCCTCCGGGCGGTGACACGGGCGCCGGCCCGCGTACGATTCCACAGCTGCCGCCCCAGCAGCCGGCCACTGCGTTACCGCCGGTGGCGATTGCCGCATCGTCGCCGACTTACAGCCTGTTGTCAGCGGCCCAGGGCGCGCGGCGACAGCAGGACCTGGGCAAGGCCGGGCGGTACCTGGAGCGGGCGCTGAATGTGGCCGGCCCGGGCGAGGCGACGGTGTTGTACCGGGAGTTGGCGGAGCTGCGTATCCAAGAGGGGCAGCCGCGTGCGGCAGAAGGTTTGCTGATGCGAGCGTTGCGTGAAGCGCCGGCTCATGATGAATGGCGGGCGGAGTTGTGGGAGCGCATCGCTGCGGTGCGCGCCCAGCAGGGCAACAGCGCTGGCGCCAAGGATGCGCGCCAGCGTGCAGACACATTGCGAGCGGGGAAGCCCCGCTCGGCCTGATCGGCTCAGCAGCCGGCCAAGAACACTTCCCGCGCGGCCTGCACCGTGGCGTCAATATCGGCGTCGGTATGGGCGGCCGACACAAATCCGGCCTCAAAGGCGGACGGTGCCAAGTACACACCGCGCTCCAACATGGCGTGGAAGAAACGCTGGAAGCGTTCCACGTCGCATTTCATCACTTCATCAAAACGCGCAACCCGGGTCTGGTCGGTGAAGAACAGGCCGAACATGGCGCCGACCTGATTGGTGGTCATGGCGATGCCGCTTTCGCGGGCGGCGGTAGCGAGGCCATCCAGCAGGCGGGTGGTGCGGGCAGTGAGCTGCTCGTGGAAGCCGTCCACCGCGATTTTCTCCAGCGTGGCCAACCCCGCCGCCATGGCGACCGGGTTGCCGGACAAGGTGCCGGCCTGGTACACCGGGCCGGCCGGGGCGATGTGCTGCATGACGTCACGCCGGCCGCCGAACGCGCCCACCGGCATGCCGCCGCCGATGATCTTGCCAAGCGTGGTCAGGTCCGGGCGCACCCCATACAGCGCTTGGGCACCGCCGAGTGCAACGCGGAAGCCGGTCATCACTTCATCGAAAATCAGCAAGCTGCCGTGCTCATCGCATACCGTGCGTAGACCTTCCAGGAAGCTGGCGCAGGGCGGCACGCAGTTCATGTTGCCGGCCACGGGCTCGACAATGATGCAGGCGATGCGCTCGCCCTGGGCGGCAAAGCACTCCTGCACGGCAGCCAGGTCGTTGTAGGGCAGGGTCAGCGTGTTCTCAGTCACCGCGGCCGGTACGCCCGGTGAGCTGGGCACGCCCAGAGTGAGGGCGCCAGAGCCGACCTTTACCAGCAGGCTGTCGACGTGGCCGTGATAGCAGCCTTCGAACTTCACAATCAGATCGCGGCCGGTGAAGCCGCGCGCCAGGCGGATAGCGCTCATGGTGGCTTCGGTGCCGGAGCTGACCATGCGCACCTGCTCAATCGACGGCATCAGCTCACAGACTTTCTGTGCCAGCTCGATTTCCACGGCAGTGGGCGCGCCGAAGCTGGTGCCCTGGTCCACCGCCGCGTGGATGCGGGCACGCACGTCGGGATCGCCGTGGCCGAGGATCAGCGGGCCCCAAGAGCCGACGTAATCGATGTAGCGGTTGTCGTCTTCATCGAACAGGTAGGCGCCTTCGCCGCGGTGAATGAACACCGGGCTGCCGCCGACACCGTTGAAGGCGCGGACTGGGGAGTTTACGCCGCCGGGAATCACTTCGCGGGCGGCGCGGAACAGCTGCTCAGAATGCTTGCGGACCATGGGTCACCTCGTCAGGGGAAAAACCACGTCACGGCGCTCGAACGCCTGCGGGCGGAGCCGTCGTCAACGTGGTGATGGGAAAAACAATGCGGCCAGCCGGCGGGCGGCGGCCTCGATATTCGGAGCGCCGAATACGGCATGGATCACTGCCAGCATTTCGGCACCGGCGGCAATCAGGTGCGCGCCATTATCAGCATTCACGCCGCCGATCGCTACCCGGGGCAGGCCGAGGGGTTGGGCGGCGGTGAGAATATCGATGCTGGCCGGCGGCGCCTGGGGCTTGGTGTGTGACGGGAAAAAGCGGCCGAACGCCACATAGCTGGCGCCTTGGTCGGCGGCGTTGCGGGCGAGATCCAGCCGGTCGTGGCAGGTCACTCCGAGAATCGCATCAGGTCCCAGCCGGCGGCGGGCGTCGGCCGCGTTGCCGTCACCTTGGCCGAGGTGTACGCCATCGGCGTGGCAGCGCAGCGCCAATTCGAGGTCGTCATTGATGATCAGCAGCGCGCCGTGCTCACGGGTCAGGTCGCGCAGGTCGCGGGCGCGGCGCAGGCGTTGTTCGGCGCTGGCGGGTTTGTCGCGGTATTGCAGAATGCGGGCGCCGCCGGCCAAGGCGGCGGCACAGGCTGGCATAAGCTGTGCCGGGGGGAGCAGCTGCGGATCGGTGATGACGTACAGTCCGGAAAGTGCGGTCATGGCACTGGCTCAGGGCAAGCGGTTGGGGATCAATTGTCCCTTACCGGCACGCCAAGCGCGGCGCAGGCACTGGTGGACATAGTCCTGCGCTCTCGCCAGCGCCTCGGCGGGGCTATGGCCATGGCCGAGCAGGGTGGCGGTGGCGGCGGCCAGCGTGCAGCCGCTGCCATGATAGGCGCCGTCCAGTCGCGGCCAGCTCAGGGTGGTGCGACCCGTCGCCGTGAACAGATGATTGTGTACGTCGGTGGTGTCGTGGTGGGTGCCGGTGATCACCACCGCCGGACAGCCGCTCGCCAGTAGCCGCTCGCCGCAGCGGTCAAGGTCGTCACTGCCAGCCAGACGCTGCGCTTCGGGTAGGTTCGGAGTGGCGATGGTGGCGCGCGGCAGCAACTCGCGCAGCATGGCCTCCGGTACCGTGCCGGCGGACAGGGCGCCGCCGGATTCTGCCACCAGCACCGGATCGACCACCACCGGCACTCCGGGCAGGCGGTCGAGCAAGCCCGCGATGGCGTGGATCATCTCCACGCTGCCGGTCATGCCGATTTTCACCGCATCGAAGCGCATGTCGTCCAGCAGGCAGTCGGCTTGCCGCAGTAGCAGCTCCACCGGCACTAGCTCGAAGCCCCGCACTTCTTGGCTGTTCTGGATGGTGAGCCCGGTGATCAGGGTGGCGGCAAAGCCGCCGAGGCTGTGAATCGCCTCAATGTCGGCGTGGATGCCGGCACCACCGGAGGGGTCATGACCGGCTATCACCAGAATGTTGGGTTTCATCGCTGCGGGCCTCAGAACGGTTTCACCACCACCAAGATCACGATGCCGAGCAGCAACACGATGGGGGCTTCGTTGAACCAGCGGAAATACACGTGGCTGTGGGTGTTGGCGTCACGGGCAAAGCGTTTCATGTGCATCAGACAAAGGTGGTGGTAGATCACCACCAGCACCACCAGCGTCAGTTTGGCGTGCAGCCAGCCGGAACGTAGCCACATATAATCCTGCAAATGCAGCAGCCAGATGCCGAGGCCGAGGGTGGCAATCATGGCCGGGGTCATGATGCCGCGGAACAGTTTGCGCTCCATCACCTTGAAGCGTTCGTTGCTAAGGCTGTCCTTGGCGTCAGCGTGGTAGACGAACAAGCGCGGCAAGTAGAACAGGCCGGCAAACCAAGATACGACCGCGACAATATGTAGTGCTTCAACCCACAACATCGGCAACTCCCCTCGGACAGACAGTCAGGAAGCGGGCATGATAGCTCAGTCCGGTGGCCAGCGGTGGTTGCCGGAGCGGTAGTGCCTTTTTATGATGCCCGCTGACAACGCACAGGGGCGCAGGAGTGTGAACATGAAAGCAACGGGCCAGACCTTCCGGGTCGGTATCGTCGGCGGGACCGGGTACACCGGGGTCGAATTGCTGCGCCTGCTGGCCAGCCATCCGCGTGTCACGGTGTCCGTGATCACTTCGCGGACCGAGGCAGGGCAGCCGGTATCTGACTTGTTCCCAAACCTGCGCGGTCACTATGACCTGGCGTTCACCGATCCGGATCCGGCCACGCTGGCGGCGCAGTGTGATCTGGTGTTCTTCGCCACGCCGCACAACGTGGCCATGCGCATGATGCCGGAGCTGCTGGCGGCCGGCGTGCGGGTGGTGGATCTGTCCGCTGACTTCCGACTCACCGATGCTGAACTGTGGTCGCGCTGGTACGGTGAGCCGCACGCATGTCCGGAGCTGTTGGCGGAGGCGGTGTACGGCCTGCCAGAAATGAATCGCGCCAAAATCCGCGATGCACGGCTGGTGGCCAACCCCGGCTGCTACCCCACCGCGGTGCAGCTTGGTTTTCTGCCATTGCTGGAGCAAAGCTTGGTGGATGTACAGCGGCTGAACGCTTTTGCGGCGTCCGGCGTCAGCGGTGCCGGGCGCCAAGCACGCATTCCCAATCTGCTCACCGAAGCCGGAGACAACTTCAAAGCCTATGGCGCTTCTGGGCACCGTCATCTGCCAGAAATCGAGCAGGGGTTGGGGTGGCTGGCATCAGACCCAGTGCGGCTGACGTTTGTGCCGCACCTGGCACCGATGATCCGCGGTATGCAGGCGACGCTGACTGCGGAGCTGGTGGACCCGACGCTGTCGCTGGAAGATCTGCAGACGCTGTTCGAGGACCGCTTCGCTAGTGAGCCATTCGTTGATGTGCTGCCGCTGGGTAGTCACCCGGAGACCCGCAGCGTGCGGGGCGCTAACGTGTGCCGATTGTCGCTGCACCGGCCGCAAGGTCGCGATGTGGTGTTGGTGCTAAGCGTGATCGACAACTTGGTGAAAGGTGCGTCCGGCCAAGCGGTGCAAAACATGAACATCATGCTCGACCTGCCTGAAACCATGGGGCTCGACGCTCCAGCGTTGCTGCCCTGATGAAGGCGCGCAAAAAGGTGGTTCGCGAACTGACATTGATGCCGGTGGATGTGACGCGACAGCGGCGTCAGCGCTGGTTATGGGCGGTGCTCGGGGGGCTGGCAGTAGTGCTGGCGTTCTTGGTCGGGGTGCTGGTCAGCGGCAGTGAAGGCTGGGGCAGCAATCTGGAGCAGCAGCGATTGCGCATGCAGCTGGCGCAGATGGAGACCAACCTGCGTGAAGCCCGTGATGACCTAGCCGTGCACCGCACCTCCAGTGAAGTCAGCAGTCAGGCGCAGGAGCAGGTGCGTGGTGAACTGCGTGGTCTACGCGACCAGATCGTTGAGCTGGAGGAAACTGTCGCGTTTTATAAAAGCATCATGGCCCCGGAAAATGGTGAGCAGGGCCTGCAGATTTCGCGTTTCCATGTGGCGGCTACTGAGCATGATCGCGAATACAGCTTCCGTCTTGTGCTGTCACAGGTCGGGGACAACAACAATTTCATCGCCGGCGATGTGGCGATGATCCTCGAAGGGGTGCGGGGCAACCAGCGGGTCGATATTCCGGCAGCGCAGTGGCTCAGCGAGGAGCACAGTTCCACCGCGTTCCGGTTCCGGTACTTCCAGGAATTGACCGGGCGGGTGCACCTTCCGGAAGGTGTTACGCCGCGCGCGGTCAGGGTCGAAGCGACGGCCAGCGGCCGTGGCGGCCAGCGGGTGGAACGCACATTTGGCTGGAATAGGGTTGAGGAGAACACAGAGCATGCTCGGTCGGGGTAATAAGAAGGGACGGGACAACTTCTGTAATCACACATTGATCGCATCCAGTGCCAAGGTCACCGGCGATATTGAGTTCACCGGCGGCCTGCATGTGCAGGGCCGGGTGGAAGGCAATGTACACGTAAGCGCCGATGGGGGGCGCTTGGTGATCGGTGAGAGCGGCTCGGTGAAAGGCGAGATCCGTGTAGGCGATATCCTCATCAACGGTCGCGTCGAAGGCGATGTCTATGCGGTCGGCAAGCTGGAGCTGGCGGAGAAGGCGGTGATTGAGGGCAACGTCTACTACAACCTGATCGAAATGGTGGTGGGCGCCCAGGTCAACGGCAAGCTGGTGAAGGAGGGTGCGCCGAAACATTTGCCGGCGCCGGACAAGGGCAAAGCCAAGGCGGCGTCGGCCGATACTTGACTGATTTAGTGCGGCATCTCACCATGGGGCCCGTTTCATCACTACCAGACGACGCCCCATGAGTGATTCTGCTGTTCTCTCATTTACCGATCGAGCCGCTGCCAAAGTCCGCGCACTGCGCGACGACGAGGGCAACATGGCGCTCAAGCTGCGGGTGTATATCACCGGCGGTGGGTGTTCAGGTTTCTCTTACGGCTTTACCTTCGATGAGCAGACCCGTGACGACGATACCGTGATCGAAAACGGTGATGTCGCGTTGTTGGTGGATGCCATGAGTGTGCAGTACTTGGCCGGTTCTGAGATCGATTACGACCAAGGTTTGATGGGGTCGCGCTTTGTGGTGCAGAACCCTAATGCCACGTCCACCTGTGGCTGTGGTTCGTCGTTCTCGATTTGACGCCTTGACCTCAGCCGCGCAGTAGCGGCTGCAGCAACCCTTCCAGTCCGTTCAGCTTCACTTCATACATCAGCGCCAATTGCTGGCCGAGTTTGCCGCTCGGAAAGCCTTGCCGATGCATCCAGACCAGATAAGGCTCCGGGAGCTGCAGCAGTGGCCGCCCGGCGTATTTCCCGTATGGCATGATCTGGTTCACTGCTTCGATCAATACGGCGGCGGGTGGCAGTTGGTCCATCACGGGCGGTGTCCGGGGTGCAGGGCGCCCAGTATGCAGGGGCCGGAAGCGCCGGTGACCTGCGGGGCGTTGGCGGGAATGCGGTTGAGGTGGGCCCAGGCAAACCAAGCGAAGGCGGCGGCTTCCACTGCCATTGGATCAAGGCCGTGGACGGCCACGCTCTCCACCTCTGCTTGTGGCAGTAACTGCTGCAGGCCGGTCATCAGCTGGCGGTTGAACACGCCGCCTCCGCAGACAATCAGGCGCGCGGGCGCAAAGCTGCCGATGGCATCCACCACTGACTGGCAGGTGAGTTGGGCGAGGGTGGCTTGCACGGTAGCAGCGCTCTCGGTGCCGACTAGACGGTGCTGCAACCAATCGAGACTGAAGTGCTCACGGCCGGTGCTTTTCGGTGGTGGCAGACAGAAATAATCGTCATTCAATAACCGTTGCAGCAGCAGCGGGTCTGGCGAGGTCGATGCGGCCCAGGCACCGTCTGGATCAAAGCGGCCGCCGCGGTGCTGGCGGTGCCAAGCATCTAGCAGCACGTTAGCGGGGCCGGTATCGAAGCCGCCCACCAGCGCTTCACCATCCAGCAGGGTGATATTGGCCATGCCGCCTAAATTCAGCACCACGCGGCGTTCGCCCGCCTTTGCCAGCAGCGCTTGATGTACGCGCGGCAGCAGCGGCGCACCCTGGCCGCCGAGTGCCACATCCCGGTTACGGAAATCTGCGACGGTGTCGATGCCGGTGCGCAGAGCAATCAGGTCTGGTCGCCCGATCTGGGTGCTGAAACCGAGGTGAGGGCGATGGCGGATGGTCTGGCCGTGGCTGCCAATGGCGATAATGCGGCGGCGATCCAGTCGCTCCGCGTCCAGCAGCCGCTCGACGGTGTCGGCGAACAGCTCGCCCAGCTCCACGTCAAGGCGGTAGAGCCGGTCCAGATCCTGCGGCACGGGACGGTTTAGGTCGACGATGCGGTCGTGCACGGTATCTGGAAGCGGCAGGCTATGTAGCGCCATGACCTTTGCTTGGCCAGGACTAACTTGCACCAGCGCTGCGTCCACCGCATCGGCGCTGGTGCCGGACATCAGCCCGATGAACAGCCCATCACGGCTCGTTGCGGGCAAAGGCGAAGGCATGGCGGTGCATGTCCATCTGCTGTTTGAGGGCCTCTGCGCGGGCCAAGAAAGCAGGGCGTTCTTGGCTGCTGATGCCTTGCGCCATCGGCAGCTGCACCGTGAGCGGATCGCGGTGACTGCCGTTGACATGGAATTCGTAATGCAGGTGCGGGCCGGTGGCGAGGCCGGTCATGCCCACATAGCCGATGGTCTGGCCTTGGCGGACTTGCTGGCCGGAGCGCAAACCGCCGGCGAAGCGGCTCATGTGTGCGTACAGCGTTGAATACTGCTGGCCGTGTTTAATGACTACGGTGTTGCCGTAACCGTTCTTACTGCCGACAAACTCCACCCTGCCATCGCCGGTGGCGCGAATTGGCGTGCCGGTAGGCGCCGCATAATCCACGCCGCGGTGGGCGCGCAGCGTGTTGAGAATCGGGTGGCGGCGGCCGGGGTTGAAGCGTGAGCTGATGCGGGCGAACTCCACCGGAGTACGGATGAAGGCGCGCCGGAGTGCATTGCCTCGGTCATCCAGATAGCGGCCCTGGCCGTTGTCGGCGTCGTAGCGCAGTGCCGTTAGGTGCTTGCCGCGGTGTAGGAATTCAGCGCGCAGGATGTTGCCGGTGCCGACTTTCTCGCCGTCCACATACAGCTCTTCGAACATCACCCGAAAGGTGTCGCCTTCGCGAATATCCAGCGCAAAGTCCACATCCCAAGCAAAGATATTGGCGAACTGCATGATCAGGTTGTCTGTCATGCCGGCGCGGTGGCCGGACATGAACAGTGAATCGGTGATAGTAGCTTCGGCATAGCGAATCTGGCGGTCGTACTGACGCTCGTGTTCGGTTACCTCCCATTGCTCGCCATCATGCTCGGCGGAAAGCGATTTCAGTTGGGAAAGGCGGTACTCCACAGCTACCAGCTGGCCGTCATCATTCAGTGCCGCGCGGACCACGTCGCCGACCCGCAGGCGGGTCAACGCTTTCAAACGCTCGTCGGCGGTGACCAGTCGGTGCACATCGCTGATGGAAACGCCGATCGACTGGAGCAGTGCCGACAGCGTGTCGCCGGATTGGACCGTGAGATCGTGCCAGTCAGGGCCAAAACTGGCAGTAGCCACCGCGGCAGTGGGCGTGTCAAAGGGGGCGTCATCGGCGAGGGTGTCGTTTGCGGGTGATAGCTGCTCCGGAGAGGGGAGTGCCAGTGCTCGGGTAGACATTGCAGTGGAAGTGGCATCGTCAGGCGCAAGCACCAGCGCAAGGGTGACGATGGCGGCCAGCGCCGCACAGGCCAGTACGTGGCCTTTAGGGAAATGGCGTAGCCACTGCAGGGCAGATTGTGTGGGTGGTTCCATCTGAAGTGAATTCTCAGCTTGTGGGCTTAACCCATCGATAAATAGAGGGCCTGGCTGGAACTTGGTCGAAAGTTAACCGTCTTTCGTGCCCGCGTTCAAGTGTTACAATGCACGGCTTCCCGATCCGGGGTCGCGCGCAGAACTCTGCGACATATATAGGTAGGCGAAAACCGGATCGATTTTATTGGATGTGATGCCGGCAGTGCCGGTGCACGCCGCGTACAACTGAGGTAGGCATGGCGGATCAGGACACCCTGGAACAGACCCTCGACATCATCCGTCGCGGGACGGACGAGATCATCCTTGAGGACGATTTACGGCGCAAGTTAGCGCTCGGCCGCCCTCTTCGCATCAAGGCCGGGTTTGATCCGACCGCCCCGGATCTCCATTTCGGGCACACGGTGCTGATCAACAAGCTGCGCCAGTTCCAGGACCTCGGCCATCAGATCATTTTCCTGATCGGTGATTTCACCGGCATGATTGGCGACCCGTCCGGTAAGAGCGCCACTCGCCCGCCGCTCACCCGTGAGCAGGTGGAGGCCAATGCGGCGACCTATAAGGCGCAGGTGTTCAAGATCCTCGATCCGGCCCGCACCGAGATTCGCTTCAACTCCGAGTGGCTGCACGATCTGGGGGTGGCCGGCATGATCAAGCTGGCCGGTCAGTACACAGTGGCGCGCATGCTCGAGCGAGACGACTTTGAAAAGCGCTACAAGTCCGGCCAGCCGATTGCCATCCATGAGTTCCTCTACCCGCTGATCCAGGGGTACGACTCTGTGGCACTGGAGGCAGATATCGAGTTCGGCGGTACGGACCAGCGCTTCAACCTGCTGATGGGCCGGACGCTGCAGAAACACTATGGCCAGGAGCCGCAGGTGTGCATCACGGTGCCGATCCTAGAAGGACTTGATGGCGTTCAGAAGATGTCTAAGTCGTTGGGTAACTATATCGGTGTCACTGATGCGCCAGGTGATATGTACCGCAAGCTGTTGTCTGTGCCCGATCAATTGGTGTGGCGCTATTTCGAGCTGCTGAGTCTGAAGAGCACGGCGGAAATTGCGGAGCTGCAGCGTCAGGCGGAGCAGGCGGGCACGCCGCAAGAAGCCAAAAAGATATTGGCGGACGAGCTGATCACCCGTTTCCACAACAAAGAGGCGGCGGAGTCGGCCCCAAACTCTGCCGGTAACCAGATTGAGTTGGGTGCGATTCCTGACAATGTTCCGCTGGTGGAAGTGGAAGTGGGCGAGGGGGGCGTGCTGCGACTGCTGGATGTGCTGCGCAGCGCGGGTCTGGCGCAGAACGGAAAGGCGGCAAAGGACATGGTTGCTCAAGGCGTCGTCTATATAGATGGTGCGCAGGCTGATGCGGAGCGTACTTTTTCCAGCGGCGACGAGCATATTGTACAGGCCGGTAAAAAAAGGATTGCAAAGGTCCGCGTGCTCTGACATAGTTCGCGCCCCTTGAGACGGGACGCCAAGTGCGGTCAGCGCCGAAGCTGCTATATAGGCTTCGGCGCATTGTTCGACCAGGATGGTTGAACAGGTGCGAAAAGAAATTTTCACACCAAGCGGAAAAAAGGAGTTGACACCCGCTTCCGACTGTATAGAATGGCCGCCTCTCAACGACGGTACGCACCGACACGGCAGACCAGCCAAAAAGGTGAATTGAACGTCGCGCTCTTTAACAATCAGGCAGACAA
>NZ_JBGCUO010000003.1 GCF_041102775.1 Alcanivorax sp. REN37
TTGTCTGCCTGATTGTTAAAGAGCGCGACGTTCAATTCACCGTTTGGGCTGTTTCCCCGTGGCGGTGTGTGCCGTCGTTGTGGATGCGCATTCTAGGGAGTTTCCCGAGGGGGTCAACACTTTTTTTTGCCTTTTCCATCAAGTGTTCACCTTTTGACCGAAAACCCCGCTTTCGGCCATTTATTGACCATAAATCAAGATGTTGCAGGCTGTTTTTTACTCAGCGGAGCGATCCATCCAGCGTTCTTCCCACCCACTTTCGGTTTCTGGCAGCTCTTCGATGCCAAAATGCCGCAGTNAACCCCGCTTTCGGCCATTTATTGACCATAAATCAAGATGTTGCAGGCTGTTTTTTACTCAGCGGAGCGATCCATCCAGCGTTCTTCCCACCCACTTTCGGTTTCTGGCAGCTCTTCGATGCCAAAATGCCGCAGTCGGTACCCGTATCCATATACCGCCGCCAACTGCCAGCCGCGCTCGGCCACCAAATCTAGCTTGCGGCGCACCCGGTAGATATGGACATCAAGGGTGCGGGTGGAATGGTGCTCTTCACCACCCCAGATCCGTTCATAGATATAGCCGCGAGACAGCGGCCGGTCGATATTGCTGAACAACAGGTGGGCAAGTCGCCACTCTTGGTGGGTCATGGCTACCTGCTCGCCTGCCCGCATCACCGTCTGGCCGCGCGGGTCGAAGCAGATATCGCCGTAACAGTCTTGCGGCGCCCGCGCTGGCATCGGCAACCGACCATGGTGACGCAGCACGGTCATGGCGCGGGCTTTCAGCTCCTGGGGACGGAGCGGCTTACTAATGTAGTCATCGGCACCCTGGCTCAGCGCCTCTACTACATCCTCTTCGCTGTTACGCACCGTCAGCAACATGGTGGGCGGCAAGGCGGCGAGATAGAGCCGCATCCAACTCAGCAGCTCGATGCCGGTCCCGTCCGGCAACTCCCAATCGAGGATCACAAGATCATAGGTGCTGCGCCGCAGCGCTTGGCGGAAAGCATGACAAGTGCCGTGGGCATCAACACGGATATCCACACCGCGTACCGGCAGCTCACACAACACCAACTGGAGTTGGCGAACAATCTCCGGGTCGTCATCAAGTACAGCTATGAACATGACAGCAGTTCCATCCCTGCAAAGACACGCCATGCGTGGCGAGAAATACGCGAATCCTTGTCGCTTCGGCGCGCGCTTTGTCATCTGGACAAACCGTAAAAAATGCAAAAGCGGCGTCAATCTTCATTAAACCAGCATCGCAAAGTTTAAAAAACATCTACGGCCCGTGAACAATTGTTACACCACGTTGAGAAACAGTAACCGCTCTTGCCATGCTTCGCCGCGCCTTCAGCCGGTCCCAAGCTTGGCCTGTGCCGAGTCACTGCGATGGGCGGGAGGTGTTGTGTCCCGGCGCTGAAAACGCCCACCCCCCTTACTCACGATTGGATGGATTCCATGAAAAAGTTCACCAGCTTGTCTCTGGCTGCACTGGCTGCCGGTCTCCTTGGTTCCGGCGTTGCCATGGCTGCCGACGGCACCATTACTTTCAACGGCAAAATCACCGACCAGACCTGTGACATCGTCACCCCGGGCGGCAAAGACTTCACCGTTACCCTGCCGACCGTTTCCACCGGCACCCTGTCTGCTGCAGGCGCTGTCGCCGGCCGCACTCCGTTCGCGATCAACCTGGAAAATTGCTCAAAAGGCAAAGTGGCCACCTACTTCGAGCCGGGCCCCACGGTTGATTTCGAAACCGGCCGTCTGCTGAACCAAGCTTCTGCTGGCGCCACCAATGTTCAGATCCAACTGCTCGGTTCCAACAACAACCCGCTGCCGGTTCTGGCGGCCACCAGCAATGGCGCTCAAACCAACTCCCAATGGGTTGACGTAGCCAACGATGGCGAAGCTGCCGACTTGAACTACTACGCCGAGTACTACGCCACCGACGCTGCTGGCGCCGGCGACGTCACCACCAGCGTGCAATACACCATCATCTACCAGTGATGGCGCCGGGTCGGCCGCAACTGCGGCCGG
Organism: Alcanivorax sp. REN37; assembly: GCF_041102775.1. Lineage (NCBI taxonomy): Bacteria > Pseudomonadati > Pseudomonadota > Gammaproteobacteria > Oceanospirillales > Alcanivoracaceae > Isoalcanivorax > Isoalcanivorax beigongshangi. Next base: position 2,040 of record NZ_JBGCUO010000003.1, read on the forward strand.
CCCACCCTTCCGCTCAACCGCAGGACCACACTATGTTGGCTCGTTGGCTGTGCGTCATCGCATTGCTTGGCGCCTGTTCGCCATTGGCTTCCCACGCAGCACTCATTATTGGCGGCACGCGGGTGATCTACCCCAGCGACGCCCGCGAAGTCAGTGTGCAGATCAGCAACCAGGGTGATAGCCCGTCATTGATGCAGGCGTGGATCGACCGCGGCGACAGCAATGCCCAGCCCGACGACAGTGATGTGCCGTTCCTAATCTTGCCGCCGCTTTCCCGTGTCGAGCCCGGCGGTGGTCAAATTCTGCGCCTGACATTTCTCGGCGATGACAGTTTGCCAACCGATCGTGAATCGGTGTTTTGGCTAAATATTCTTGATGTACCGCCGGCCCCGGAGCGTTCTGCCGATGCGAACCAGCCGCAGAACATTCTGCAGTTGGCGATCCGCTCGCGCGTGAAGCTGTTCTACCGTCCGGCAGCTTTGGCGTCACAGCACCCGAATGAATCAGGCATGAAATTGCGCTGGACTGTGGCCGATGGCGGCCGCGGCATCGAAGCCCATAACCCAACGCCGTTTTACGTCACCCTGACTCAAGTGGATGCGATGACTGCCGACGGCGCCAACCCGCTGGCCTTTGATGACGGCATGCTGGCCCCAGGCAGCCGCTTGGCGCTGCCGCTGCCGACCGGCGTCTACCCGCGACAACTGCGCTTCACTTACATCAATGATTACGGCGGACGGGTGACGCGGGATGCGCAACTTACCCAGCCCTGATTCGTTACTGCTGCCGAGGCCTAACCACATGCTTTCGCTTTTGGTTCGCCGCGCCGAGACGGCCACCACGGCCGCCCTGCTGCTGACGCTGTTACCTGCGCTGGCACAAGCACAGCAGGAAAGGATTGCCGCCAATTTCAACAGCCAGTTTCTGCGTGGTAACGCGCAGCACGTGGACCTTACTCACTACCAGCGCGGCAACCCGGTGCTGGCCGGTGACTACTACCTTGATGTGTATGTGAACGGCCGGTGGCAGGGACGCAATTTGTTGGCATTCCGAGTGCCGGCAGCGCAGGTCCAGGCCCAAACCTGTTTCGAACGCGACACGCTGCTCAATTACGGCGTCGATCCGGCCGCACTCGCCAGCGCTGAAACCGATGTTTGTCAGCCGCTGACCAGCTGGCTGCCGGACGCACGCACCGAATTCGACTCCAGCCGTTTGCGGCTCGATCTGCATGTGCCGCAAGCGCAGATGTCACGCAATCCGCGCGGCTATGTGGCGCCAGACCAATGGGACCCGGGCATCAATGCCGGATTTCTCAGCTACAACATCAATGCGTTCCACTCCGAGCGCATTGGCACCGATATGCGCTCACGCCGCGACAGCGTTTACGGCATGTTCAATGCTGGCGTAAACCTCGGTCCGTGGCAGCTGCGTCACGACTCCAGCGTGCAAGCAATCAGTGGTGAAAGCAGCCACTGGCAGCGCACCGCTACTTATCTGCGCCGGCCACTGCCGAGCATCCAGGGTGTGTTGACGCTGGGCGAGAGTTACACCGACGGCCAGCTGTTTGACAGCGTCGGCTACCGCGGCGTCAGTTTGGTCTCCGATGACCGCATGCTGCCGGACTCCCAGCGCGGCTACGCCCCGGTGGTGCGCGGCCTCGCCGATACCAATGCGTTGGTGGAAATCCGCCAAAACGGCCAGGTGATTTACCAGAGCACAGTGCCGCCCGGGCCGTTCGTGGTGGACGATTTGTACGCCACCGGCTACGGCGGTGACCTGGAAGTGATGGTGCGCGAGGCGGATGGCCGGGTGCAGCGCTTCATGGTGCCCTATGCTTCAGTGCCGCAGATGCTGCGCGACGGCCAATCGCGTTATCAATTCACCACCGGCACCGTGCGCGAATCGCAATTATCGCGGTCGCCATGGATGGCTCAGGGTACTTATCAATACGGTCTGTCCAACCGCCTGACCGCCTACAGCGGCGGCACCGCCAGCGATGATTACTTCTCCTGGCTCGGCGGCGCCGCCCTCGGCACCCCGATCGGTGCCTTCTCGTTCGACATCACCCACGCCACCAGCCGTTTCGAGCGCCATGCCAACCGCTCCGGCCAAAGTTACAAGCTCGGTTACAGCAAACTGTTGCCGGAAATGGGCACCAACATCACCGTTGCGGCCTACCGCTATTCCACCGCCGGCTACCTGTCGTTCCGCGACGCACTGAGTGCCATGGAGCTGGAACGCAACCAACTGTCGCTGGACGCGCTGCGCCGGCAACGCAGTGAATTCCAGCTGACCCTGAACCAAAATCTCGGCGGTCGCTGGGGCGCGCTGTACGTCACCGGTTCAGTGCGCGATTACTGGCGCGAGCGCGGCCGCGCCACTCAATATCAGTTCGGCTACAACAACCGCTACGAGAACATTTCCTATAGCGTGTCGGTGCAACAAACCGAGTATCAACTGGGCGAGCGCGACACCCTTTACAGCTTCACCATGTCAGTGCCACTCGACTACGTGCGCAGCCGTCCGACCCTGAGCACCAGCCTGACCCAGCGTGACAGCGACTATGACAGCGGCCGTTTGGGCTTGTCCGGCTCGGCGCTGCATAACCAAAACCTGAACTACAACGTCACCGTGGCCGACAGCCGTGGCAGCGCCACCACCGGTGAGCTGAGCGCCGAGTACCGCGCCCCCTATGCGTCACTGCGCGCTTCGCACAGCCAGAGCACCGAATACCGCCAAACCAGCGCCGGCGTCAGCGGCAGCTTGGTGGGCCACGCCGGCGGCATCACGCTGGCGCCGCAACGCGGCGACACCATGGTGCTGATCGAAGCACCGGACGCGCGCGGCGCTGAAGTGCTTAATGCCCAAGGCGTAAAAGTGGATCGCAGGGGTTATGCGCTGGTGCCCTATGTATCGCCCTACCGTCTGAACACGGTAACGTTGGAGCCGGGCTCGATGTCCCACCAGGTAGAGCTGCGTACCAACCAGCAAGTCGTGGCACCTTACGCCGGCGCCGTCGCGCGACTTCGCTTCGATACGCGCACCGGGCAACCGCTGCTGTTGAAAGTGCGTATGACGGACGGCAAACCGGCGCCATTCGGAGCCCAGGTCACGGATGCGGAGTCGCAGCCGGTGGGCCTAGTCGGTCAGGGTGGAGTGGTGTTCCTGCGCACTGATGCCAGCGCGGGCCAACTGCAAATCCGCTGGGGCGCCGACGCCAGCAGTCAGTGCCGACTGCAGTTCCGCATACCCCAGGTCGATGCCGGTGCTACCGCCTACCAGCGCCAGGAGACAATCTGTGAATAAATCTCTACTTGCCTGCGCGGCGCTGCCAGCGCTGCTGATTGCCGAAGGCGCCTGGGCCCGCTGCGACGTAACAAACGGCTACCGCTATCAGGACATCGACATGCGTGTCGGCCAGGTGATTGTGCGGCCAGACGCCGTCATCGGTCAGGTGCTGGCACGTAAGGAATTCCCAATTAACGGAAGCAACAATCAAGTGATCGTGACCTGTGACCGGCGCGGCGGCAGTGCGCTCGGCGACATGCTGCAAGGGCAGCCGGCGGGTACCGTCTCGAACACCTACACCACCGACGTGCCGGGCATTGGCATCCGCCTAGCGCGGCGCTTGAATGCATCTGGAACCACACCGGCCCAAGATGTGTACTACCCACACAACATTGCGCTGCGCAGCAATGACCGCCGCCATCTGGCGCAAGGCTATTTCACTGTCGAAGTGATCAAAATTGCCGAGAACACTGGCTCCGGCAGTCTCGCCAGCGGCCGCTATACCAACTACTACACCGAAGGCACCGGCCCCTCGCGGCCGCTGCTGACCACGAGCCTCACTGCCAACGCCATCACCATTGTGTCGTCCGCCTGCTTCGTCGATGCTGGATCGAAAAATATCGCGGTCAACTTCGACAGCATGTATCGCGGCCGCTTTACCGGCGTCGGCAGCACCCACCAAACACGGGAATTCGATGTTCAGCTCACTTGCAGCGGCCCCTCCGCGGGGCGCGATGTGGTCAAGCTGTCATTCGACTACACCCCGGACCCAGCCAACGTGCCCGGCGTAATCCGCTTGGACGGTGGTGCCGGCAGCGCCTCCGGCGTCGGTATACAGTTGCTGACCGCCAATGGCGAACCCATTCGGCAGCAGCAGCCACTCACCGTGGCCACGCTGGATACGCCAGACCTACGCACCGTTACCGTGCCGCTGCAAGCCCGCTACTACCAAACTGCACCCGCAGTACAGGCTGGAGACACACAGGCCCGTGCAACCTTCACCATTGAATACAACTGATACGCTGCAGCGCTGTGTCCTGATCGGATTGCTGATGTTGCTGGGGCCGCTGACGGCTCTGGCTACCGACCAACACCGGGTTTTACCCGGGGATACGCTGTGGACGCTGGCCGAACACTATTGGGGCGATGCCGACCGCTGGAGCGATCTCGCGCGTTACAACCGCATCACCGACGTCCACCAACTGCCGCCCGGCACCCTACTGTCATTGACACCCCCGCCGGTGGCCCAGGTGACCCACGTGCAGGGCGACGCCTGGCTGCTCACCGACGCGGATCTCCGTGCCCTGGAAAATGACGCCTTACTGCAAGCCAACGTGCGCCTCCAGACCGGTGTCGATGCGTTCCTCGTGCTGTCGTTTGCAGACGGCAGCGAAGCGGTGATTCCGTCCCAGACCCGAGTGCGTCTAGTGCATGCCGATGACAGCATTCAACTGACCCTAGAAGCCGGCGCGGTGGAGTCTCATATTGCGCCGCAGAAACGACTCGGCGGTTTTCAGGTGCACACCCCGGCCGGCATTATCGGCGTACGCGGCACTCGCTTCCGAGTCCAGTACCAGCCCGATCAAAGTCTGGCCGTGAGCGTGTTCAGCGGTGCCGTGGCGCTCGACCTCCCAGCGCTGGCTGCCGACGCTCAGCCGCTGCAAGACAACCAAGGCTATTGGCAACGCGGCGACCAGCATTTCCAAGGCCCGCTGCTACCGGCCCCGGCACTGCGGCAGAACTGGCAGCGGCGCGGCACCAGCCTGCAGCTCGAGCTGGAGCCGGTGGCCGGCGCGCGGTTCTATCGCATCGGGCGCGCCCGCGATCAACGTTTCACCACTCTGGTGGAGGAACATACTGTGAGCGAACCGAAAGTGGTGCTGCAGCAGGTCACCGAGCCGGCGCTGTACTTGCGCGTATCGGCACTGGATGAGCACGGCATCGAAGGTCAGATCGCCCTGCATGTGCTCTGGCAGCAACGAGCCCCATGAGTGACCTGCCTTGGTCGGCGTTGCCGCCGAAGCGGCGACGCGCCCTGGCCCGCCAATTCTTGCAACAAGCTGTTCTGGTCACGCTGCTGGCAATGCTGGTGGCGGTATTAGTGGAAAACTCCGGCAGCTGGCGTTTCAACCACCTTGTCCATGATCAGTTGCTGAAGACGCAGCCGCAGCAACGCGATCCGGGCCTGCTGATCGTCGCCATCGACAACGCCAGTCTCGAACAGCTGGGCCGTTGGCCGTGGCCGCGTAGCCGCCACATCGAGTTGCTGATGCAGCTGCACAACGCCGGCGTGCGCGCGGTGTTGATGGATCTGGTATTTGCCGAACCGAGCGACAGTGACACTGATCTTGCCACCGCCCTGCGCGCCGGCACGCCGGTGTTCATACCGGGGGTGCGCTCGCCGTCCCCGCCTTACGCATTGCTGCCACCCGTGCCGCCCTTGGCGCAGGCCGCGGCGGGAGTCGGCCACATCGAGTTCACCGCCGACACCGATGGTGTCATCCGCCGCCTGGCGCTGCTGGATCGTGGCCCGCCGGCCTGGCCGCAAATCACCTGGACCCTGTTTCAAGCGCTGTACCCGGTGTCCACCGAGTTGCGTCAGCAGGCTGAAGCCGGGCCGGTGATGGTGCCGTTTCAAGGCTCGCCGGGCGCCTTCCCGACCATTTCCTACCATCACGTCCTTGCCGGTCGGGTACCGGACAGCCTGTTGAAAGACCGCGTGGTACTGGTCGGCGCCACCGCCGCCGGCCTCGGCGACCGCTACCCGGTGCCCACGTCTGGGCAATACGGCAGCATGCCCGGCGTGGAAATCCAGGCCCATTTGTTGAACGCGCTGCTGGCCGGCCAGCTGGTGACCGAGGTGCCGCCACCGCTGACGCGCTGGCTCAGCGCACTGCCGGCGCTGCTGTTCATGACGGCGCTGTGGCTGAGTGGCTGGCGCGCAGTGCATCTGTGGGCACTGCTCACTGCATTGCTGACGCTGGCCACCAGCGCCGCGCTGCTGCGGGCCGGCCTATGGTGGCCGCCGGCGGCGGCGTTGCTGGGCCTAGTGGCGGCCTACTTGCTGTGGTGGTGGCGCAGTCAGACGGCGGTGTTGAACTGGTTCGACCAAGAACTGCTGACACTGAAGAAAGAACCGTCGGTGCTGCCGCCGTCCTCGCCAGCGCAGGAGACCTATCCCCGCTCGTTGGTGGACCGCATCATGCATCTGGAGCACGGCATCCACGAACTGCGGGCGTCACGGCGTTTCATCGGCAATATGCTCGACTCCCTGCCGCTGGAAACCTTCTTAGTCGATCCCAGTGGGCGAGTACTGGCAGTGAGCCGGCGCGCCCACCAGTGGAGCCACTGCCCGCACACCAGCGACCACTGGACACTGCGTGAACGGCTGCTGACGCAGATGCCGGAAACGCGGGTGCCGGACTTCCTCGACCTCAGCCACGGGCCAGCGCAGATCGCCAGTTGGGATGGGGAGGAGTTCATCGACCGCCGCGGCCGTACCGTGCGGTTAGAAGTGTCGCCGCTGCACTCGCACATGCCGCCATCCGCCAGCACGCTGTGGCTGGTATGCGTGGTGGACCTCAGCGCCGAACGCCAGGCAGCGCAACAGCGCGCGCACATGCTGCGATTTCTGTCCCACGACTTGAAAGCACCGCAGGCCAGCATGTTGGCATTGCTCGACTTGCAAGGCAGCAGCAATCCACTGCCAGCACCGACGCTCTATCAGCGGTTGCGCCAGCAACTGCACCACACGTTGCAACTGGTGGACGGCTTCACCCAATACGCCAAAGCGGAATACACCCCACCGGCGCTCTCCCCGGTGCTGCTCGCCAATCTGGTGCTGGATGCGGTAGACCGGGTTTGGCCCCAAGCGCGGCAAAAGCACATCGCGCTGCATTGCGATGAGCTGGACGACAATCTGGCGGTACAGGCCGACCGCGCGTTGGTGGCGCGCGCACTGGTGAACTTGCTCGACAACGCCATCAAGTACAGCCCGGCACACACTGCGGTGCAGGTGCGTTTGGTGCGGCGCGGCCGCTGGGCCGAGTGCGAAGTGGAAGACCAAGGGCCAGGCGTGGCGAGCAGCGATCAAGCCAAGCTGTTCGAACTGTATCAGCGCGGCATCGGTGCCTTGGGCACGGAAGGAGCAGGACTGGGATTGGCGTTTGTCCACACCGTGATGGCCAAGCATGGCGGCGGTGTGCATTGCCAGAACAGTGCCAGCGGCGGCGCCGTCTTCACACTGCGCTTCCCGCTGGAGAACGGGCGGCCCGAGTGAGCCGCCCGGCGGCGATCAGCCGCGTTGGCGGCGCAGGTTCGGCAGGACTGCCAGCACCGGGCCGGACAGCACATAAGCCGCCGCCACGGTGGCCAGCACTAACGGCGGGTCCACAAACACGATGGCAAACGCCACGATCGCTGCGAGCAACATTTTGAACGGCACCCGGCCGATGCGGAATTCTTTGAAACTGTGGTAACGAATCGGCGACACCATCAGGATGCCCGCCGCTGCGGTCATGAACGCCACCAAGTAGCTGATGTCAGTGCCATCAAAACCACGGCTGGCACCGACCCAGACCGTCATCGCCACCACCCCAGCACCGCTCGGAGACGGCAAGCCAGTGAAGTAGCGCTTGTCGGAGCTGGCCGCTTGCACGTTGAAGCGCGCCAGCCGCAATGCCGCACAGGCCACATAGATAAACGCCGCCGCCCGACCAAAATTACCCAGGTCGCTCATCGCCCACGCGTAGGCCATTACCCCCGGCGCCACGCCGAACGCTACACAATCGGACAGCGAGTCGTACTCAGCGCCGAACTGGCTCTGAGTATTGGTCAGGCGCGCCACGCCGCCGTCCATGCCGTCGAGGATGCCGGCCACCAAGATGGCCACTGCCGCATGGATGAACTGCCCGTTCATGGACGCCAAGATGGCGTAGAAACCGGAGAACAACGCCGCAGTGGTGAACAGGTTCGGCAGCAGGTAAACGCCGCGATGGCGGTGGCCGGCGCGGTCCGGCGCCTGCTCGATTACCTCGAATTCAATCTGCTCATCCGCGGGCGGGGTCTGTTGTGGGTCCGTCATGGGTCACTCCGTGGTCATCCCAATCGCCTGGCATCAGGCTGATACAAAAAACGCGGCCCGAAGGCCGCGCTTTTGTACCGCAATCGTGAGCGCAAGCGTATCAGTTTTTGCTCTTGTCCACGATCTTGTTGGCTTGGATCCAGGGCATCATGGCACGCAGCTGCTCGCCCACTTGCTCCAGCGGGTGTGCCGCGTTGTTGCGGCGTGCAGCGGTCATGGACGGGTAGCCCAGCTGACCTTCGGCGATGAACATCTTGGCATATTCACCGTTTTGGATGCGCTTCAGGGCGTTGCGCATGGCAGCACGGGATTCGTCGTTGATGACTTCCGGACCGGTCACGTACTCGCCGTACTCAGCGTTGTTGGAGATCGAGTAGTTCATGTTGGCCACGCCGCCTTCGTACATCAGGTCGACGATCAGCTTCAGTTCGTGCAGGCACTCGAAGTAGGCCATTTCCGGCGCGTAGCCCGCTTCAACCAGGATTTCGAAACCAGCTTTAACCAGCTCTACTGCGCCACCGCACAGTACCGCTTGCTCGCCGAACAGGTCGGTTTCGGTCTCGTCTTTGAAGGTGGTTTCGATGATGCCGGTGCGGCCGCCGCCCACGCCGGAGGCGTAGGACAGCGCCACGTTCTTGGCATTGCCGGACGCGTCTTGGTAGATCGCCACCAGGTCAGGAATACCGCCACCTTTAACGAACTCCGAGCGCACCGTGTGACCCGGGGCTTTCGGCGCCACCATGATCACGTCCAGGTCTTTGCGCGGCACCACTTGGTTGTAGTGCACGGAGAAACCGTGGGCGAATGCCAGGGTCGCGCCCTGCTTCAGGTTCGGCTCGATTTCGTCGCGGTACAGCTGGCCCTGGAATTCGTCCGGGGTCAGGATCATTACCAGGTCCGCCGCAGATACTGCGCTTTTCACGTCGGATACTTTCAGGCCGTGGGCTTCTGCCTTGGCGACTGAAGAGGAACCGGCGCGCAGGCCAACGGTGACATCCACGCCGGAATCTTTCAGGTTGCAGGCGTGGGCGTGGCCCTGGGAGCCGTAACCGATGATGGCAACTTTCTTGCCCTGGATGATGGAGAGATCACAGTCTTTGTCGTAATACACTTGCATGGCATCAAACCCTGAAAGCAGTGGATGGGGCGGTCTCGGGTACCGTGGCGGATACCATAGGGCATTGGCCTTGTTGCGTAAAATGATATATATGCAACACCACGTGCCGATTATTGGAACACCAGATGGATACTCGACCGCTCCAGTTGTTCCTGACCCTGTCCGACACCCTGCACTTCGGTCGCACCAGTCGCTTATGCCATGTCAGCCCGTCGGCGCTTAGCCGCAGCATCCGTCAGCTGGAAACCGAGCTCGGCGTTACGCTGTTCTACCGCGACAACCGTAGCGTCCATCTCACCCGCGAGGGTGAGCGTTTCCGCGACTACGCTCGGCAAGCACTGGCTGACTGGCACGCGGTGCGGCAAGCCCTGCAGGATGAACAGACGGTGCTACAAGGCGAGTTGAGCCTGTACTGCTCGGTGACCGCCAGCTACAGCTTTCTGCACGATATGTTGTCCACCTTCCGCCACCAGTACCCGCGCATTGAATTGAAACTGCATACCGGCGACCCGGCACGGGCGGTGGAGCATGTGCTCAGCGGCGCCGAGGACATCGCCATCGGCGCCCACCCGGACCACCTCCCGGCCAACGTGGCGTTCCACCCGATCACTCGCTCGGCGCTGCTGTTCATCGCCCCCGCCAGTCCGCCGCAAATGGGGGATCGGCTGCAAAACGGCAGCGACCGCAGCGCCTGGCAGGAGGTGCCGATGATCCTTTCGGAAGCCGGACTGGCGCGCGAGCGCACTGACCGCTGGTTCCGCGAACACCAGATCCGCCCACATATCTATGCGCAGGTCAGCGGCAACGAAGCGATCGTCAGTATGGTCAGCTTGGGCTTCGGTGTCGGGGTGGTGCCGCAGATCGTGCTGGATAACAGCCCGCTGGCGAGTCGCATCCGCGTGTTGGATGTGCGCCCGAAGCTGGCGCCTTATGAGGTGGGTGTATTTACGCTGGAAAAGCGGCTGGATGAGCCGTTAATCAATGCGTTTTGGCAGCAGTTGGCGCAGGGGCGCTGAGCCCCTGCACCGCTCTGCACCGTCTTAGTCGGCGTCGGGGAACAGCCCCTGCAGCTGCGCACGTACCTGTGCGCGATCGAAAAACAACGCGCCGGGTTCGGTCAGGAAATAAGCCGCCGGCCCCGGCTCGCCCGGTACGACCGGCACCAGATCTAGATCACGCCCATCGGGCAGATGCTCCGCCGCCTCCGGCCCAACACGCTGCGCCAGCGCGTCAAAATCAGCGCGTGTTTCGAGGCCGATCAAATAGGCGGGTTCCGCTTCATCCTGCTCACGCAGCAACGCAAACCACGCGCGCTGTACTGACTTTTCATCAATCAGCAACCGCCGCACCGCGTTGAGGAACAACTCCGGCATGTGCTCCGGCTGGCCAAGACGTAAGTCCGCAGCATGCTGGTCACGGCGCTGTACACCACCGAGCCGGCCCGCCTGCAGGGCACGCACCTCATCCGCCAGCAATTCTTTACTGTGGGATGCGCCGGGGTTAAGCACCAGATCGAGCCCTTCGGTGCGGGCAAACAATTCCAGCGCCGGCAACCGCAGGTAATCGGCGGCGCCGGTGACCGCCTGTTGCAGCAACGACAATGACGAAAACAGTGGTACCACGGCGCCGCCTTGCTCGCGTCCCCAATGCACTAGGCTGGCGGTGTCGCCTTGGCCACGCATCAGCACATAGACATCAGCATCCAGCAAGCATTGATAGAAACGGGGACGCGCGTCGGCATCATCGACGGCAGCGATCAAGGCCTGCTCCAGCAGGTCGGGACGTTCAGACATGGGCGGGTACCAGACAACGGGGCGGGCACAGTGTGCCCGCCCCACCGGGCCCCATCAAGCGTCGGCCGCAGGCCGTTTGATGCGGAACCACGCGGCGTAAAGTGCCGGCAGGAAGATCAGCGTGAGCACCGTGGCTACCAACAGACCACCCATGATCGCCACCGCCATCGGACCGAAGAAATCACTGCGAGACAGCGGGATCATGGCCAGCACTGCGGTCAGCGCGGTGAGCACGATCGGGCGGAAACGTCGCACCGTGGCATCCACCACCGCGTGCCAGGGATCATGGCCAAGCGCCAAGTCCTGCTGGATTTGGTCTACCAGAATCACCGAGTTACGCATGATCATGCCGGACAGCGCGATGGTGCCAAGCATGGCGACGAACCCGAACGGCTGATTGAACAGCAGCAGGAACCAGGTGACACCGATCAACCCCAGCGGGCCAGTGAGGAACACCATCACGCTGAGCGAAATACGCCGCAGCTGGATCATCAGCAGCGTGAACACCACAAACAGGAACAGCGGCATACCAGCATTCACCGACGCCTGCCCGCGCTGGGACTCTTCCACCGTGCCGCCCACTTCCAGCAAGTAACCGTCCGGCAATTGATCGCGCAGCGCCGCCAGTTCCGGCTGCAACTGCTGGACGATGGTGGCCGGCTGCTCGTGGCCGTAAATGTCGGCACGCACCGTCACCGTCGGCAGCCGGTTGCGGTGCCAGATGATGCCTTCCTCGAAGCCGTATTCCAGCGTCGCCACCTGCGACAACGGCACGCTGCGACCATTGCCGGTCTGCACCACCAGGTTGCCAAGCTGGGCCAAGCTGTGGCGTTCGTATTCAGCACCGCGCACTTCGATGGCGATCAGCTCATTGTCTTCCCGGTACTGGCTCACCGGGATGCCGGAAATAGCGCTTTGCAGCGAGCGCGACAGATCGAGCGAAGTCACGCCCAGTGCCCGGGCACGGTCCTGATCGATCTGCAGTCGCACCACCTTGCTCGGCTCCTGCCAGTCCAAATGCACGTTGGTGACATGGGGATTCTGCGTCACTCGTGCCGCCAACTGACGGGCATGGTCACGCACGGTGTCCACATGCTCACCGGACACTCGCAACTGGATCGGATAGCCCACCGGCGGCCCGTTTTCCAACCGCGCTACGCGGGTACGCAGATGCGGGAACTGCTCCGCCAGCGTCGGAATCAACCAATCGCGGATGCGCTCGCGCTGCTTGATGTCGTCCGCCAGCACCACGAACTGGGCAAAACTGGTGGCCGGCAACTGCTGATCCAACGGCAAGTAGAAACGTGGCGACCCCACACCGATATAGGCCACGTAGTGCCCCACCTCATCGTGCTCAGCAAGCATTTTTTCCAACCGCAGCGCTTCCGCCTCGGTATCACGCAACGAGGCGCCTTCCGGCAGTTTCAGGTCCACCAGCAACTCCAAGCGCGCCGACGGCGGGAAGAACTGCTGCGGCACCAACCGGAACATGGCCAGAGAAGAAATGAACACAATCACTGTCAGCACGATCACCAACACACGATGATCCACCACCCACTCCACCACCCGCCGGAAGCGGCGGTAGAAGGGTTTTTGGTAAGGGTCGTGCACTTGGCCGCTGGCGTCGCGCTTGGCCAGCGCTGGCAATAGTTTGGCGCCGAGGTAGGGCACGAACACCACTGCCGCGATCCAGCTCAACAGCAGCGACAGCGTCACCACTTCGAAAATCGAGCGGGTGTACTCGCCAGTGCCGGACTTGGCGGTGGCGATTGGCAGGAAACCGGCAGCGGTAATCAAGGTACCGGTCAACATCGGGAATGCGGTGCTGGTCCAGGCGAAGCTCGCTGCTTTGATGCGGCTCAGTCCCTGCTCCATTTTGATCGCCATCATTTCCACCGCGATGATGGCGTCATCGACCATCAACCCCAGCGCCAACACCAGCGCGCCGAGAGAAATCTTATGCAGGCCAATATTGAAGAACTGCATGGCGGCGAAGGTCATCGCCAACACCAACGGAATCGACAGTGCCACCACCAGGCCGGTACGCAGGCCCAGCGAGAAGAAGCTCACCAGCAACACGATGGTCACCGCCTCAATCAGCACCCGCACGAACTCGCCGACGCCCTGCCGCACTGCCGCCGGCTGGTCGGACACCTTGCGCAGCTCCATGCCGGCCGGCAGCGTGTTCTGCAGTGTCCCGAACGCTTGATCCAACGTTTTGCCGAGTTGCAGGATATCGCCGCCGTCTTTCATCGCCACCGCAATGCCAATGGCGTCATCGCCGAGGAAGCGCATGCGCGGCTCCGGCGGATCGCTGTAGCCACGGCGCACGGTGGCAATGTCGCCAAGACGGAAAGTACGCTCGCCGGCCTGAATCGGCAGCGAACGAATGTCCTCCACGCTGTGGAAAGCGCCGCTGGTGCGCAGCCGCACGCGGTCACTGCCGGTCTCGAAAAAGCCTGCCTCGGCCAAGGTGTTCTGGTTCTGCAGCCCCTGCATCACCTGCACCAGCGGCACGCCCAGTGACGCCACCTTGGTGTTGTCGATCTCGACCCAGATTTTTTCGTCCTGCAGGCCGATCAGCTCGACTTTACCCACGTCCGGCAACCGCTGCAGTTGCAGCCGCAAGCGCTCGGCGTAGTCCTTCATGATGGCGTAGTCGAAACCCGCGCCGCTGAGCGCGTAGATATTGCCGTAGGTGGTGCCGAACTCATCGTTGAAGAACGGTCCCTGCACCCCTTCCGGCAGGGTGTGGCGGATATCGCCGATCTTCTTACGTACCTGGTACCACAGCTCGGGGATGTGTGAAGAGCGCAGGCTGTCGCGAGCAACAAACATCACCTGCGAAGTACCGGGGCGGGAAAATGACATGACACGGTCGAACTCGCCGGTCTCCATCAATTTCTTTTCCACCCGCTCGGTCACTTGGCGCGACACTTCTTCAGCGCTGGCGCCCGGCCACACGGTGGTCACCACCATCACCTTGAAGGTGAACGGCGGATCTTCGCTCTGGCCAAGACTGCCGTAGGACAAGATGCCGACCAACGCCAGCACCATCATCGCGTACAGCACCAGCGGGCGGTTGTTGAGGGCCCATTCGGAAAGATTGAATCGCATCAGCGGTTACTCCCCGTGGCCCGGTGTCACCGTGCGATTGTTGCGGTCCACGGCACGCACCGCTTGGCCGGCCACCAGCAGATGGCCGCCGGCAGCCACAATCCAGTCATCGGCGGCCAACCCAGACAGCACCGGCACTCGATCATCCAAGTAAGGCCCCACCGCCACGAACACCTGCTCCAAGACCTGCTCCGGCGTCACCCGCCACACGAACGGCTGGTCGCGCTCGGCGCTGAGTGCTGACAGCGGCACCGTCATGGTGCCGCCCTCACGCTGGCTGGACAGGAACACCCGCGCGCTCTGGCCAACCTCAATGCCCGGCACCGCTTGGTCCAGTGCAATGCGCAGCTCATAGGTGCGCGATGCCCGATCTGCCACCGGCGCTACTTGCCGCACATGGGCGGGGTAACGGGCCTCGGGGCGGGTCCACAGTGACACCTCCACCGGCTGCTGCACCTTCACCCGTGCCACATCATTTTCCGGCACATGGATACGCACCTCGCGCTCGCCCTCAGTGGCGAGCACGAATACCACCTGACCGGCGGAAACCACCTGGCCTTCCTCGGCCTGGCGGGCAGCAATCACACCATCCTGGTCGGCGCGAAGAGTCGCATAACCGGCTTGGTTGCGGGCCACGCGCACGTCTGCTTGCGCCTGCTCCAGCACCGCTTCGGCAGCCCGCGAGCGGCTTTCCACTGCGTCATATTGAGACTGGCTGATCACCTGGCGGCCAAGCAGCGGCTGGAACCGCTCCAATTCGGACTGCGCCAAATCACGGTCCGCCCGTGCTGCCGCCAAACGCGCCTCGGCGGCTTTACGCTGCAACAGGAAATCGTCATCGCTGAGCTCCGCCAGCGGTTGGCCGGCCCGCACACTGTCACCGACATCCACCCGCAGGCGGGTGATCTTGCCCGGCACACGGAAACCAAGTGCCGGCTCATAGCGCGCCCGCACTTCACCGGAGTACACCTCACGCAGCGCTTGGCTAGAGGCCGGCTGCGTGACCAGCACCGGCCGTGGGGCGGTGTCGGTGGGTTCGGGGGCCGGCGCGCAGGCCGCCAGCAGGGAGAGTGCACAGAGGGCGATGACAGGCTTCATCGAGACCTACCTTGGCAGGGTCCATCGGAATGAACCGGGTCGGGCGCCATGCCCGGACCGGCCGTCTTATTTATTGAACTGGCCGGTATACTAAATACCGCTTAAGATGCTTGTCCACGATATTTACGACGGACTGATTGACTTGCGTGACACCCCTGCCCCGCGTCGGGGCCGCCCCAAGGACCCTGCCAAGCGGGCGGCCATTCTCGAGGCCGCCAAGGCACTGTTCCTGCGTGATGGTTACCGCGCCACCAGCATTGAGGCGGTGGCGCTGGACGCCGGCGTGTCCAAGCTCACCGTCTACAGCCACTTCAAGGATAAGGCGTGCCTGTTTGCTACCGCCGTCCACGAGAAGACCCACGAAATCCTGCCGCTGCCGAGCTTCCGGGTGGACGCCGACACCGACCTACGGGGGCTACTGAACCAGATCGGGGTGCAATTCCTCACGTTGGTGAATACACCGGAAGCCATTGCCATGCATCGGCTGCTCATTTCCCCCGCTGCCGACCCGGCCATGGCTGAACTGTTTTTCAACGCCGGACCGCGACCGATGCTCGAGGCCATGGAGACACTGCTGCGCGAAGCTGACCGTCTCGGCCTGGTGCGCATCGATGACCCGGCCAGCGCCACCGACCAACTGTACGGTTTGCTGCAAGGCTGCCGGCAAATGCAGGTCCTGATTCGCTGCGCGCTCCCACACAGCGACGGCGAGCGCCGCAAGCAGGTGGCCAACGCTGTGGACGCGTTCCTGCGCGCCTATCGCACCGCCTGAAACTCCACCAGCCGGTCCGACCTGCGCCCAGCACGTTCTCGGCGTTACGTCTCCCGTCACGCCTGGCTCAGGCTGTCCGCGACATCGCCCTGTGGCAAAGCGCCTGCCTAACGTGCAGGCACCGCCCCTAGCGACCAACGAAAACGCCCCGCAAATGCGGGGCGTTTTCGTGGGCTCAGGGTCTTCTCACCGCGATCAGATGCTCAGCACCTTTTCACCACGGGAAATGCCACTGACACCGGAACGCACCACTTCCAATACCTGGGTTTCCCCGATGGCATTGATGAAGGCGTCCAGTTTGTCGCTGGCACCGGCCAGTTGCACGGTGTAGACCGAAGCGGTCACGTCCACGATCTGACCGCGGAAGATGTCCACCGTCCGCTTAACCTCAGCGCGCTGGGCACCGGTGGCTTTCACCTTGATCAACATCAGTTCGCGCTCGATGTGCGCGCCCTCAGTCAGGTCCACCAACTTGACCACCTCAATCAGCTTGTTGAGGTGTTTAGTGATGCGCTCTATGGTGCGGTCATCACCGTAGGTGGTCAGCGTCAGCCGCGACAGCGTGTTGTCTTCGGTGGGTGCCACGGTCAGCGTTTCGATGTTGTAGCCCCGCTGGGAGAACAGGCCCACCACCCGGGACAGCGCGCCCGGTTCGTTTTCCATCAGGATCGAAATGATGCGTCTCATCAGGTGCGCTCCGTCTTGCTCAGCCACATGTCGCGCATGGACCCGTCAGCGATATGCATCGGGTACACGTGCTCGGTGGGGTCCACATAGATGTCCATGAACACCAGCCGGTCCTTGGCCGCAAAGGCCTCTTCCATCGCCGCTTCCAGCTGGTCCGCACGATCAACACGGATGCCGAGGTGGTGGTAGGACTGCGCTAGGCCAACGAAGTCGGGCAGCGACTCCATGTAGGACTGGCTGTGACGACCGCCGTACTGCATGTCCTGCCACTGGCGCACCATGCCCAGCGACTGGTTGTTCAGGTTGATGATCTTCACCGGCAACCCGTACTGCAGACAGGTGGACAGCTCCTGAATGTTCATCTGGATCGAACCTTCACCGGTGACGCAGGCCACGGTCGCATCTGGGAACGCAAGCTGCACGCCCATGGCCGCCGGCAAACCAAAGCCCATGGTGCCGAGACCACCGGAGTTGATCCAACGGCGCGGCTTGTCAAAGCCGTAGTACTGCGCCGCGAACATCTGGTGCTGGCCAACGTCACTGGTCACGTAGGCGTCGCCTTTGGTGACACGATGCAGCGCCTGAATCACTTCCTGCGGCTTCAGCAAACCTTCCGCGTGCGGCGCGAAACGCAGCCCGTGCACTTTGCGCCAGCCGTTGATCTCATCCCACCAACGCGCGATCTGGCTGCCGTCCGGCAGTACCGGCTGCTCGTCGAGGATTGCCAGCATGTCTTCCAGCACCTGCTGTACCGGGCCCACGATCGGCACATCAGCACGCACGTTTTTGGAGATGGTGGCCGGATCCACGTCGATGTGAACAATGGTCGCGCCGGGGCAGAACTTGCTGATGTCGTTGGTGGCACGGTCATCAAAGCGCGCACCCACCGCCACGATCAGGTCAGCATTGTGCATCACCATGTTGGCTTCGTAGGTACCGTGCATGCCGAGCATGCCAATGTACTGCGGGTCGCTGGCCGGGAAGCAGCCGAGCCCCATCAGCGTGTTGGTCACCGGGAACTTCACCTTGTGCGCCAACTTGGTCAGCAGGTCAGAGGCATCGCCCTGCACCACACCACCGCCGGCGTACAACACCGGACGCCGGGCCTTGAGCATTTCTTCCACCGCCTTGCGGATCTGGCCGGAGTGGCCGCGCTGCACCGGCGTGTAGGAGCGCATCTTGACCTTTTTCGGGTACTCGAACGGCAGCTTGATATGCGGCGCAGTGCGGTCCTTGGGAATATCGACCAGCACCGGGCCAGGGCGGCCAGTGGTCGCAATGTAGAAGGCCTTACGCATGATTTCCGGCAGGTCTTCGGTGTTGCGCACCATGAAGCTGTGTTTCACGATCGGCCGGCAGATGCCCATCATGTCGCATTCTTGGAAGGCGTCATCGCCGATCCAGTCGGAACGCACCTGACCCGACAGCACCACCATCGGGATGGAATCCATGTAGGCCGTGGCGATGCCGGTCACCGCGTTGGTGGCACCCGGGCCGGAGGTCACCAGCACTACACCAGGCTTACCGGTGGCGCGGGCGTAACCGTCCGCCGCGTGGGTGGCCGCTTGCTCATGACGGACCAGGATGTGCTTGACCTGCTCTTGCTGGAACAATGCGTCGTAAATATGGAGTACCGCGCCACCGGGGTAGCCAAAAAGGTACTCAACGCCCTCTTCCTGCAAGGCACGGATGATCATCTCCGCACCAGATAACTTTTCCACAACTCTCACCTCGTTTGGCTGCCACGCAATGCAATGACGACAGCGACGCCCTTCCACCATTGGAGGACGGCCTGCGCAGCAGGGAACTGGATTTGTCTCTTGAGTGCCCGCGGATGGAAAACCTTACTTTGGCTTCCCGAGGCTCTTGCGGAGGTGGCCGACAAGAACGCGGACAGGCGAATGCTGGGACGATGCGGCAGTGATACTGCAGTGGACGTCACGGTAATGACGCCCCCGGCCCCGGCCCCTCTGTCACTTGGGTAAAGTTCAGGAGTCCCGATTTCCGGAGACCCCCGATTGTCGCAGATTTGAGCAGTCTGTCAAACCGTCGGCGTTGCGTTTGCGCCGCCTGCCGGGGCATGCTGAATGCGGTTTGAAAGGGGGAAAACCATGCACAAAACCATCTTGCTGGCAGCGCTGGGTGCTGCCTTGGCCGGCCCAGCGCTGGCCGCTGACTACCACCGCTGGGTGGACGACAACGGCACCGTGCACTTCGGCACCCGACCGCCGGCCAACCAGCCGAGCACCACCGTCACCACTCGCCCGGCGCCGCCGGTGACCACGCCAGCCGCTGCGGCTTCTGCAGCGGCCACGACCGAGGACACGCCCGGCGCGGCGGCAACACCACCGCCGCCGCAGCCGCTGGATGCCAGCACCTGCGCCCAACTGCGCGGGCACCTGGAGACGCTGCGCAACAAGCCGATCGTGCGTGAGGTTGATCCCGACACCGGCGAACACATCACACTGGATGCTGAGCGCCGCGCCGCCATGACCCAACAGATCAGCGAGCAGCTCCAACGCTGCCCCTGACAGACGGCATACAAAAAAGGGGCGCCAAGCGCCCCTTTTTTGTTATCCGCCGAGGATCATTCCTTACTGAACCGCAGTCCGCTGTCATCGGCCTCCACGCGAATGGTATCGCCGGGAGCAAAATCGCCGCGCAAGATGGCCGTTGCCAACGGGTTCTCGATCTTCTGCTGAATCGCCCGCTTCAGCGGCCGCGCGCCGTAGACCGGGTCGTAGCCCGCTTCCACCAGATTCGACAGCGCCTCATCAGTGAGCGCCAGCCCCAGCTCGCGTTCCGCTAACCGCTTGCGCAGCCCCGCCAACTGAATGTCGGCGATGCCGCGGATTTGGTCTTTGGCCAACGGATGGAACACCACCACTTCATCGACCCGGTTGATGAACTCCGGACGGAAGTGGTTGCCCACCACACCCATCACCGCGTCTTTCATGGCGTTGTAATCGCCGTCGTCGGCCATGCGCTGGATCAGGTCAGAACCTAGGTTCGACGTCATCACCACCACCGTATTGCGGAAGTCCACGGTGCGGCCTTGGCCATCGGTCAGGCGCCCGTCATCCAGCACCTGCAGCAGGATGTTGAACACATCCGGGTGGGCTTTTTCGACCTCGTCGAGCAGCAGTACCGAGTACGGCTTACGGCGCACCGCTTCGGTCAAGTAGCCGCCCTCCTCGTATCCGACGTAGCCCGGCGGCGCTCCAATCAGCCGCGCCACCGAGTGCTTTTCCATGAACTCGGACATGTCCACCCGCACCATGGCGTCGGTGGTATCGAACAGGAACTCGGCTAACGCTTTGCACAGCTCGGTCTTGCCGACCCCGGTCGGTCCGAGGAACAAGAATGAGCCGTTCGGGCGGTTAGGATCAGACAGCCCCGCGCGGGAACGCCGCACCGCGTTGGCCACCGCCTCCACCGCTTCGTCCTGGCCCACCACACGGGCATGCAAGGCATCTTCCATGCGCAACAATTTGTCGCGCTCGCCCTCCATCATTTTTGCCACCGGGATACCGGTCCACTTGGACACCACCTCGGCGATCTCTTCCTCCGACACGTGGTTACGCAGCAGCTTGAATGCCGGGCGCTCCTGTTGCGACGCCTCGGCCAGCTTCTGCTCCAGACCGGGGATGGTGCCGTACTGCAACTCGGACATGCGCGACAAGTCACCGGCACGGCGCGCCTGTTCGATCTCCAACCGAGCCCGCTCCAACTCTGCTTTGATCTCCTGGGCGCCCATCACGCTGGCTTTCTCGGCGTCCCAAATCTCGCGCAGGTCGGCGTATTCCTTCTCCTGACGGTCGATATCTTCGTTGAGCTTTTCCAACCGCTTGCGGCTGGCCTCATCTTCTTCCTTGCCCAGCGCTTCGCGCTCCATCTTCAACTGAATCAACTTGCGGTCAAGACGGTCCATTTCCTCCGGCATGGAATCGATTTCCATGCGGATGCGGCTGGCCGCCTCATCGATCAGGTCGATGGCCTTGTCCGGCAGCTGGCGATCAGTGATGTAACGCTGCGACAGTTTCGCCGCGGCGATGATGGCGCTGTCGGTAATGTCGACACCGTGGTGCACTTCGTAGCGCTCTTTCAGCCCGCGCAGGATGGCGATGGTGTCTTCCACCGACGGCTCATCTACCAGCACTTTCTGGAAACGCCGCTCCAGCGCGGCGTCTTTCTCGATGTACTGGCGGTACTCGTCCAGCGTGGTCGCACCGACACAGTGCAGCTCGCCACGGGCCAAGGCTGGCTTGAGCATGTTGCCGGCATCCATGGCGCCATCGCCCTTGCCGGCGCCAACCATGGTGTGCAGCTCGTCGATAAACAGGATTACTTGGCCTTCCTGCTTCGACAATTCGTTGAGCACCGCTTTCAGGCGCTCCTCGAACTCGCCGCGGTACTTAGCCCCGGCAATCAACGCTGCCATGTCCAGCGACAGCACCCGCTTGCCCTTCAGACCCTCGGGCACTTCGCCGTTGACGATGCGCTGCGCCAGGCCTTCCACGATGGCGGTTTTACCGACCCCGGGCGCGCCGATCAGCACCGGGTTGTTCTTGGTGCGGCGCTGCAACACCTGCACTGTGCGGCGGATTTCATCATCGCGGCCGATCACCGGATCCAGCTTGCCCTGCTCAGCACGCTCGGTGAGATCAAGCGTGTATTTATCGAGCGCCTCACGGTGCTCCTCTGCATTGGGATCCTTCACGGCTTCGCCACCACGCACCTCATCAATACGTGCCGCCAACGCGCCTTTGCGCACGCCGGCGTTGTTCATAATCTTGCCGAGCTCGCCGCCGTCATCGCAGGCCGCCAGCAACACCGCCTCGGTGGAAATGTACTGGTCTCCGCGTTGTTGTGCTTCGCGGTCAGCGAGGTTCAGCAGCGCCACCATGCCACGGGACAGCTGCACATCACCGGTGAATTGGCCGGCGCGCGCGACCTTGTCCAGCGCCAGCTCCAGTGCGGTTTCAAAATCAGCAACATTGACGCCCAACTTTTGCAGCAGCGGCCGCGCGCTGCTGCCCTGCCCGCGCAGCAGAGCCAGCATCAAGTGGGCCGGTTCGATGACCGCATGGCTTTGCCCCACGGCCAGTGACTGGGCCTCGCCCAGCGCTTCCTGCAAACGACTGGTAAAACGGTCAGGACGCATAACCCTTTGCCTCCAAAAACGATTGAATACGATGGCCCAGAGATGCGGGTGCATAGGCCGATTTCAAGAGTCTGCCGCCACCGTCGCACCACCCCAAGCACCGGGATCAGATTTCACGCTTGTTTGTATTGCAGCGACGGTTGTCAGCTTCTGGCAGCGTTGCTATCGTGCGCATCTTGATCGATGCGCCGCATCCGTCCGTAAGCGTTTACGTCAATCAACGCATTCATCACGTTCCATTGCGTGAGGAGTGCATCTGCGTTGATGGAACAGAACCTTATGGAGACCTGTTATGTCCCCCTCCCGCGATACTTTGTTTGGCTTGCCCAAGTTGCCCCATAGCGCCTTGGCGATCCTGTTGCCGCTGTTCCTGTCCTGCATCATGAGCGCGGTGGTGTCCTTCATCAGCTTGGTCAACAGCGTTGGGCTGAGCCCCGGCATGTTATCGGCTTGGCTGTCTACTTGGCTGCTGTCCTGGGCGATCGCCTTCCCCACCGTATTGGTGGTGCTACCGATGGCGCGACGGCTGGCGCTCAGTCTGGTACGTGCTCCCTGAGGCTGCGCCGTTTATTCAAGCCGCGCCGGTTCCCGGCGCACACCATGGTGACCACCCTGATGCCAAGAGAGAGTCACCATGCGCACTACCTTCCAATACGGCTACGGCCCCCTGCTTTGGTTTGGCGGTAACGGCCTCGCGCTGTGGCTGATCGGCAGCCAAGGCCACAGCGCCCTATGGCTGCTACCACTCGGCCTCGCTGTCATCTTGCTGTCGTTCCTCGCCGAGGCGCGCTTGCCGTTTCATACCGACTGGAACCGCGATCACCATGATCGCGGCAGCGACCGCTGGCACGCACTCATCAACGAAGCGCTGAACAGTGCTGGCATTGTGCTGCTGCCACTGCTGGCCGGCGCGCTGACGCTGTGGCCGGTGTGGCCGACGCATTGGCTACTGTGGACGCAATGGCTGCTGGCGCTAGTGGTGGCGGATGCCGGCATCACGCTGATGCACTGGCTGAGTCATCGGCGGCCACTTCTGTGGCGGCTGCATGCGGTGCACCACAGCGCGCCGCGGCTGTACGGCTTCAACGGTTTAATGAAACATCCGCTGCACCAAGGCGTGGAAGCGCTGGGCGGTTTGCTGCCACTGCTGCTGATCGGCCTGCCAGCGCAGGTCGGCGCCCTGCTGGCATTCAGCATCGCCCTGCAACTGTTGCTGCAACACAGCAATGTGGACATGAAAATGGGGCCACTGCGGCATCTGTTTGCTTGGGCGCCGGTGCACCGCTTGCACCACCTGCGCTATGGCCGCGCTGGGGATGTGAATTTCGCGCTGTTCTTCCCGCTCTGGGACCGCTTGCTCAGCACCGCCATGTGGCTGCCGGATTACCGGCTGCGTGCCGATGATGTCGGCATTGGCGCTCAGCCGGATTACCCGCGCGATTATCGGGCCCAGCTCAGTGCCCCTTGGCGGGCGCTGCCGGAACAACCGGGGTTGGCGCAGCCTTCAGTAGAGCTGGCCACCTCACTGCAGCGCCATCACCCGCAGTTGCGTCAGCGACAGGTCGGCGCGGATGCCCAGTAGGCTGCGCACAGTGCGGGACAAGTGGGCGCTGTCGGCAAAGCCGGCGTGATGGGCTGCATCGGTCAGTGAGTAGCCCTGCAGCACCAGCGCGGTGGCCAGATGCAGCCGGCGCCACAGCACTAGCCGCCGCACCGACACCCCAAGCTGATCACTGAACAGCCGCGCCAGCTGGCTCAGCGACAGACTCGCCGCAGTCGCCAGCCGCGCGGAGGGCACTTTGCCGTCCAGCCCCTGATCCAACTCCACCAGCGCCTGTTGCAGGCGCGGGTCCAGCGGCCGGCGTGGCAGCTGTTGCAATGCGCGCTGCGCGCCGGCCGGGTCATCAGGACAGTGCGGCAACCATGCCACCAGCGTGTCTTGATCGAACGCCAGCGGCTCAGCAAACAACACCAGTTGCGGCATTTGGGACGGCTGCAACGCGTGGCGCTGCCAAGACGGGATCAGTAATCGCGAGGCCTGTTGGCGACCGGTGTCGAGCGCCACCGTGACTGGCTGCCCAAGCCCCACCATCAACTGGTGGGCATAGTGCGCGTGGGAACGGGCATCGCCAACGCAGCCATAGAACACGGCATGATCGCGGGCCAGCCAGATGTCACCCTGCCAGCCCACTTCACTCATTGCGACGCGCTCAGGGCTGCAGCCAGACCAACGAGGCAAAGCGCCCAGTCTGGCCTTCGAAGCGGTAGGAATAAAACAAATCACGCCGCGTGGCGGTGCACCAGTTGCCGCCGCTGACCTCGGCCACACCGGCGGCCAGCAGTCGACGGCGCGCCAACGCAAACAAGTCGAGCCGCCAGCGGCCAGGCTCAGCATCAGCGGCGAACGCGTCGGCCGCTGCTCGATCAACGTTCAGGAAGGCCTCACGCAGATCATCACCGACCTGGTAGCAGGGCTGGGAAATCGCCGGCCCCAACCAGGCTGATACCGGCTCGCCACCCGGTGCCAGTTGCTGCACCGCGCGTTCCAAGATGCCAGCGTTGAGTCCTTTCCAGCCGGCATGCACTGCCGCCACCGCGCGGCCATCGCAACGCGCCAGTAGCACCGGCAAGCAATCGGCGGTCAACACCACACAAGCCCGCCCAGCCTCGCCGCTCCATACCCCATCGGCGCGTTGCAGCGCGCTGCCGGCTTCGGCCAGCGCGACGCCATGCACCTGTTCCAGCCAGTGGGGTGGATGCGGCAGTGCTAGCGCCTGTGCCAGCGCAGCGCGATTAGCAGCGACCCGTTGCGGGTCATCGCCGGAGTTGAGACCAAGATTGAAGCCGTGCCACGGCGCCGGCGAGCGGTCGCCGTGGCGGGTGGTGATGCAAGCCCGCACGCGCGGATGCGGCGTCCAGTCCGGCACCAACCACTGCAACGGCGCGCCACTCATGCGTCGGCGTCCTGCTGCAGCAGCTTCAGCAGCTGCTCTAGGTCATCCGGGCGCGGCGCCTCAAACTCCATGTATTCACCGGTTTCCGGGTGCATCAGTCCCAGTTTGCGGGCATGCAAAGCCTGGCGGCGGAAGCGCGGCAGCGCATCGCGCAACTCCGCCGTGGCGCCGGCCGGGAACCGCAGCCGGCCGCCGTAGACCGGATCGCCCAGCAGCGGGTAGCGCAGGTGCGCCATGTGCACACGGATTTGGTGAGTGCGGCCGGTTTCCAGCTGTACCCGCAGGTGAGTGTGGCCACGGAAACGGCGGATCAGCCGATAATGGGTCACCGCCGGCTTGCCATCAGCCACCACCGCTTGGCGTTTGCGGTCCTGCGGATGGCGCCCGATCGGCGCATCCACGGTACCGCCTCCGGTGAGGGTACCCACCGCCACCGCTTCGTATTCCCGAAATACCGACTTGTCTTGCAGCTGCGCCACCAAATCGGTGTGCGCTTCGAGCGTTTTGGCCACCACCATCAGGCCGGTGGTATCACGGTCGAGCCGGTGCACAATCCCCGCACGTGGCAGACCCGCTTGGCGCGCGTTCAAGTGCAGCAGCCCATTGAGCAAGGTGCCGTCCTGATGGCCGGCGGCCGGGTGTACCACCAAGCCAGTAGGCTTGTTGATCACCATCAGGGCGTCGT
Organism: Alcanivorax sp. REN37; assembly: GCF_041102775.1. Classification (NCBI taxonomy): domain Bacteria; kingdom Pseudomonadati; phylum Pseudomonadota; class Gammaproteobacteria; order Oceanospirillales; family Alcanivoracaceae; genus Isoalcanivorax; species Isoalcanivorax beigongshangi. The sequence continues at coordinate 27,798 of NZ_JBGCUO010000003.1, forward strand.
CTTCATAGACCACATCCAGCTCCAGCGGCTGCGGCGTATCGGACACCTCCGGCTCCTGCTCGGCATCGATGGTGAGCCATTCCAGCCCAATCACCTTGTCGCGGGGTTTGCCGGTACGACCGTTCACGGTCAAGGCGCCGCTTTTGATCCAACTTTGCAGGCGCGAGCGGGAGAAGCCGTCGAACAGCACTGCTGCCACCTGGTCCAGCCGTTGACCGGCCTGCTCGGTCGGCACTTGTGCTGATAACTGAATTTTATCGGTGGAGACGTGTCCCATAGAGCGATTCCCGCGGCGCGTTGTCTGGCAGAAGGGGTCGGTGCGGGAGGCAACACTGTGACCCGTACCCGGATGTGCTTAAATAGCCGCCATCCAAGCCGGACCCGGTCCTCCCACGTGGACCCGCGCCGGCATTGTAACGCTCAACACGCCAAAGTCAGGTGATCATGCGTCTTACCACAGTGCTTTTGCTCTCTGCCCTGCTGGGCATCACCGGTTGTGCCAGCAAGCCGAAGGTGTCGCCGGAGCGCACCGAGGCCGGCCAATACCAGGCCGCACAGCGTCAGATCGAGAAGAAAAACTTCCTTACTGCGGTCGATGAGCTACGCGAACTGGAAGCCCGCTTCCCCTATGGCGACTACGCCGAGCAGGGTCTGCTGGATCTGGTGTATGTCTATTACCGCGCCTACGACTACCCGGCCAGCATCGCTGCCGCCACCCGCTTCCTGCGCAACTACCCGGCCAACCCGCATCTGGATTACGTGCTCTACATGCGCGGCCTGGGCAACTACAACCTAGAGCGGGGGCTGTTTGAGCGGCTGCTGCGCACCGAGAAGTCATCCCGCGATTTGGATGCCTGGCGCGATGCGTTCCGTGACCTCAACGAGCTAGTGCGTCGCTACCCGGACAGCCCTTACACCCCGGACGCCCGCGCCCGCTTGGTGCATATCCGCAACACCATGGCCGATGGCGAACTGCACGCAGCGCGCTACTACGCCCGTCGCGGTGCTTATGTGGCAGCGGCCGCTCGCGCCAAAGAAGTGATCATCCACTATCAAGAAACGCCGGCAGTGGAAGAGGCGCTGGCGGTGCAATACCGCGCCTACCGCGCACTGGGAGAGAAGCAGCTGGCGGACACTACGCTGTCAGTGCTGAAGTACAACTGGCCGGAAAGCCAATATCTGGCCAGCAACGACCGCGTGGTGCTGCCGTGGTGGCCGGATCGCGAACGCGGCCTGCTGAGCCTGCTCACGTTCGACCTGCTTTGATAGGCCCCGCAGCGCCGGTCGCTACCGGCGCTGTGGTAACCGGCGTCAGTCGCCCGGCCGCCAGCCATTGGTGATCGGATAACGCCGGTCCTTGCCGAACGCCCGCTGCGTCAGCCGCGGACCCACCGCCGCCTGGCGCCGCTTGTATTCATTGCGATCCACCAACCGCACGATGCGGTACACCTGCTCGGACTCAAACCCAGCCCGCACCGTGGCCTCGGCGCTAAAATCCTGCTCCACATAGTGGTGCAGGATGGCATCGAGAATGTCGTAATCCGGCAAGCTGTCTTGGTCCGTCTGACCCGGCGCCAACTCGGCAGACGGCGGACGGGTAATCACCCGGCGCGGAATCACATCCTGCCCCGCCACCTGGTTACGGTATTCACTGAGCTGGTAGACGCGAGTTTTCACCACATCCTTGAGCACTGCAAAGCCGCCAGCCATGTCGCCGTAGAGGGTGGAATAGCCCACCGCCATCTCGCTTTTATTGCTGGTGGTGAGCACCACATAGCCGAGCTTGTTCGACAACGCCATCAGCAACACACCGCGGCAACGAGCCTGCAAGTTTTCCTCGGTGGTATCCACCTGAGTACCTTGAAAACTGTCCGCCAGCACGCCCATGAAGGCATCAAACATCGGCTCGATCGGCAGTTCGCGATAGCGCACGCCCATGGTGTGCGCTTGTTCGGCCGCATCATGCTTGCTGATATCGGCGGTGTAGCGGAACGGCATCATCACCGCCTCCACCCGCTCCGGGCCCAGCGCGTCCACCGCCACCGCCAGTGTCAGTGCCGAATCGATGCCGCCAGACAAACCCAGTAGCGCACCCTTGAAGCCGTTCTTGTTGACGTAATCACGCACCGACAGCACCAGCGCGCGATACAGACGCTCGTCCAAGTCTGGCACCGGGCACTGCTCGCCCTGCAGGCTCAGCGCGCCTGCTTCGCTCCGCCGCACCTCCACATTAATCAGCGCAGACTCGAAGAACGGCCCCTGCAGACAGCACTCGCCCTGCGCATCCACCGCAAAGGAGCCGCCATCAAACACCAGCTCATCCTGTCCTCCGACCAAGTTGGCATAGATGATCGGCACACCGTTCTCGGCGCTGCGGGCGGCCACGTGGGCAGTACGGCTTTCGTGCTTGTCGTCACTGAACGGCGAGGCATTGAGCGCCAGGATCAGCTCCGCGCCTTCGGCGCAGGCCGCCACCATCGGCGCTGGATGCCACAGGTCCTCGCACACCAACAAGCCGATGCGTACGCCATTGAGAGTGAACACGGTGGCGTGCTGACCGGGCTGGAAATAGCGCTTTTCGTCGAACACCCGGAAGTTGGGCAGGCAGTGCTTGAAGTACTCCTCTTGCGGCCGGGTCTCACCGGGCTGCAGCAGGCCAGCCACGTTATAGCGCTGGCCGTTGCGCACCGCCGGGTAGCCAAGCACGACCGGCACTTCGATCGCAGCGCCGATCGCCGCCAGCGCATCGCGCACGCGGGTATTGAGGCTGGGCCGCAGCAGCAAGTCTTCCGGCGGATACCCCGTCAGCGCCAATTCCGGGAACAGCACCAGTTCGGCGCCCTGGGCTTGGGCGGCGGCAGCGGTGGCGATCACCTGCTCCGCATTGCCCTCGATATCACCCACCAACATGTTGCTCTGTGCGATGACCACGCGCATGACCGCTGTGCCTCGTGTCCGATGGAAAGCGCCATTGTAGCGCCCGCCCGGCGCAAATGCCGCTGACACTGCACAGCACGCCAAACGCTTGCAGCGGTCACCGCTTCCATGGAATCTTGGCCGCGCCGGCAGTACGCCGGTTCCCCTTCTAGGATATGGAGCACTTCGCATGGGCCTGTTCCGCCTGCTACTGCTCGCGCTGCTGGCGTGGGTCATTTGGCGTTTGTTCCGCCACTACCAACAACGTAAGGCGACCCCACCAGCGGCCGCCCCCGGCCATACCGACACCATGGTGCGCTGCGCACTTTGTGATGTGCATGTGCCGAGCCGTGACGCGCTACGCCACCAAGGCCACCACTTCTGCAGCCCGCTGCACCAGCAACGCTGGCTGGAACGCATCGATGACTGAACTGCGCGGCCGCCGTCTGCAGCGCTGGTCGCCGGCGCAGGTCTATGCTCTGTACCGGTTGTTGCTGGCGGCGTTGCTGGTGCTGGTGTTCTTGCTCAGCCGCGACAGCAAGCCGGTGCTGGGCAGCTACAATCCGACGCTGTTTGCCGGCACCGCCCTGCTCTACCTGGCATTGGCGCTGACCTATTTGGCGTTGCCGGCGCTGTCGCGCCGTTTTGCCGCGCAATTCTCGATGGTGGCGGTGCTCACCGACATTGTGGTGCTGACCCTGCTGGTACATGCCAGCGGCGGTACCGGCAGCAGCCTGACGGTGCTGCTGATCGTCACGGTGGCGGCAGCCTGCATCATCCTGCCCGGCCGGCTTGGACTGATGGCCGCGGCCGCGGCTTCGCTGACCATGATGCTGGAGCAGTTCCTGTTTTCCCTCGGCCACCAGCTCGACAACCCGCTGCATCTGACCGAGTCTGCCACCCTCGGACTGGCTTTTTTTGCGGTCGCCCTGATCACCCAGCAGGTGGTGCAGCGGCTGACGCTCAGCGAGCAGTTGGCGGAGCGGCAACTCTCGGCCATCCACCAGCTGGAAATACTGAATCAGCAGGTCGTGAACCGTATGCGCACCGGGGTATTGGTGTTCGAAGCCGACGGCCACGTGCTGCTGCACAATGATTCCGCCCACCAACTGTTTCCTGAACTAGACCAGCAGCGGGTGTTGCCCGGCGCGCTTCGCGAACATTTCCAGCTGTGGCAGCAAGCCAATGGCCAACCACTGCCGCCGCTGCCCGACACCGTGGAACTGCCCGCGCTGGACGTGGGTTTTGCGCGCCTACCGGAACAAGCTGGCGTGTTCATAGCCTTCCTCGAAAACCGCGCCCGGGTCATGCAGGAGGCGCAGCAGCTGAAACTGGCATCGCTAGGCCGACTGACCGCCACCATTGCCCACGAGATCCGCAACCCGCTCAGCGCTATCGCTCAAGCGGCAGAGCTGCTGTCCGACACCCCAGATCGCAACGCCGAGGACCAGCACTTGCTGCGTATCGTGCAGCGTCATGTGCTACGGCTGGACGGCATCGTCAACGACGTGCTGGGGCTGTCGCGCACCACCGTCGGCGAAGCGGCGCAGCTCGATCTGCAACAAGCGCTGGCAGCCGCCGCCCGCCGCTTTGCCGAGCATGGCCATGCTGCGGCATCACTGCAACTGCTGCCTTGTCCGTCGCTGCCGCTGGTGCGCTTCGATGCCCACCACTTAGAACAAGTGCTCGACAACCTGCTCCACAACGCCGTCAGCCACGGCGGCGCACCGGTGCAATTGGCGGCTGGGCGCCATCCGCATTCCGGCCTGCCGTGGGTCAGCGTGCGCGATCATGGCGCCGGGATCAGCGATGCGAATCGTGATAATGTGTTCGAGCCATTCTTTACAACATCGCGTGAAGGAACCGGCCTGGGGCTGTTCGTTTGTCGGGGGATATGCGAAAGCCACCAAGCGCGCCTGCACTTTGAGGCGGCCGAGCCAGGTACCCGGTTCATCATTACCTTCGCGCATCCGGATCGGGTATTTCGATGAGCGCTGAACAACAACGCATCCTTGTCGTGGACGACGAAGAGGATCTGCGGGAACTGCTGGTGATTTCTCTGGGGCGAATGAAAATGCAGGCCCATGCCGTGGGGACGGTGGCGGAAGCCCGCCAAGCACTGCAGCAACGGGAATTCGATCTCTGTCTGACCGACATGCAGCTGCCCGATGGCGACGGGCTGGAGCTCGTGCGCCTGATTTCGCAGCAGTGGCCAGAATTGCCGGTAGCGATGATCACCGCCTTCGGCAGCATGGACACCGCCATCCAGGCGATGAAGCACGGCGCCTACGACTACATCACCAAGCCCGTGTCGATGGACCAACTGCGGCGGCTGGTGGATGACGGTCTCCACATCCGCAGCGCTCAAGCCAACGGCCCAGCGCCCGGCGCCGAACTGGTCGGCGAAGCGCCGGCGATGCGCGACCTCAAGCAGCAGATTGCCAAGCTGGCACGCAGCCAGGCGCCGATTTATATCAGCGGCGAATCCGGCTCTGGCAAGGAGAAGGTGGCACAGCTGATCCACAGCAGCGGCCCCCGCCACGACAAGCCGTTTATTGCGGTGAACTGCGGGGCGATTCCCTCAGAGCTGATGGAAAGCGAGTTCTTCGGCCACCGAAAAGGCAGCTTCACCGGTGCCTTTGAAGACCGCAAAGGGCTGTTCCGCGAAGCCGACGGCGGCACGCTGTTCCTTGACGAAGTGGCCGACCTGCCGTTGCACATGCAGGTGAAGCTGCTGCGCGCGATTCAGGAAAAAAGCGTGCGCCCGGTGGGTGAAGCACGGGAGTTCGACGTCAATGTGCGCATCATGTGCGCCACTCACAAGAATCTAGCTGAACAGGTTAATGACGGCTATTTCCGCCAAGACTTGTATTACCGCTTGAATGTAATCGAAGCGCGGGTACCACCACTGCGTGAGCGCCGCGAAGACATTCCACTGCTGGTGGATTTCTTTAGCCAGCGCTTGAGCCAGCAGTGGGGATTGCCAGCGCCACAGTTTTCCCGTGCCGCCCGCCAAGCACTGGAAGATTACGAGTTCCCCGGCAACGTGCGGGAACTGGAGAACGTGCTCGAGCGTGCTCTGACACTGGCCGATGGCCCACAGATCGAACCGCACCACCTGCAGCTGCGCGCCGCTGCTGAGCGGCAACCGATCAACGAACCATTGATGGCAGAGCCACCACGCTCCAACAGCCAACCGCTGGAGGATTACCTGCAAGACATCGAAAAGCGGGAAATTCTCAAGGCGCTGGACGCCACACTCTGGAACCGCACCGCCGCTGCCCGCAAACTCGGCATGACGTTCCGCTCACTGCGTTACCGGCTGAAGAAGCTCGGCCTCGATCAAGGCGGCGACGACGAAGACGATAACGCGTAAGGCGCCGGATCAAACGGCGCCGCGGTGCCGGTCATCAAGGCTGTGATCAACGCCGCGCTGGCCGGTGCTGCCACCAGCCCGTTGCGGAAATGGCCGCTGGCTATGAATACCCCCGGCGCTTCCGGCAACTCCGACAGAATCGGCACCGACGCCCGGCAACCAGGGCGAATTCCGGCCCACTGCGCAAACGGCAACCGCCCCGCCAGCGGCGGCCACAGCGTTTCCGCCAGCTCCTGCAAGACACGGCCGCCGCCGGCTGTAGGCCGCCCGTCCGCACTCTCTGTTAAGGTACTGCCCACCAACAAGGTGCCATCGGCACGCGGTATCACGTAGCCCTGCTCCCGCAAAATGATGCAGGGCGGTGGCTCAATGCCGGGAGCGTAACAGAGCATTTCGCCTCGCGCTGGAAACAACGGCAGCTGGCGCCCAGTGCTGCGCTGGACCAAGCCGGCGGTGCCCGCACCGGAGCAAAGTAGCAATTGATCCACCCGCCTACTCTGTTGCGCCCCTTGCACCGCCCATCCGGCTCCCGCTGCGACAAAACGTTGCACCGGCTCGTCGACGGTGTGCACCCCCGCCCGCCGACTTGACGCGGCCAAGGCTTTCAACGCCCGCGGATTACGCAATTGGCCCACGCTGGGAATCCATAGCGCGTGCTCATCATGGAAGCGCCCGCAGTGCTCTGCCGCCGAAACAACGCGTGCCGCCAAATCCCAGCGCGCTGCCCATGACAACGCCGTCGCCGTGTCGGCAACGCCGGGCATCAGCAACCCGCTCTCGACCAGCTCCAATCCGGGCCAACCTTCCTGTGCCAGTGCGGCGCTGAGCTGCTGGTAGTCCGCCAGCGCATGGCGGGTGAGGCGCGTCAGCGCGTCTGGATAACGCCAAGGGAATAGGGCTGACAGGATGCCGCCGCCAGCCCACGAGGCGGGCGGATGGCGCTGCGGCGCCGACCACAACGTGACCTGATGGCCTTGCGCAGCAAGCCGCCGAGCGCTCAGCAATCCCAGTATGCCCGCGCCGACAATACCGATTTCTGCCACAACGCCTCCGTAGCGGGTAAAGCGAAAAGCTTAAAACCACACCACCTGCCGCGCACGGTTTTTTCACCGCGCCTCGGACAGCGTTTGAACGCAGAGGCGCACAGGAACAGCACGCTGATTGCCCCACCCTATCCGCCTCACCTTGCCAAAAAAGGACTGCCGCCATGAAAGGCTGGACGCTGCTGGAATTGCTTATGGTGTTGTTAGTGCTGGTCATCACCAGCACTGCCGTTTGGCCGGCCTGGCAGCAGTTGGAAAGGCGGCTGGCATTGAAATCAGGCCTGGAGGAAACCTTGTCACTGCTGAACAGCACCCGCGCCGAGGCACTGCTGCACCAACGGGTGACGGTATGCAGCGATCAAGGCTGCGACCGTTTTCCGTGGTCACAAGGATTAGTGAGCTGGAATCACCGTGGACAACAGCTGGGACAAGCACATCTCCCCAAAGATGTGCTGATTGTTTGGCGCGGCTTTCGTGGCACTGCGTTGGTGTTCGAAGACCGAGGGCGGCTGCGTTTTCAGAACGGCAGTTTGCTGCTCTGTCACCGGAAGTTGCCTGCCGACGGTCACCGGGTGGTGCTCAACTGGGTCGGCCGCCCCCGGGTGGAGGCGGCCCGCACCGGCGATTGCTTGGTCGACTGATCAATCCCAGTTGGCGGCGAAGTTGGTACAAGCGGAATCGTTGCTGCGGTTGTGGCAGCGCTGGCCAAGATGGTTTACCGCATAGGCCCCCGTACCCACCATGATTCCCTGCGGCCTGGCGGTCAGGGTGTAGCCTTGGAAATTGGCACTGATTTCCAAGCTGACATTGTACATCCGGTTGCGCGCCAAATCGGTGGCCAGCGCCGCCACGGTGGCGTTTTGATAGGTCAGCCGCTGAGCCCGGTAGCGCTCCAGAGTACTTTGCAGACCGAGCATCTGGCTCTTCACTTCCGCTTGGTGGGTGCGTTGGATATGCCCTTGATAAGACGGATAGGCCACCGCTGCCAGGATGCCGATGATCACCACCACCATCAGCAGTTCCAGCAAGGTGAAGCCGCCCTGGGCGGCGTTCGGCTCACGGATCATTCTGGGCCCCGGGCAGTTGGTTGAAGAACTGGTTGGCTTTGTCACGCGGCAGCGTGAACCAGCGCCGCTTGCGCAGCTCCAGGTTACCGCCGTCCGCATCACCAACGATCTCGTTGCCGATCAGCAGCGACAGTGAGTTGCCACCTTCCCGCGCCAGGATCTGCGGCGTGGACACGGGTGTTTGTGCCTGTAGCGCTTGCTCGCGCTGCGTCGGCACCGTGTCGTGGTTCAGTGATGCCGGTCGGCCGGTGGCCACGTCCATCACATAAAGATAGGAGCGCCCTAAGCTGACCTTGCATACGTCCAGCTGTCCACCGCCGTCGAAGGGGGCGTAAGTGGTGATCAACAAGCGCCCGTTGATCACTGCCGGGGCGGCCAGCGACTTCTCGCCACGCCGGCGCAGATCCACGTACCAACCCAGCTTGCCATCGAAGTCTTCCAAGGCCGGGGTCAGGTTGTCGGTCACGTTGAGCAGCTGGGCAGCGGTGATCGTGGTGACCGCCGTGCTTGCGTCGGCAGACAACGCCGAGTCATCGCGGAACGAGAACACTCGCTCACGGGTGGCAGCATCCAACGGGTGAGATGCGTAGCCGGAACCGATCGACACCATCAGATGCCGACGCCCCGCTTCCTCGGCGTAAGACACTGCGGGCGGATCGTAAAAGCGACGGTTCTCTGCGGCCGAGTTGCCGCCCAGATTGGCAAGACGCACCACGCGTTTGACCACGCTGCTGGTGCCCGTGGCGTCATCGTTGAGATCCACCCGGAACACTTGGCCGCCAAGGTCAGCGTAGTAAAGGAAGTCGGCCACACCATCAAAGTCGATATCCACCACCGCGATACCGCCCGGAACCGACCACTTCATGTCGTTGACACGCGTGTGGCCAGCACCCGCGACGCCGGAGGTGGCGTTGCTGCTGGCGGACCACAGTAGCTTGCCGGTCTCCGCATTCACCATGTACACCGCGCGACCGACTTCATCCCCCGTACTGCGGCTCGGCGCCTCATTGCGGAAACCTTCCTGGTTAATGCTCTTATCATGTGCGCCATAGCGCGGATCATAGCCCCCGCCGAACACCAGCACCGGGGTTTTGGTGCCGTTGATACGCACCTGGGTCAGCGTGGGCACCGACCAAGTCTGGCCCATCAGTTCGAAGCCCCGCGTGGCGGTGACCGGATAATCAGCATCCCCGCGCCCATGGATCACCCACTGCATTTTCGGCGCCTGGGTCAGGTCGGTGACATCAAGGCCGTAGTAGGAATATCCGCCCCGGCGCATGCCGCCGAACAGATACACCGCTTCCGGGGTGGCGGCACCGGCGCGACCACGGCGCCAACCGGTCCAAGAGCTGTCGAGGCCGTACAGACCGCGGGTGTTGTCGGGGCGCAGCGCCGCCGGGTACACCAGCGAATAAGCCTGCCGCACCATTTCATGGGGCATAAAGGTATACAGCTCCCGCCCGTTCTTACTGTCGATGGCGTGCAACATACCGGCATTAGTGGAGATAAATACCACGTTGGTTTGTTCATCAGGATCGGCGCTGGGCGCAGCATAATTCACCATCAGCGGCGAGCTATGCAGTGGGTCACCCCAGGTGGTCTGCAACCGGTCAAACACCTGCCGCGGGGTAACCGTGACGCCGGGCGGGATGGCAAAATTGACGCTGTTCAGATTCGAACTCTGCAGCCGCGTGACGGTAGTCCCTTGGGCATTGCTGACGTACAGTCGCCGCTCTTCGAGTTGGCCGCGGGCGCCGCCCTTGTCCACGTCAGACCCATCCGCGCTGCCGGACCAGAAGCTGCGGGCGCTTTCTTTGAACAACCCATCGTTATCTACCGCCGCCGTTCCGGACGCATCGAGCACTGCGTCAGCAGACGCCTGATAGCGCTTCAAGTTGCCGTGCCACAGCCCCGCAACATCTGGCTGAAACACCGCGAAGTACAGTTGCTCAAGATGCTGCAACCGGTTTGCCTGGTTCATCGACACCCCGGCGGAAGTCACCGAGCGCATGTCTTTGGAAATAAGATCGAGAATATCGAGAAACTCATTCGCCAACTCTTGCACGTTGTTGGCGCGGCGCGCCACGCCAGTGCCGCCGGCTTGAGCCACCTTATCCATCTCTCCCACTGCGTTCTGCGTACCCAGCGCCACCTGCCACGTCATGATGGACTTGCGGTCCTTTGCATTTTGGCCGTTGTTGTAGAGCCAAAACGCCAAATCCCGCTGGCACGGCCACGACGAATTACAGGATCTGCCAGTAATATTTCTCACTGAGAAATAGTCAGCGTCCGCGGTGGGCTCACCATCGGTCATGACGATGATGTGGTTAGAGTCACATTGGTTGAGCGGATTGATGGGCGAGGTGTAGAAGTCGTCACTGCGCCCATTACGCCAGTTGATCGCGGGGCTGGGTTTATTCTGGATTGCCTCACCAGTCTTGGCATAGTTAGTCGGCGACATGCCCAGCATATAGCGGGCCACTTCTGAGTAGGACTCCATGGTGGGCGTGTTGGAGGTGGCCGTAAGCCCGTTCACCACCGACTTCATCACGGCCTTATCCGCGTCAGTCAGGTCACGCACTGCGGAGAACACGTAGCCGCCGTAGCCACTGCCGTTCTTCGGGTCACCATTGAATTTGGCGAGACCGATGCGGACGCCGGGACCGACATTGTCCACCACTGTCGCAAACGCCCGTTTCAGCGTTTCCAGCCGGGTGATATTGCCCATCTGGGTGCCCATACTGCCGGAGGTATCCAGCAGAAACAGCACGTTGGCTTCCGGCTTGTTGTGCTCACTTTCGGTAGAAGCTTGGGCAAAGAAGATTTCAGTGGTATGAGCAGCGCTGACACTGCTCGCCAGCAAGCACCCGAGCCCGATCCACTTTCGCCACGCATTGATGCTGACCATTACTCCACCTCCCCTGCCGCCATCAGCCCCCGCTTGAGGGTCTCCTGCACGTGGTGGTTGGAGACGTCGTACGCGTCGATGTCAGCTTCCCCCAACATGCTTACCTCGTAATCCACCAAGATGGCGCCGGAACCGGTGACACTCACCTGTCCGCCCGCAACTGGACGCCGGCCGCTGAGGCCGGCACGAACCTGGCTGCGCACCAGCCCACGCGAATCAAGGTGGTCGCCACTGGCACAAAGGCGCTCGGCGCGGCGATCGTCCTTGGTGACACAGCGCTGGTATTGATTGCCGTCCAGCACCCGTGCCAACTCACCGATTCCGGTGTCTCGACCGAGCTCCTGAAAAGACTCCGCCAACGCCGACTCCGCGCCTTCGAACGCCAGCGCATCAAGCTGTGTGCCCACCGCCAAACGCGAGCTGAACACACTGCTTTTCATCGCCACCACGCCCAAAATAGCGGTCAGCACCAGAATCATCAGTGCCACCAGCAAAGCTGCTCCACGCTGGCCATCCACTGCCATTGTCATCATGCCTCCCAAGGGAAATTGCGCAGTGCAACAGTGCGCTGGAACGCACGCCGCAAGCGGCTATCCACTGCCCGCGTTACGCTCTGATCCAGCAAGCGGTAGGTCACCGTTTCGCCCACCGATGCCGGCAGCCCCGCCTCTTTGCTCAGCAGCACAGCGAGCTTCACCGCCATCACCGGCCGGTCGCCAACTTGGTTAGCGGTGACATAACGGGAAATTACTGGCGGCGTTTCATCGCCTTCGCGGATGCCATACAGCACCTCGAATGCCTCAACGTTAGGCAGCAACTCGATCGCCGCCGCTGCCAAACTGCTATCGCAGTACAGACCACCGTTATTGAGGAAATAACGCTGTGCAATCAGGGTGCTGGAGGCGCCATTGCCGAGACAGTCCTGGTCGCCGACGAAGGTGAATGTGAGGCTGTCGCCGGCGCTGCCCCCTTCGCCGGAGCCGAGCAGTGTTTTACCGCCCACGGTGATCGGCGCGAACACCACACCGGGCTGGGCCGCAATGTCATCGCCGAACAGGCCTGCCATACGGATGTCATCGGCAAGGAAGCGCATCAATAAAGTGCCTTCTTCCTGCACCTGCGACTGCGCCTGCTGCAAGTTGAAAGCGCGGCTATTGCCCGCGAACATCTGCGTGGCGGCCAGCGTGATGACCACGCCCAGCAACAGCGCCACCATCAGCTCGATCAAACTGAACCCCTTGGCATGGCTGACTGTCATCGCGCCACCTCCAGTACCAAGCACGCTGCATCCAAGGTTGCCTTGATGCCGCTGTTGGTCAGGCAGTCGTCTGCCGCCTGGCCTTTCCACGACACCACTACGCAAGTGAGTCCGGTAGCGTAGAGGCACTCCCTCACCACCACCCGCCCTTCCGGTAACAGCTGCCCGGCTAACCAACGGGCGGAGTCAGCTTCCCAGCGCGCCATTTGGTCTGGGTTGCAGCTCTGCGCTGTGCAGCGGTTCCATTCGGAAAACGAACCGGGATCGACCCCCTCATCTGGCCACAAGCCATTGGCAAGATGGTTAGCGCGCGGGTTGGCCTGCATGCGTTCCAACACATCTTGCGCAAGGCCGGTGGCGAGCGAGCGCTCGTGAGCCACTTCCGCGCTCTTCATGGCCGCCAGCTGCATACCGGCATAACCGAGGATGCCGATTGCCAACACCATCAAGGCCACCAACACTTCGATCAGTCCGGCGCCCTGTTGCAAGCGCGGGAAGCACTCAGGAGCAGGTCGTTTTTTCATTGGTCACCTGTCCGAATGGGCTGATTGAAACGATGCGTCCATCACCACCCTTGGCACTGCAGACGCGGAACTGGCGGCCACCTGGAATCACGCCACGGGCGGTGAATACCAGATTGCTGGCGCCCTGGGTCAAGGTCACAGTGGTGTATTCAGGGGCGTGAAAGTCTTCATTCTCGCGGCTTGAACCGGTCGGGAAGCTGAGCCGCCAACCGGAGTTCCAATCGCTGCCGCTCTGCGGCGCCAGCGTGACGCTGGAGCGGAAGTTAATGGCGTGAGCACGGGCGGTGTTCAGTGCCGTGATCAGCTCGCTGGTGGTACCGCGCACTCGGCTACCATCCACCACCGACTGGAAGCTAGGCACCGCCAGCGCCAGCACAATGGCCAGCACCACAATGGTCACCATCAGCTCAATCAATGTGAAACCGCGCTCGTTGCGCGCACCCGGCGATGCCATCAGCGGCCCCCGTAAAACGGACGTTGAAAACTAGGCTATCAGCCGAAGAATGGCCCCGGCAGCGACGGGAGACAGGCGGGAGAAGCAAAGGCATCAGCGGCGCCGGAGGGCGCCGCAGTGACAGGTGTTGGCATGTAAAGAAAGGTGGTATTTGACGCGGGTCACATTGGCGTATAAGCCAAAACCCCCACTCCAGACATGATTAGCGCAGCTCTTTAGGCATGGTGAATTGGATGGTTTCTTCACGCCCAGCCACTTCCACCAAAGCACCGCTTTCGCCAAGCGCCTGCAAGCGCTCGACCACTTGCCGCACCAGCTCTTCCGGCGCACTGGCACCAGCAGTGACACCGACTACCTGTTTGCCCTGAAGCCAGTCGGCTTCAATTTCCGCAGGATCGTCCACCAGATAGGCTGGCGTGCCGCAGCGTTCGGCCAGCTCGCGCAGACGGTTGGAGTTGGAGCTGTTGGGACTGCCCACCACCACCACCAATTGGCATTCCAACGCCAACTGGCGCACCGCGTCCTGCCGATTGGTGGTGGCGTAGCAAATATCTTCACGCTTGGGGCCGACGATCTCGGGGAAGCGCGCGCGGAGCGCCTCGATGACCCGAGCAGTGTCATCCACCGACAAGGTGGTCTGGGTGACAAACGCCAGCTTGGACGGATCACGCACGGCCAAGGTGGCCACGTCCTGCTCGTCTTCCACCAAATAGATGTCGCCACCATGGCGCAGGTCGTACTGGCCCATAGTGCCCTCCACCTCCGGGTGGCCAGCATGGCCGATCAGCACGCTTTCGCGCCCCTCGCGGCTGTAGCGGATGACTTCCATGTGCACTTTGGTCACCAGCGGGCAGGTAGCATCAAATACTTTTAGCTGGCGCCGAGAGGCTTCGTCCTGCACCACTTTCGCCACCCCGTGGGCAGAGAAGATAACGATGCAGTCGTCCGGCACTTCGTCCAGCTCTTCGACAAACACGGCACCGCGGGCACGCAGGTCTTCCACCACGAAGCGGTTATGCACCACTTCGTGACGTACATAGACCGGCGGGCCGAACACTTCCAGCGCCCGGTTGACGATGGCGATGGCACGGTCCACGCCGGCACAGAAGCCGCGCGGATTGGCAAGACGGATTTCCATGACTGACTCCTGCTCAGGCCGGCGTCGCCGGCGGGCTCAACGCAGGGACACCGGCTGTGCCGGGGCGTCCAGCGCCACCTCGATGATCTTGACCTCGAACGTCAGCTCGCGACCGGCCAGCGGGTGGTTGAAATCCACCGTGACCCAGTCGTCGTCCAGCGCCGTGATGACCCCAGGCAACTCTGCCCGAGCCGCATCGGCAAACTGCATCACGGTGCCGATCTCCAACTCGTCGTCTGCGGCGAAAGTGTCGCGGCGGAAGTGCTGGATGTTGTCGTCGTTATAGGGCCCGAATGCGTTTTCTGGGTCCAGCACCACACTGCGGCGGTCGCCGGTTTTCAGTCCCAGCAACGCACGCTCGAACCCCGGCAGCAACGATTCGTCGCCCCAGCTGAAACTGGCGGGTTCGCCGCCAAAAGTACTGTCGATCTCGGTGCCATCCATTAAGCGCACAGCAAAGTGCAGCGTAATGCGCCGCTGCGGCCCGATCCGCAATGCGTTATTCATGCTCGCGTCGTCCTCCACGCAGCATATCCAGAATCAGCAGCGCCGCACCGACGGTGATCGCCGCATCAGCGAGGTTAAACGCCGGGAAGTGCCGCGCCTGCCAATAGAAGTCGAGGAAATCCACCACGTGGCCCAGTACCAGCCGGTCCCACAGGTTGCCCAGCGCGCCACCGAGGATCAGCGCGAGGCCGCAACTGGTGATGCGGGTTTCACGCCCGCGCAGTAGCCAGCCGAGAATCACCACCGAGGCCAGCGCCGCAATGCCCGCGAAGAACCAACGCTGCCAACCACCAGCACCGGCGAGGAAGCTGAACGCCGCGCCCTCGTTGTAGGTCAGCACCAGGTTGAAGAATGGCAGCACCGGCCGCGTTTCGTGGAACTGGAACGCGGCTTGAATCAACGCCTTGGTCCACTGATCGAAACCGACCACCAGCAACGTCAGCCATAACCAATGCAGCTGTCGCCAATGCCAACGGGAGCCGTCACGCATAGCGGCGCTCCTCGCCTGAGCCTTCGATGTTATCGATGCAGCGGCCGCACAGCTCCGGGTACTCACTGTGCTGACCAACGTCTTCACGGTGATGCCAGCAGCGCGCGCATTTGGCGTGCGGCGACGCCGCCACCGCCACCGTCAGGCCGGTCAGCGCGCAGGGCGCCACCTCGGCCGGGGCCTGCGCCAACGGCGCCAGCACCGCAGTGGAGGTGATGGTGACAAAGCGCAGCTCATCACCGAGGCGGGCCAGCGTGGCTTCACGTTCCGGGCTCACATAGAGCGTGACGTCAGCGGCCAAGTTAGCGCGTACCACCTTGGCGTTGCGCGCATCTTCGATGGCTTTGTTCACTGCCTGCTTGATGTCCTGCACCTCGGACCAGAAGTCGGCATCCAGCTCGGCGTCCTGCGGCAGCCGGAACAGGCCGGCATACCAGGTTTCCAAGAACACCGACGAGCCACGCTCGCCGGGCAGATAGCGCCAGATTTCCTCAGCGGTGAAACTCAGAATCGGCGCCATCCAGCGCACCAGTGCCTCACTGATGTGGTACAGCGCGGTCTGGCAGCTGCGGCGGGCAATGGAGTCCGCCTGGGTGGTGTATTGGCGATCCTTGATGATGTCCAGATAGAAGCTGCCCAGATCCACCGAGCAGAAGTGGTGGATGCGTTGGTACACCTGATGGAACTGGAAGTCATCGAACGCTGTGAGGATTTCCTCCTGCACCGCCGCCGCACGGTCCACCGCCCAGCGGTCCAGCGCCAGCATTTGCTCCGGTGCCAGGGCATTGGTGGCGGGGTCAAAACCGCTCAGGTTGGCGAGCAAGAAGCGCGCGGTGTTGCGGATACGGCGGTAGGCATCGCCCATCTGTTTGAGGATGTTGTGCGAGACGCTCATCTCACCGCGGTAATCGGTGGACGACACCCACAGCCGCAGGATGTCGGCGCCAAGGGTATTAACCACTTCGTGCGGCTCGATGGTGTTGCCGAGCGATTTCGACATCTTGCGGCCGGACTCATCGACGGTGAAGCCGTGAGTCAGCACCGAACGGTACGGCGGCGCATCATTGATGCACAGGCTGGTCAGCAACGAGGACTGGAACCAACCGCGATGCTGGTCCGAACCTTCCAGATACATATCGGCCGGCAGCGCCAAACCCAGCTGCTTCTGCAGCACGGCAAAGTGGGTGACACCGGAGTCAAACCACACGTCCAGCGTATCCACTACTTTCTGATAGCGCTCGGCATCGGCGGCAAAACCCTGTTCGGCGAGGAATTGGGCGCCATCCAGCGAGAACCAGCCTTCCACCCCTTCGCGCTCGACGATGGCGGCCACCGCTTCGATCAGCGCCGGGGTGTGCGGATGCGGTTCGCTGGTTTCACGATCCACGAACAGCGCAATCGGCACGCCCCAAGTACGCTGGCGCGAGATGCACCAATCCGGACGGTCCTTGACCATGCTGCCGATGCGCGCTTTGCCCCACTCCGGCAGCCACTGCACCTGCTCCACCGCCTCGCTGGCACGCTGCTGCAGATTGTGGCGCTCCATGCTGATGAACCACTGCGCGGTGGCGCGGTAAATCAGCGGCGTCTTATGGCGCCAGCAGTGCGGGTAGCTGTGGTCGATGTGACCGGCCGCCATCAGTTGACCACTGGCACGCAGCGCTTCGATTACCGGCTCGTTGGCCTTGGTGACGTGCATGCCACCGACCACCGGCGTGCCCTCAGCGAACAGCCCGGAATCCAGCAGCGGGGAATCAGTTTCGAGGCCGTACTGTTGGCCGGCGATGAAGTCTTCCAGACCATGCCCCGGGGCGGTGTGTACACAGCCGGTACCAGCATCAGTCGTAACGTGGTCGCCGAGAATCACCGGCACCTCAGTGCCCATGAACGGATGGCGCAGTACCAGATTTTCCAGCGCCTGGCCAAGGAACACGTCGGAGCGTTCCACCTGTTCCAGACCCAAGCGCACCGCCACCGACTCGGCCAAGGCTTCCGCCACCACCAGTTGCTGCAAGCCGCCGGCGTTGCGACCGCTCAGCAGCACATATTCCAGCTCTGGGTGCAGCGCCACCGCGCGGTTGGCCGGCAGCGTCCACGGCGTAGTGGTCCAGATCACTACTTGGGGGGCGGTAGCTGCGAGGCCGGTGCGGGCATTGAAGTCCGCCACATCGGCCACCGCGAACGCGACGTCAATGGAGTGGGAGCGTTTGTCTTGGTACTCCACCTCGGCTTCCGCCAATGCCGAACCGCAGTCCAGGCACCATTGCACCGGCTTGAAGCCTTTCTGCAGGTAGCCGTTTTCAACGATCTTGCCGAACGCCCGAATGATGTTGGCTTCGGTATCGAAGTTCATGGTCAGGTACGGGCGCTGCCAGTCACCAAACACACCGAGACGGATGAAGCCGTCGCGCTGGGCATCAATCTGGCCGGCGGCGTATTCACGGCACTTGGCGCGGAACGCAGCGGCATCCACCTTCTGGCCAGGCTTGCCGACCAACTGCTCGACCTTGTGCTCAATCGGCAGGCCGTGGCAGTCCCAACCCGGCGTATAAGGCGTGTCGAAGCCGCTCAGGGTGCGCGACTTGAGAATGATGTCCTTGATGATCTTGTTCAGCGCATGGCCGATATGGATGGCCCCGTTCGCGTACGGAGGGCCGTCGTGGAGAATGTACTTGGGCCGATCGGCAAAGCGTGCGCGAATGGCCTCGTACAGCCCATCGCGGGTCCATGCGGCCAGTTGCTCGGGTTCCCGCTGCGCCAGGCCCGCCTTCATGGGGAAAGCGGTTTCCGGAAGATTCAGCGTTGCTTTGTAATCGGTCATGGTTTCTCTCGGGACAGGAAAAGCGCTATGAACTCAACCCTGCTGCAGCGAACCATGCCCGGGCGTGGACAAAGTCCTGCTGCATGGCAGCGGTCAGGGCGGGCAGCGTGTCGAATTTCAACTCTGGCCGCAAATAATGGCAAAACGTCACGTCAAGATGGCGGCCATAAAGGTCGCCTTGGTAATCCAGCAGGTGCACTTCCAAGCGCCAGTCCCGGCCATCCACGGTGGGCCGAGTACCGACACTGGCGACGCCAGGGTGCTGTTTCAAGCCCGGCCCATTGACAGTGACCGCGTAAACCCCGGTCAGTGCCGGCGGTCGCCGCAACAGCAGGTTGGCCGTGGGCACGCCCAGCGTGCGGCCGATCTTGTCGCCGTGGCGCACCCGGCCGCTGATCGCATAACGGCGACCTAACAGCCGCTCTGCCAGTGCCAAGTCACCGGCGGCCAGCGCCTCACGCACCCAGGTGCTGGAAACGCGGCGGCCATCCAACTCGCAGGTCGGGGTGTCTTCGACGCCGAAGCCCCACTGCTCACCGGCGCGCTGCAAATAGGCAAAATCACCTTCGCGGCCAGCACCGAATCGGAAGTCATCGCCCACCACCAAATAGCGGCAGCCGAGGCCGTCCACCAGCAAATCAGCGACGAACGCCGCCGCGCTCTGGGAACGGAACGCTTCATCGAAGCCGGCACAATAAAGCTGATCCACCCCCTGCGCGGCCAGGGTGCGTGCTTTATCGCGCAGCGACATCAGCCGAGGCGGCGCCTGGTCCGGCCGAAAAAACTCGGCCGGCTGCGGCTCGAACAGCATCACCAGGCTGCGCAGACCCAACGTCGTCGCCTGCTGCTGGACCCGCTGCAAGATCTGCTGATGGCCGCGATGGACCCCATCGAAGTTACCGATAGTGGCCACGCATCCGGCACCCGCCGCTGATCGCAGGTTATGCACACCGCGGAGAAGCTCCATGACGGCCCTTGTTACCCTGATGAATAAAGACGCGAGATTATAGGGGGCTGCGGCGCAAGTGACGAGGCTTGAAGCCCATCACCAGCAATACCAGCAGATAGATTGCCATGCCGGCGATCACCACCAGCGCCAGCCAACCGGCCCGCACCAACGCACTGCCGTCGAACCAAACCCCGGTCAACGATGCCAGGTAATGAATGCCGAGCCCCATCGCCAGTGTGGCCACGAGCACCCGCACCAAGAACGCCCACCAACCGGCGGCGGCCTGGTAAACGCCGTCGCGCTGCAGCCCGCGCCACAGCAGCCCCGCATTCAGCCAGGCCGACAACGCCGTAGCCAGCGCCAATCCCACATGGCGCAAATGCCAGACCAAAATCAGGTTAAAGACCATATTGGCCACCAGCGCGATCACGCCGATACGCACCGGCGTGCGGGTGTCTTGGCGGGCAAAGAACCCCGGCGCCAGCACTTTGATCAGCATGAACGCCAACAATCCGAACGCGTAGGCCTGCAGCGATGCCGCCGAGTGCGCCACATCACTGACGCTGAACTCACCGTAATGGAACAGTGTTGCCAGCAGCGGTGTGCTGATCACCGCCAGCGCCGCCGCTGCCGGCAAACCGACCAGCACCACCAGCCGAATGCCCCAGTCGAGGGTGCGGGCGAACGCCTCCGGCGTATCACCGGCATGCAGGCGCGACAAATTGGGCAAAATCACGGTGGCGATGGCGATGCCGAAAATACCCAGCGGCAGCTCCACCAGCCGGTCAGAATAGTAGAGCCAGGTCGGGCTACCGGTTTCCAGCAACGTTGCCAGCACCGTATCGAGCAGCAAGTTGATCTGGCTGACCGACACCCCGAACAGCGCCGGTGCCATCAGCTTCATGATCTTCACCACGCCTTCATCACGGGTATCGATCTTCGGCCGTGGCACCAGTGACAGCCGCGCCAAGAACGGCAGCTGGAACAGCAATTGCGCCACCCCCGCCGCCAACACGCCCCACGCCAGTGCCACCGCCATCCGCTCTGGCGCGAACAACGGCGCCAGCAGTAGCGCGGCGCCGATCATGCACAGGTTAAGCAGCACCGGCGTGAATGCCGGCACCGCGAAACGCCCCCACGCATTCAGGATGGCGCCGGCAAAGGCGGTTAACGAGATGAAGAACAGATACGGGAACGTCAGCCGCAGCATCTCCACCGCCAGCGCGCGCTGGAGAGGATCGTCACCAAAACCCGGAGCAAACAGGCCAATCAGCAGCGGCGCCCCGACCACACCCAGCACCGTCACCAGCAGCAACGCACTGCCGAGCGTGCCGGCAACTCGGTCAATTAGATGCCGCACCGCGGCCTGGCTGCCGCGCTCCTTGTATTCACTGAGCACCGGCACAAAGGCCTGATTGAACGCCCCTTCGGCAAACAGTCGGCGCAGGAAGTTAGGGATGCGGAATGCCACAAAAAAGGCATCGGTACCGGCGGACACCCCCAACATGCGCGCCACCACCACGTCACGCACCAACCCCAGCACCCGTGACAGCAGCGTCATCACGCTGACCACCATGGTGGAAGCAAAGAGTCCGCTGCGGCGGCGCGGGGCGGCTGTGGGGGTGTCGCTCATGGTTTCTCCGGCAAACCGCGCAAGCGTAACGGCTCGCCCTGACGCTGACCAGCGGCGGCGATGCGGGTTGCAGGATTGACATCGCCCGGCGGGATGGGCATAGTTGCGCGTCTTTCGTGGCGCTGCGTCTGCTGTACGCTCGCCCGCTAGCCGGCTCACTAGCCGATGCCGGTCAGCTGAAATTACAACTTATTCAACAGGAGCAGGACCTTGGCTAACTCACCGCAAGCGCGTAAGCGTGCTCGTCAGGCGGAAACGAGTCGTCAGCACAATGCAGCGATGCGCTCCATGGTGCGGACCTATCTGAAAAAGGTTATCGCTGCCGTTGCTTCCGGTGATCAGCCGTCCGCTCAAGCGGCCTACCAGAAAGCGGTTTCGGTACTGGACAAAGCCACCCGCAAGGGCAAATTCCACGCCAACAAGGCAGCTCGCCTGAAGAGCCGTCTGAACGCGCGCGTGAAGGCAATGGCCGCCTGAGGCACTCGCCTCAATCAAAAAAGCCGGCAACCTGCCGGCTTTTTTGTGCCTGGCCTTCGGGCATTCCTGACTTCACCATCTTCCGGCCAGCATCCACCATCCGGTCTCCTGTCACAGAACTGCGGTAGACAACACGGACGGCGGCTGGGCAGTATTCCGCCCAGACCGGACACAGGACCGTCCCATGGATAAGCGCCAACACTTGGTAGAAGCTGCGTTCCGATTGTTTTACCAGCACGGAATCCACGCGGTGGGCATCAATACCATTCTTGCCGATACCGGCATCGCCAAGAAAACCCTCTACAACCATTTTCCCTCCAAGGACGCGCTGATCGAGGCGACAGTGCTGCACCACGACCAGCAGTTCAGCCATTGGCTGCAAGCACGCATGGCCCTGCAACCGTCCGGGCGTGAAGCGCTAGTGGGCGTATTCACTGCTCTGGATGACTGGTTCAACGATCGCATTGATGACTGGCTGCCATTCCGTGGCTGCTACTTCACTAATGCCTGCGCCGAATACGGCGACGGCCAGCATCCGGTGCACCTTCGCTGCCAGGACCACAAAGCCAACTTACAGCGCCTGTTCCGCAGCCAGCTCGGCCAGGCCAGTGTGCTGCCAGGCAAGCAGGAGCGGCTGGCCAGGCAATTGGCCCAGCTGAAGGATGGCGCCACCGTGGCCGCCCATGTACTGGGTGACCGCAACGCCGCGCGCGCTGCACGCAAAGCAGCAGAGAAGCTATTGAAAGGAATTTGACGCAACTGTCACGACCCATTGCGGTCTAGAGCAGTCTGCACCTGACATTTAATCGAGGAGTAACCATGCGTCGCTTGCTGATGCTCGCCCCCATCGCGGCCTTAGCCGCCTGCCAAAACACGCCGGAACCAGCCACTAACGCGGACCTGACGCCGAACTGCCAAGCCGAGCAGTTCCAGCAATTAGTGGGCAAGTCCGCGGACGCACTCAACAACGTCACACTTCCCACCGGAGTGCGCATCCTGCGCCCGAACATGCCTGCCACACTGGATTACCGCAGCAACCGCATGAACGTGGTGATTGATGAGCAGAACAAGATCGAGCGCATCAACTGCGGCTGATCGGTAGCGCTTCCCGGCAGTGTTGCCCGGGACCACCGGTCCCGGGCACGAGCATCACTGCGACAGCTCCTGGATCGACACCCGTCGGTTACGGATCTCGTCTTCGGTATAGGGGAAGCTCAACCACTGCTTGTCGGAATAGGCCTGCGTCGCCTCCCCATAATAGGGACTGGCAGGATCCGAGCTGACGCCATTGGTGAGCATGGTATACGCCTGCACCGGCGCCCCAGCGGGAAACTCCACTACGTGCAGATAGGTGTTACGCAGCACCGTGAAGTAGCCCTCAACACCTTCACCACCGTACTGCGGCACCTGCATACCCGGCATGTCCATAAACTGGTGCTCACCCAGCGCACTGTCCAAGGGCTCTCCTCGGTCTGTTAGCTCTGCGACCGCTGCTTGCAGATGCGTCGCCGCAGCTGCGGCGCGATCTGGGTTGAAGCCACGCGGAGTATTGAGCGGATCGGCAGCATCGAACGGCACCCGATACAGCTCTGCATCTTTCACCATACGCACCCAGAAGGCACTCCAAAGGCGCGCACCGCGCGCATCCAGCTCACCGGTATTGTCCCAGGCAGCCAACGCCGCACAGGCATCTGCTAGCGCCGCATCACCGCAGACCGCCGCTAGGATTTCATCCTTCATTAGTTCGGCGCTGTAATTGCGGCTGTCGAGCACCATGCTGCGCAGCGTCTCACTGGATGCTAAGGACGGCCCATGGCTATCCTCACCGCGCTTGCGCTGCGCTGCCATCAGGTGCCCAAGCCGAGTGCGCAGGCTCTGTGCAGTACCCTCTTGGCCAATGATGTAGGCGTAGCCCTCCAGCGGCTGATCAGGATTGCTGAGCCAATAGCTGTCGTTCATGTTGCCAACGTAATCACGGGTTTTTAGCAGCGGCAGATTGCTGGGACCAAAGGTACCCGGAACAGCAGAGTCCTGATCGGTTGCCCAATCACACTCACTACGAGAGCCATCCAGCACCAGCACCCCAGGCACTCGCTGCATCACTAGCGGCCCAATTACTGGCACCAAGCAGTTGTCTTTATGTGCATCGGATACGTTCGGAACTGCGGTCACATCGGAATACAACACCTCCCCACTTTCCCGCGATGCGGCCGACGTATTCACCCACGGGATGCCCACCAGCGACTTGATGGTGCCGATGAAACGATCCAGCGAATCAGCTTGGCCAAACTCGAAGAAGTTGCGGAATGAGCGGGTATTTTCCAGATTCACATCACGCAAGGTGAACGCTTGCTGGTCATTCCATCCCAGACCGAAGCTAGACAGGTTCAACATCGGCCCGTATTCGGAGCGATAAAGTGTCCGGGTAGCGGTCTCCACCGACCCATCCGGCCGCCGCACCAGCACTGACACCTGTTCCGGCACCAACGACTTTTCCTTGCCATCCTGCAAGTAGACCGTGGGTTCCCCCGGCTTCAGCGGCAAGCGATACAGGGTGAACCGGGTTGCCGTGGAAACCGTATGCCCCCATGCCACATCGTTGTTGAAACCCATCAACACCATCGGCGCGCCGAGAATGGAAGCGCCAGCGATATCGAGCTTGCCAGGCACCCGCAGGTGCAACTGGTAGAACTTGTCGATGCCCTGCAGATACCAGTGCGGATTGGCAAAGTTGATGGCACTGCCATCCGCCGTGGCATCGGCCCCGAACGACAGCGTATTGCTACCGATCCCCTCCTCTTGGCCAACCTTGAAGCGGCCCGGATCAATCTCCGGCAGCGCGGTAACGGCCGCCACTGCGCCTGATGGCGCCGACGGTGGCAGCGCCGAGGACACCGCCTCCACCCAGTTGGCCGCGCTGCCTGCCAGGTTCAGAGCCAGCAAACGACG
The DNA here is from genome assembly GCF_041102775.1 of Alcanivorax sp. REN37. Taxonomy (NCBI): domain Bacteria; kingdom Pseudomonadati; phylum Pseudomonadota; class Gammaproteobacteria; order Oceanospirillales; family Alcanivoracaceae; genus Isoalcanivorax; species Isoalcanivorax beigongshangi. Next base: position 52,308 of record NZ_JBGCUO010000003.1, read on the forward strand.
GAACACGTCTTGCTCGGAGATCTCGCCCAACCACGGCGCACCGACGCAATCCTGATGTCGCCCAGCGTGCTCGCCACGTTGGAATTCGCCCAAGTAGCGGTTATAGCCGACCGCAAACCCTTGTGACAAATGACGCAAATCGGTGTCTTGGGCCGCCATGAAGGACGCAATTTCCGCGTCGTTGAGCACGAAACGGAAGAAGAAATCCGCCTCTAGATTCGGCGGCTGACCAAAGGTGGCCTGATGCGGCACCCGGTCGGTGGCTGGAAAGTACTGCGAGCGCTCACCGCGGAAAGTGACGTAACCGTCCGCCAGCACACACAGGTTGTCCTCGGCAATCGCGTAGCCATGGCCAAAACCTAGCCCGCGATAATCTTTGGCTGTGATATGGGGAATACCCTGCTCGGTTCGCTCCAAGGTAGCTTGGTACAACGGACGCGGCGAGGATGACGAGGAGCTGCCGCACCCCGCAAGCCCCCATGCGAGCAGCCCCGCAAACGCCCAGCCAGCGGCCCGAGCCGCACGGTTTCCAGATGACATCGTTGTTCTCCTGTTTTTATAGATATCGAAACAACAGCTCCGGATACTGCCACAGGACACGCCGACGACTCAAAGAAACCGATCATTTTATGAGCAGAAAATAACGCACAGCGGCGCACACTGCGCCGCTACGGGGAACAATCAAGGACAGGACGGCGCCGCCCGCACCCGCAGATACCGGGGCACGGCGACGCACCGTAAATCAGCCGAATACCACCAAGTTATCGCGGTGGATCAGCTCTTCTTCATAGTGGTAGCCCAGCACCGCATCGATGTCGGCGCTGCGGTGGCGCTTGATGCGCTCCACTTCGTCATGGCTGTAGTTCACCAGCCCGCAGGCCACGCGCTGGCCTTGTTGATCTTCGCAGGCCACCATCTCGCCGCGACTGAAGCGGCCATGCACCGCCACCACGCCCACCGGCAGCAGACTCGAGCCCGATGAACGCAAGCGCTCCACAGCGCCATCATCCAGTACCAAACGGCCACGCATTTGCAGGTGCCCGGCCAACCATTGCTTGCGGGCGTTGTAGACGGTGGTATCCGGCAGCAAGGTGGTGCCGGGGCTTTCGCCGTCAGCCAATTGCGCTAGTACCGTCGGCGTGCGGCCAGTACAGATATGGGTGATGGCTCCACTGCGTGCCGCCAAGCGCGCTGCCCGCACCTTGGTGATCATGCCGCCACGACCAAGACCGGAACCGGAGTCACCCGCCACTTCAGCAATGTGCGGATCCGAGGCACACGCCTCACGGATCATCGGCGCACCGGGATCTTGGCGCGGGTCACGTTCGTAGAGACCGTCCTGATCGGTGAGGATCACCAGGTGATCCGCCACCACCAGATTCGCCACCAACGCAGCCAGGGTGTCGTTGTCACCGAAGCGGATTTCGTCAGTGACCACGGTGTCGTTCTCATTGATTACCGGCACCACGTCCAGCTCCAGCAAGGTGGTGAGCGTAGAGCGCGCATTGAGGTAACGCAGCCGGTCGGACAGATCATCGTGGGTCAGCAGCACCTGAGCCGTAATGCGACCGTGACGCTTGAAGCAGCTCTCCCACGCCTGCACTAGCCCCATCTGGCCGACCGCAGCGGCGGCTTGCAGCGCATGCACCGAGGACGGCCGCTGGGTCCAGCCCAGTCGCTGGATACCCTCCGCCACGGCGCCGGAGGACACCACTACCACCTCGATGCCGCGCTGCTGCAGCAGCACCATCTGATCGACCCAGGCCTGCATCAGCGCCAAGTCGAGTCCTGCTCCGTTGTTGGTCAACAACGCACTGCCGATCTTGATCACCCAGCGGGTGGGCTTGTGCTGATCGCTCGCCATGATCCGTCTTGTTGTCAGGGTTTATAGATGATTTCGACGTCGTAATCGTCGTCGTCAAAATCGTCGTCATCGTCGCTCAGCTCTGCCGCGGCCAGACGTGCCAAGCGCGCCTGCGCCTTGAGCTCCTGCACTTTCTCACGCGCCTCGGCTTCCAGACGGTTGCGGCGCGCCTCTTCGGCGGCAGCAAAATCGTCGTCTTCTTTCTCGCGCAAACGCCGCTCTTCAATGGCGTTCATCAGCGCATACACCAGCTCCTGAGTGCCCTCGCAGCTGGCCGCCGAAATACGATACACCGGACCTTGCCAGCCCAGCCGTTTGACGATGTCGTCGCAGAACTCGTCGCGCATCTCCGACGGCACCAGATCCATCTTGTTGAGCACCAGCCAGCGCTCCTGCTCAAACAACGCCGGCGAGAACTTCTCCAGCTCGGCGGTGATGGCTTCAGCGCTCTGCACCGGGTCGCTGCCGTCCACCGGCTCCACATCCAGCACATGCAGCAGCAAGCGGGTACGCGCCAAATGCTTGAGGAAGCGGATGCCAAGGCCAGCACCCTCTGCCGCCCCCTCGATCAAGCCAGGAATATCTGCCATTACAAAGCTGCGGTAACGGTCCACTTTCACCACGCCAAGGTTGGGCACCAAGGTGGTGAACGGATAATCCGCCACTTTCGGCTTGGCCGCCGAGACCGCGCGGATCAGCGTACTCTTGCCCGCATTGGGCAGCCCGAGCAGCCCCACATCGGCGAGCACTTTCAATTCCAGACGCAGCTTGCGCGACTCGCCGGGAGTGCCCGGCGTAGTACGACGCGGCGCGCGGTTAATGCTGCTCTTGAAGTGGATATTGCCGAGCCCGCCGCGACCGCCCTGGGCCACTTTCACGCGCTCGCCATCTTTGACTAAATCAGCCAGCACCTCGTCGGTGTCGGTGTCCAGCACCGTGGTGCCCACCGGCACCCGCAGCACGATATCCTCAGCCGACTTGCCGGTGCACTGGCGACCCCGGCCGGGCTCACCACTCTGAGCTCGGAATAGCCGCTCGTAGCGGTAATCGATCAGCGTATTGAGGTTGCTGTCAGATTCCACCCACACACTGCCACCGGAACCGCCGTCGCCGCCGTCGGGGCCACCGAACTCGATGTATTTCTCGCGCCGGAAACTCAGGCAGCCATTGCCACCCTTACCGGCATGCACGTCAATGACGGCTTCATCTACAAATTTCATGGTGATTCCCCCGAACGGGGTTCCTGAACGTCGTTGCCGGGCCCTAGCCCGCAGAGCAGTGTAAGCCCTGCCCTGAAAAGCAAAAAGGCCCCGCTGGTTTCCCTGCGGGGCCCTTGCCGCCCGCCGAGCGCGGGGCCCGCCGGCGGCGAGTCACGGCTGTCTGAAATCAGGCAACCGGCTCGATGGTGACGAACTTGCGGTTAGCCGGACCCTTAACCTCAAACTTCACACGACCGGTGACGGTGGCGAAGATGGTGTGGTCACGACCCAGACCGGTGTTAACGCCGGAATGGAAGTGGGTGCCGCGCTGACGCACGATGATCTCACCGGCTTGCACCAGTTGGCCGCCAAAACGCTTCACGCCAAGGCGCTTACTTTGCGAGTCGCGACCGTTACGGGTACTACCGCCTGCTTTTTTGTGTGCCATGTTCCAATACCTCTCGCTGTACCCGGATCAGCCTGCGATCCCGGTGATTTTCACTTCCGTAAACCACTGACGGTGGCCCTGCTGCTTGCGGGAGTGCTTGCGGCGACGGAATTTGATGATCTTCACCTTGTCGTGGCGACCCTGGGAAACCACTTCAGCGGTTACCTTGGCGCCTGCAACCAGCGGCTGACCAATGGTGACACTTTCACCGCTGGCAATCAGCAGCACGTCTTCGAAGGTCAGGGTGTCGCCTTCGCCGGCTTCGATTTTCTCGATGCGCAGAACGTCGCCTTCCTCTACCCGGTACTGCTTGCCACCGGTTTTGATCACTGCGTACATGGATGTACTCCAGAATGGGTTCCCGGTGGCGGACGATTCAGGTCACTTGGCGGCCACGGCAACTGATTTCGAAAAACATTGTATCTGGCCGCCGGACGCACCGGGGGCAAGGGGCGCGAATTCTACGCTGAACAACAGGGTTTCGGCAACCGCCCGCCCCCATCTACCAGCCGCCGCCGGTTTTCTTGACTCACCGTGCGCCACTGCTAGCATTGCCCGCTACTTGCGCTGCCTCTGCGGTCGTGGTCGCTCGCGCTGGATTGACCCCACAGAGAAGTATCCATGGATTTCAAAGCCATCGCCGCTCCCGTGGCGGACGACTTCACCGCCGTCAACCGGTTCATCACCCATCACTTGGACTCCGATGTCCCTCTGATCCGTGAGATCGGTCACTACATCGTGGAAGGCGGCGGCAAGCGGCTGCGACCGTTGATGTGCCTGCTAAGCGCCCGTGCCAACGGATACCAGGCCGAGCGTCACATCGACATCGCCGCGGTGATCGAATTCCTGCACACCGCCACCCTGTTGCACGACGATGTGGTGGACGAATCCAACATGCGGCGCGGGCGGCCCACCGTGAACGCGGTATGGGGCAATGCGGCCAGTGTGCTGGTGGGCGATTTCCTGATCTCCCGTGCGTTCCAGCTGCTGGTGCAGGTCGGCCACCCGATCCTGCTGGACATTCTGTCGCTGAGCACCAACGTGATTTCCGAAGGCGAAGTGCTGCAACTGATCAACTGCCGCGATCCGGATACCACCGAAGAGCGCTACATGCGGGTGATCCATCACAAGACCGCAAAAATGTTCGAGTCGGCCGCCCAAACCGGCGCCGTGCTGGCTGCCCAAGATGCCGAGCAGACCGCCTGGGCCAAACGTGTGTTCGGCGAATACGGCCGCCACATGGGCATTGCATTCCAGCTGATCGACGACGTGCTTGATTACACCGGCGATGTCGAATCACTCGGCAAGAACGTCGGCGACGACCTCGCCGAAGGCAAGCCGACGCTGCCACTGATCTACACCATGCGTGAAGGCAGCCCTAGCGAAGCGGCACTGATTCGCGACGCCATCCGCACTGGCGGCTTGGAGCAACTGGACGGGATCATCACCACTGTGCAACGCTGTGGCGGGCTGGAATACACCCGTGAACGCGCCCGCGAGCACACCCGCGCCGCACTTGATGCACTGGCCGAAGTACCGGACTCTCGCTACCGCCAGGCACTTGAGCAACTCGCCCTCGAGGCGGCAGAACGCGAGTTCTGATCCGCCCCGGGCCCCAGGAGAACCGCCACAGCATGATGCGCCGACTTGCCTCCCTGTCCTGCCTTGTCCTGCTGCTGAGTGCCTGCGGCCTGAGTCCGCAGGTGGTCAATGTGGCGCCGTCGCCCCAGGCAGACAGCGGCACTAATGGCCGCAACGCGCCGGTACGGGTGGAAGTGCACGATGAACGGCCACAGCAACACGTTGGCAGCCGCGGCGGCGTTTACCCCGACACCAGCCTGATCCGGCCTGCCAATAACGTCGCCAAGGCGCTCTACGATGCGGTAACACGCAGCCTGCAGAGCATGGGTTACAACGCCCTCAATCCGGGCGACGCAGCCACAGAGCTGCAACTGCGGCTGACTGAGCTGAGCTACGTGCCGGCCGAAGGCGCGGTGGTCAACAAGGTGGTCATCACCGCCAAACTGGAAGCCACTGCCCGCCGCGGCAGCGCCGAGCACATCGGTCGCTACCAGAGTTCCGTGACCCACGAAACGCCGCTCACTCCCAGCGCCTCGCGCAACGAACAAATGATCAACGACGTGCTTGAGCGCACGCTTAACCGACTGTTGGTAGACCCGAAAATGCGCGCCTTCTTGGCTGGCAATGACCGCCCCTGAGACCTGCCCTGACCACCACCTGGTGATCCATTACTGCCGCCAGTGCAACTGGATGCTGCGCGCCAGCTGGATGGCGCAGGAGCTGCTCCATACTTTCGACGACAGCTTGGCACAAGTCAGCTTGGCACCCGGCACCGGCGGCGTGTTCATCATCACGCTGAACGGCGAGGTGCTGTGGGACCGCCGCGAAAACGGCGGTTTTCCACAAGCGGCAGAGTTAAAACGGCGGGTACGCGACCGCATCGCACCGAATCGCGCGCTCGGCCACGTGGATGACACGCCTCAGGCGCAGCGCTGACTGAGGCGCTCGCGCAGTCCGGGCAGCCAGGGCGGCAATTGCCCGGTCGGATAGGGTTGCGGCTCGCCCTGCCCCCACACCGGCCCCGGCCAGCAGGCGTCATCCTGGCGCCGAGCAATCACATGGATGTGCAGCTGCGGCACCAAGTTGCCCAATGCACCGATATTGATCTTGTCGGCGCCGGTGAGCCCTTTCAGATAGAGCCCGCAACGGTTGGCCATATCCAGCAACGCGTGCTGGGATTCGATCGGCAATTCATACCATTCCGTGACGCCGTGCTGCTTGGGCACCACAATCACCCAGGGAAAGCGCTGGTCATCCATCCAACGCAGCCACATGTCCGACGTTTCGCCAATGGCGTGGGTGTCGGCCTCCAGACGGGGATGCAGAAGCGCTGCTGTCACCCAAGAACCTCCTTGCTGCGGCACCGGCCAAGCCGGCATCTGTGTGAAGCTTACCCGACCCGGTAATCCGAGGGGCTGCGGCCGGTCCAGCGACGGAACGCCCGCGCGAAGTTCGATGCATCGGAATAGCCCAGCATCAGGGCAATATCGTCCACCGTGCTGTCGGTTTGCGTCAGATGCTCCACCGCCAATCCCTTGCGCAAGTCATCGAGAATGCGCTGATAGCTGGTGCCCAACTGCTGCAATTTACGCTTCAGCGTACGTGACGACATATGCAGCTCTGACGCCACTTCTTCCACGCTCGGAAAGCGGCGCGGATGGGTCAGCACAATGCGCCGCACCCGCCCCAGCACCCCCGGCGGCGCCTTGATGGCCGCCAGTTCGCGCTCACATTGGGCTGCAGCCATACGTGCCAGACGCGGATCAGCAAACCGCAGACGCTCGCGCAAGCGTGCCGCCGGGAATCGCATCTGGTGATAAGCGCAGTCGAACAGGCAGGGCACCGGGACTATCGGTCGCAGCTTAGCAAAGTAGTTCGGCTCGGCATAAGCGAATCGCAGCTCGCCATCATCGATGACCAGATCCGGCAGCGCCTTGGCAGACATGAAGTGGAAGCTGCTGAACAGGCTCTCCACCACGAACGGGGCGAGATCGTTCAGCGAGATCATCTCATCCAGCTGAAGCACCGCGGTGTCACCCTCGTACAGCAATTGCAGATCAAGGATGGTGGAACGCGTGCTGAAATACTTCACCGCCAGCTCAATCGCCTCGCCCAACGTCTCGCTGCTGAGCGCGGCGTAACCGAGGAAGCCATGGGTGGACATGGTCATGGCGGCGCCGAACTCCCAGCCCAGCCACTCATCGCCGGTCAGGTCGATGGCACGCCGCACCAAGCTTTCAAACCGTTCCGCCGACACCCGTGCCGTCGGTTCACGCCAAGCCGACGCTGGCAGCCCCATACCGGTCAGCAGATCCGACGACGGAATACCGCGGCGCTCCAGCACGTCAATCAACAGCGGCACATACTCCGCCGACACCGAATACTCATCGGGATTCATTTTTAGAATAGTCATCAAGCGCCTTCCTCATTCACCCGGGCACTTCACGCAACAGCGGGCCAACCATGGCCCAAAATGACCGAATGCAGCACCTTAGCGTTCTGCTCGATGCGCTGCAAGCCTCCCCCCGACCCGGGTGGGGTGAAGCACGGCATCACGCATCATCATCAGCGGCACCAGCGCCGTCATTGGCCGCAGAGGACGCACGCTGGGCATGCAGCGCGGGCGCCAAGATTTGTCACTTTATAGCGGCGGAGGCCGGCAACAGCGGCCCGAAGAAGAAGGGTTGTCTCGGTGAATCAAGGGATTGGAAACTGGCACGGTTCTGGCTTTGTCTCCTTAAACATGGGAGACCCCAGATGGCCAAAGTCATCCGAATCGAACAGGCGGCGCCGGAACAGGCTTTGGAGCACCTGCGCCGCCTGACCGGGCTGGCGTTCAGCAGCTTCCCGGAATCACTGGTGAATCCAGCGCCACCCACCGCCGCAATCACTGCGGAGCCACAGGCGCCAGCGCCGGTCACCGCCTGCGTCAGTAAACGCTGATCAATTTTTCCTGCCGCACCGCCGGTTGCCCGGCCGGCTGCACATAGAGTTCCTCGACGCTGTATTGCAGCGCCGGGTCATCCCACACCAGCACCGCCTGCATCGCCGTCGGCCGACCGTGCAACCGCGCCGATACCATGCTCGATAAGAGCACCGTCCCGGCACCACTCACGGTGGCACTATCCACCACCAGCTGCTGCACACCCTGCTCGTCGGTATAGCGCAGCAGCAGTCGCACGCTGCCGCGTCCAGCACTGATCCGCACCCATGCGGCCACATTGTATTGCGCATCCCAGCTGCGCCCACGGGCAGCCTGGCCGGCCCCCCACAGATGCTCCGGTACGCTGGCAATCTGTTTTTCTGTCATGCGTCCCTCCAATCCCGATGGGCCAGTGTAGCGGCCTGCCCGGGCGCGCTCTGTGGCCGGCTCGAGGGCCATGGGTTGACCGGCATCACACCGCGGCCGCGCGTTAGTCGGCCCGCTGTACGATTGTCGAACAGGCAATCCGGTCCAGTCTGCTAACCACCCCTATGCTGCGCGGCGTCATCGGGGAGCTCTCCCCGAATCCCCCGCAACCCTTGCACAGGTAGGATGATCATGGGTGAGTTGAACGAACAAGCAACCCAACTGGACAGCATCATGGCACGCGCCAAGGACCTCAACCGCAAGCTGGTACTGGCCGGCCGTGGCGCCGTGGTGAAAGCCGAAGCCGCTGGCACTGATCTGTACGATCGTTACGCCGAACGCGGCGCCGAGCTGGCCGGCGACACCGCCGAGCAGACCAACAAGACGCTGCTAGCCGGCCGCGGTCTGCTGGACGCCGCCCGCGAACTGGCCGCCAACGCGCCGGCCAAGCGTGCTGCCTTGCTGGAGCGCTTGGTAGACGCCGGTCGCGAGCAGCGTGGCGAGAAAGCCGACACCGATTCCGACTACGTACTGGCGGCCTTCGGTGCCGTGGCGACGCTGCGCAGCGAAACCCCGAAACTGTTCGAAACTCTGGTCAGCGCCGGCGAACAGCGCGCCTGATCAACTAGGCGCCAACGCCGACGCCGCCAAGGCCTGCTGGCCTTGGCGGCGTTTGTTTTGGCCCTGGTAGGCATTGACAGACCCGCCCTCGATCACCCAGATTCATGGCCTTCCCGACGGGCCCGGCAGCACACGCCGTCACTGAATCCACGGAGTCGGCAGTGGCGAAAGACGACAAAGCTTCGTTCCGCACCACCACCACAGCAGGTCGCCTGTTACGGCTGACTGGCATGACCACATCCATCGCCGGCCGCGTTGCTTCCCATTCGGTGAAGGGGCTGTTCCAGTCTGATGCCTCGCGCGAACGCGATCGCGAGAAACTGCTGCGCACCATCGGCACCGACATCGCCCAAACGCTGGGCGAAATGAAAGGCGCGGTGATGAAGGTCGGCCAGATCGCCTCGCAAATGCAGGACCTCCTGCCACCGGAAGTATCTGAAGCGCTGCAGACACTGCAGAAAGCCTCGCCACCGATGCCCTATTCAGTGATTCGCGGCCAAGTGCGCCGTGAATTGGGCGCCGATCCAGACACCCTGTTTGCCAGTTTCAGTCATACGCCGTTTGCCGCCGCCTCCATTGGGCAGGTCCATCGCGCCGTCACCCATGACGGCAGCGAGGTGGTGGTGAAGGTGCAGTACCCCGCAGTGAAGGAATCGATCCATTCCGACCTGCGCCAACTGCGGCGTCTGTTGCGCCTCGGCGGACTGCTGAAAGTCGATGAACGCACGCTGGACGCAATCTTCGAGGAAATCCGCCAGCAACTGGAGGAAGAACTCGATTACCGCCAAGAAGCCCGGCACTTGACTGAGTTTCGCGCCTTCCACGCCGACCAGCCGTGGCTGGTGATTCCCACCGTGCATGAGGGCCTTAGCAGCGACCGCGTGCTGACGCTCAGCTTCGAGCCTGGCGACGACCTCGACCAGATCCAAAACCACCCGGACTACACACCAGAGCTGCGCAACCTGCTCGGCACGCGCCTGTTTGAGACCATCGGCCGGCAGATGTTCGAGCTGCGAGCGGTGCACTGCGACCCGCACCCCGGCAACTTTGCCTTCCGCGCTGACGGCAGTCTGGTGATGTATGACTTCGGCGCCATCAAACGCATCGACGTGGAAGACCTGCTGGCCATGCGGCGGCTGACCGAATGTGCTTACCGCGACGACATCGCCGGGCTGGAGGACTGCCTGCGCGGCCTCGGCGTGCGCAAATCCGGCGGCCCCGACATCCCCGATAGTTTCTACCGGCGCTGGATTAGCGCACTGCTGCCGCCGTTCGACAGCGCCGCGTTCGATTTTGCCGGTTCGATGCTGCATGTGCGGGTGGCAGAGCTGACCCGACAAACGCCCTGGAGCTATCTGGAGTCGTTCCAGCCCTCGGCGCGGCTGCTGCTGGTGAATCGGGTGCTCGGCGGCCACTACTGGACCATGGTGCGGCTCGGCGTCGTGGCCGGTTTCCGCCCCCAAGTGGAGGCGCTGTTTGCGTCACTTGATCGCTAACCACCGCCGCACCGCCGGTCCGCGGCGGTTGTGTCCGGCCCGGCGCCCGTTACCATGCACAGGGCCGTGACCGTTTGAGAATCAAGGAATGAGACCAACCGCCGCCGCAACCGGCGCTCTGCGCACTGTACTGCTACTGATGTTGTGCCTGCTCTGCGGCAGCGCTTTAGCCAGTGGCCCGACGCCGACCCAGCTGGCCGATACACCGCTGCCGCGCCAGCAACTGTCTGGCCCATTATGGTGGCTCAACAGCCCCACACCGTTAGACGCCGAGCAGGCGCTGAGACGTTTGCAGGACGGTTACGGCCGTATCCTCGATGCCACCTTCCCGGCGCTCGGCTTCCGCTCCAACACGCAGTGGTTCCTGCTACAGCTGGAACAGACCGGCGCCCAGCACGAATGGGTACTGCAGTTGGGCCGCCCTTATCTTGATCACGTGCGCCTGTATCGAGTGGAACAAGATCAACCCATTTTGCTGCACACGCTTGGGGGTGCCGAGCCGTTCCACGAGCGGCCTTTGGCTGATCGCAGTCTGAGCGTACCGCTGACACTGGCCCCCGGTCAGCACAGCTTCCTGCTAGCGGTAAAAACCGATACCGCCATCGACCTGCCAATCCGGTTGCTGACCCAGTCCGAGTTCGCACGCCAGCAATCCCGCGACGGTCTGCGCCTTGGCCTGTTCTACGGCGCCATGCTGATCATGGTGCTGTTCAATCTGTTCCTGTTCATGTCCAGCGGCGACCGCAGTTACCTCTACTATGTGGCACACTTGGCCAGCGTCGGCCTCAACCTGTTGACCCGCGACGGCCTTGCCTACCAGTACCTGTGGCCGGATGCGCCGCACTGGAACCACTACAGTCTGGTGCTGCTGAACGCGGTGGCGGTGAGTTCGTCGATTCTGTTCACCTCGCACTTCCTTGGCCTGTCCAAGGACCGCCCCGCTATTCACCGCCATGTGCTGCTAGCCGCCGGACTGGTGCTAATGGTGAGTTTCGCCGCACCGTTGGATTACAGCCTGGCACTGCGACTGAGCGCTCTGGTGGTGGTGATTTGGGTGCTGGCTGCCAACATATTGGCGATCCGGGAATGGCGGCTGGGGCAGCGCTCGGCAGGCTATTTCTTCAGCGCGTTCTTCGTGCTCGGGCTGTGCTCCACCCTGTACGTGCTCAAAGGCTTCGGCGTGCTGCCGGTGAGCACCTGGCTGGAAAGCGCTATGCAGTTCGGGCTGGCGTTACAGGCGCTGCTGCTGTCGTTCGCGCTGGCCGACCGCATGAACACGCTGACGCTGCGCAGCAATCGTGCCCAGCAGGCCGCCAACAGCGAGCTAGAAGAGCGGGTGCGCGAACGCACCCAGGCACTCAACACCGCGCTCGATGCCCGCAACCAGTTTCTGGCGGTGATGGGCCATGAAATCCGCACACCACTGAACGGCATCATCGGCACCCTCGACTTGCTGCGCGACACCCCGCTGACCAGCGATCAGGCCCGGCATTTGGGCATCATTGAGCAGTCCGGCCACAACCTGCTGACGCTGATCGACGACGTGCTCGATTACTCACGGTTGGAGGCCGGCAAAATGCCGATTCAGAGCGCCACTGTGGATCTGGCGACGCTGACCGAGGAATGCGTGCAGCTGTTCCAGTCCCGCGCCGCCCGCGACGGCAATCGCATCAGTCATTACCTGGCGCCGTCAGCGCTGCAGCCGGTGCTGGGTGACCCACTGCGGCTAAGGCAAGTATTGGTGAACCTACTCAGCAACGCAGTGAAGTTCACTGATCACGGCGAAATCTGGGTGCGCTGGTACCGTGATGAGCGGCGCCCGGAATTCATGGTGTGTGAGGTGGAGGATACCGGCATCGGCATTCCCCGCGAGCAACTGACCGAACTGTTCGAGCAGTTCCGCCAGGTCGACGGCTCCAGTTCGCGCCGGCATGGGGGCACCGGTTTGGGTCTGGCAATCTGCCGCCAAATCGTGGAAGCCATGGGTGGCGACATCAGCGTTGATTCAATTCCTCAGCGCGGCTCCTGCTTCACCTTCCGCGTACCGCTGCCGATTTCCCAAGCGATCAACCCCGTCGCTGACGATGAGCGCCCAGCCGGGGTGCGCAGCGCACGACTGCTGGTGGTGGACGACAACCCGATTAACCTGATGGTGGCAGAAGGGCTGTGTCGCAAATTGGGCCACGAGGTGGAAAGCGCCGACAGCGGCATGGCTGCCATCGATCGGCTGATGTCCAGCCGCTGGCCATTCGAAGTGATTCTGCTGGACTGTGAGATGCCTGGCCTGGACGGCTACGCCACCGCGCGGCGCATCATCGGTCTGCAGCAGCAGGGACTGGTGGCGCCGGCGCCGATCATTGCCCTCAGCGCCCATGCGCTGCCGGAAAAAGTCGCCGCCTGTTTTGACGCCGGCATGGTCGGCCACATCGACAAGCCGGTGACGCTGGCCAAGCTCGAGCAAGGGCTGCGCGCGGTACTAGCGCCGCCGCGGGCGCTGGCGGCCACCGCTCAGTCCAATTCGCGCAGTAACTGATCGACGAACAGCTCCAGCTGTTGCAGCGTGCGGCATGACACCGCCATGCGGCAGTAGGGTCGGTAGGCAGGCATTTCCGAGTCGCCACTGCCCCAGCGGTTGCGCGCCTCGGGGTTCAGCCACAGCACCCGGGCACTGCGTTCGGCAATGCGCGCCAGCCACTGCTGCCCGGCCGGCAAACCGTTGTTGCGGGCATCACCGAGGATGATCACCGTGGCATGGGGGTCCAATGCCGCTTGATGCTGCTGCCAGAATTGCTCCAGCATGCTGGCGTAATCGGTGCCACTGCCGGCGAAATCATCCAACACCCGCGCCACCGCCTGGCTAGCACTCAGTTGGCCATCATTGAAGTAATGCGTCACTTCCCCGGAGCGAGCAGCGAACGCGAACGAGCGCACCGCCGGCAACACGTCGTTGAGCGCGTAGAGGAACATCAGCAAGAACCGGCTGGCGGTGGCCACCGACGAGGACACGTCGCAAATCACCCATACCTTGGGCCGCCGGCGCGGACGCGCGCGCCATACCAGCTTCATCGGAATGCCATCGGTATGCATGCTGGCCTGCACCGTGCGGCGCACGTCCAGTTCGCCGCGTTTAGCGCGCCGCTTGCGGCGGCCATGCCGAGCCGCCAGCTTGCGCGCCATGCGTTGGATCAGCCGCTCCACATCTCGGAATTCATGCAGGTGGCGCAGATCAGTGGTGCGCATCGCCCATTCGCGCAGGCGCTCGCCTTCCTCACGACCCTGCAATGCAAACGCCTGCTCCACCTCCGCCAGCGCCCGCCGCTGCAAGGCGGTACGTGCCGCGCGCAGCGCAGCCGCGCGCGGGTGCCCAGCCCGCTCCCACGTCAGCAGCTGCTCATCGACCTGTTCGATGCCCATCGCCACCAACATGCGCCGCGCGAACAGACCTTTCTGGGTAATCACCCGGATCTGCCACAGCCCAGCCTCGGCGGCAGCACGCGCCAGTGCGGCGCTGAGAGCCGGCTGGTCATCGGCGAGCAGCGCCGCCACTAGTTCGCCGCCTTCGCCCTGGCCTTGCCCCTCGCCTTGGCTGCCCTGTCCGCCCTGACCACCACCGCCCTGCCCGGACTGGCCTGGTGCGAACGCCTGGTCGGCGGCGGCCGGCGGCGGGGCTGGCAATGGCACCGCAGCAACCTCCATCAGCGGTGGCCGGAAATACTGGTCGAAGGTGGTGAAGAACTGCTGCTTGGCGGCGTCATCCTTGGCGAGACATTGCGCCCAGGCGCTGCGCAGCGCGGGGCGCGAGTCATAGCCCAATTGCAACAGCGCCCGCAGGCCGTCTTCTGCTTCCGCCGGCGACACTGCCACACCGGCGCCACGTAGCGCCTTGATGAAAGCGGTGTAATTGTGCAGCGGCATCAGGCGCTCAGCAGGCGGTGCAGTTGATCGCGCACCAGCGCCACATCTTCCTCATGCTTGAGCAGCACCCGCAACGTGGCCGTCACCAGCGCCGGGTCAAGGCTGTCCGCATGCAGCACCAACAGCGCGCGAGCCCAATCCAGCGTCTCGGATACCGCGGGGCGCTTTTTCAGATCCAGTTCACGCAGTTTGGCGACGAAGCCCGCCAGTTGACTGGCCAGCTCAGCATCCAACTGCGGCAAGCGGGCGCGCAGGATGCGCTGCTCGAGCTTCAGATCTGGAAACGGAATGAACAGATGCAGACAGCGACGCTTGAGCGCGTCGGACAGCTCGCGGGAGTTGTTACTGGTGAGCACCACCAGCGGCGGCTGCTGGGCACGCACGGTACCAAGCTCAGGAATGGTCACTTGGTAATCAGACAGCAGTTCCAGCAAGAACGCTTCGAACTCGGCATCGGCCTTATCGATCTCGTCGATTAGCAGCACTGCGCGCTGCGGCGATTGCAGCGCCGCCAGCAGCGGTCGGGCCTGGAGGAAGTCCGCCGAATAAAACAGCTCACCGGGGCCCTGCAGGGCAGCCAGACTGTCTTCCACGCTGGCGGCGCTATCCAGCAGCGACGCTAACTTTTCCTTCAGCAATTGGGTGTAGAGCAGTTGCTTGCTGTATTTCCACTCGTACAGCGCTCGCGATTCGTCCAGCCCCTCGTAGCACTGCAGCCGGATCAGCGGCGCAGCCAGCACCGCGGCAGCGGTTTTCGCCAGCTCAGTCTTGCCGACGCCGGGGGGGCCTTCCACCAGGATGGGTTTGTCCAGATGCTGGGCGAGGAACACCGACATGGCGATGTCGTCGGTGCCGATGTAGCCCTCGGCAGCGAACGCCGCCAGCACATCGGCCGGGGAAGCAGGAAGCGGATTCATCGGAACTGGTCACTCCGTTGCGGGATGCGGCGAGTGTAAAGCAACCGCGTCGCGCCAGCCTTGATCACTGTGCCCAACTGGGTCAGTGCAAGGTCACCTCATCGCCGAACATGACCGGGGAGCAGGGCACCTCGTTGTCATCGATATCACCGTCAATGTCGCGGACATCGAAACGCACCGAGGTGACATCGCCGGCAATCAGATCCGGGATGGCATCCAAGAAGGCGTCCAAGTGATCGGACTCGAAGTGCGTCTCCAGCGCCGTTACCGAGCGCCACTGCTGCCACACCACAATCACGTCAGCGTGGTCGATCGGCAGGTAGACCTCGTAGGACAGGCATCCGTCCTCAGCCCGCGCTGCGTCGGCCAGCGCACGCACCAGCGCCACGGCCTGCTCGCGGCACTGGGCTTTGATGGGGAACTCGCCTTTCACAATGATCATCAGCGTTTCATACCCTGACAGCGGTTTGAAGCGCGCAAGTATAGCACAACCGGCCGGCGCCCGCGGCGGCGGGCACCGGCGGCCACTCAACCTTTGAAGGTGACGTTGGCGCTCAGCGGCTCACGGCCAACGCGGGTGCGGTTGGCCGCCACCTGCTGGTCTTCAAAGCCGAAACTGATGCCGCACAGGATCGCTTCGCTGTCCGGCAGGCCGAACTCTTCACGCACCTGATCCGGGTAGTAACGCAGTGCCCCCTGCGCGCAGGAGCCGACGCCGTAGGCCGTCATCGCCAGCATCAGCGTCTGGATATACATGCCCACGTCCAGCGCCACGGTGACGCCGAAATGGCGTTCCATGCCGATGAACGCCACATGCGGGGCGTCGAACAGTTCAAAGTTGCGCAGCGCCGCTTTGGCGCGACCGATCTTGTCACCGCGATCAATGCCCATGTTGCCGTACAGCTCCACCGCACAATCCACTTGGCGCTGGCGATAAACCCCTTCGAAGTTGGGCAGATGATCGAAATCCGGGTTGATCATGACGCCTTGGGACGCCTTCTCCACCATGCGCTCGCGCAGTGCGTCACGGGTGGCGCCGGAGGCGACATACACTTTCCACGGCTGAATGTTGCAGTTGCTGGGCGCCTGCTGGGCCAAGCGGAAGATGGCGTCCAGGGTATCGGCCGGCACCGGGTCAGCACGGTAGCCGCGCACGGAACGGCGGTTCAGGATGGCCTGTTCCAGACTCATGTCTGCTGCGGTCATGGAAACTCCTCAGGGCAGATGGTGATAAGGGGATTGCATCGCGGCGGACACTATAGAACCAATCAGTCACCAACTCGACCACGCAAACGGGACCAAGGTGCTCCGCCGGCGTTATAGTGGCCACTGCAGGCGCTCGCAATGACCCTGCATGCCGGCCCTGGTCCCGCGCTCACCGTGCCGGCGGCACTGACACAACATAAAGCGGAGAAAGGAATCCATGAACTATTTGGTCACCGGTGCCACCGGTTTCATTGGCCGTTTTCTGATCGCTCGCCTGCTGCGCCGCCCCGGCGCCCGGGTCTTTGCAGTGGTCCGCCCCGGCTCCGATTACAAAATTGATGCTCTGCGCCGGCGTTTAGGGGTCGATGCCGACCAGCTGGTGAGCATCTCCGGCGACCTCAACCGCAAGCTGCTCGGTGTCAGCCGCCGCGATCTCACCGATCTCACCGGCCATGTGGACCACGTGTTCCACTTGGCGGCGATCTACGATCTGGCGGCCGGCTCGGAACAGCAGCAACAGGCCAACGTCGAGGGCACCCGCGAGGCCCTGCGGCTGGCCGCCACTCTGCAAGCCGGCTGTTTCCATCACATGAGTTCGATCGCTGCCGGCGGTCTCTACCGCGGCGAATTCGGCGAGGACATGTTTGGCGAGGCCGGCGAGCTGGATGATCCCTACTTCCGCACCAAGCACGATTCTGAACGACTGGTGCGCGAACAGACCGACGTGCCGTGGCGCATCTATCGGCCATCGATGGTGGTCGGTGACTCCAGCACCGGCGAAATGGATAAGGTCGACGGACCCTACTTCCTGTTCAAGATTATCCAGCGCCTGCACGACTGGCTGCCGCCCTGGGTGCCGCTGATCGGCTTGGAAGGCGGTTACTACAACTTGGTGCCGGTGGACTTCGTCGCCGATGCGGTGGATCACATTGCCCACCAACCGGACCGTGATGGTCAGTGCTTCCACCTCACCGACAGCCGCCACTACCGGCTCGGTGAACTGATGAACCTGATCGCAGCGGTGGCCGATGCGCCGAAATTCGCGCTGCGGGTGGATGCCACGGCGATCGACCACGTGCCGATGCTGGGCAAGGTCGGTGCCGGCCTTGGCCGCATTACCCCCAGCAAGTTCATGCTCAGCCAAGTGCTGGAACGGCTCGACATGCCGGAAGCGGTGATGAAGTTCATGAACTTCCCCACCACCTACAGCAACCAGCGCACCCGCGACGCGCTGGCCGATTCCGACATCCAAGTGCCAGAACTGGAGAGCTACGCGCAGCTGCTGTGGGACTACTGGAGCAACCACCTCGACCCGGAGCGCGACGAGCGTGAGGACCCGCACCGAGTGTGGCCATCACTGGAGCAGAAAGTGGCCGGCAAAGTGGTGCTGATCACCGGCGCCACCTCCGGCATCGGCAAGGCCAGCGCCCTGAAACTGGCGCGCGCCGGCGCGCGCGTGCTGGTGGTAGCGCGCAGTGCCGACAAGCTCAGTGAAACCCTGGACGAGATCAAAAAGCTGGGTGGTACCGCCCACGCTTACAGCTGCGATGTCACCGACATGGAGGCCTGCGACCGGCTGGCGGCACAGGTGCTGGCGGAACATGGCGGAGTCGATGTGCTGGTCAACAACGCGGGCCGCTCAATCCGCCGCTCGGTGGCCAATAGTGTCGACCGCTTCCATGACTTCGAGCGCACCATGCAGCTCAACTACTTTGGCGCGCTGCGGCTGATCATGGCGCTACTGCCAAGCATGCTGGAGCGCGAAGGCGGCCATGTGATCAACATTTCCTCGATCGGCGTGCTCACCAACGCCCCGCGCTTCTCCGCCTACGTGGCGTCGAAAGCGGCACTGGATGCATTCAGTCGCTGCGCGGCCTCAGAGCTGGCCCACCAGGGCATCCGCTTCACCACCATCAACATGCCGCTGGTGCGCACGCCAATGATCGCGCCGACCAAGATCTACAACCATGTGCCCACCATCAGTCCGTCGCAGGCCGCGGACATGATCTGCGAAGCGGTGGTGAAGCAACCGAAGCGGGTGGCCACGCAGCTGGGCATCCTCGGCTCGGTGGCGCACTTCCTGACGCCGCGTATTACCGAAACCATCATGAACACTGGCTACAAGTTGTTCTCCGACTCGGCCGCCGCGTTGGGCGAGCAAGCCCCTTCACCGGAGCGCCGCCGCCGTGAGCAACGCGCGTTCTCGCGGCTGTTCAAGGGCATCCACTGGTAACCTGGCGGTGACCGACCCACCCTGCCGCACTTGCGGCAGGGTGGAGCCCCTGCCACCATCGCCCCACCCTTTCACCGGCGCTGCTGACCACTGCGACGCCGTTTGCCGCAGCATCGAGGACCTCCATACGTGAGTCAGTCCGGCCACCGCCGTCCCAGTCTCTGGCGCCGTCTCGGCACCCGCGCCCGTGCCTGGCTGCCAGACTATCTGCCGGTGGCGTGGAAGATGGCGTTGGTGTTCTCGGCACTGCTGCTCGGCGGCATGGGGGTGCTCGGCACCTGGCTGCTGAACAACCAGCTCAACGACATGCTCAATCAGAGCCAGCGCTACGGGCAGGTGATCGCCACCCAGCTCGCCTACGGCGTTAAAGAACCTCTGCTGGCGGCGGATGATTTCACCCTCAAGGTGTTACTCAACAACCTCAACAGCAGCGGCGACACGCTCGGCGCAGCGCTGTACGACCGCCACTTCAAACTCAAAGAGCGGGTCGGGCTGCTGCCCACCGACATCAACCCCGCCCAGCACGGCGACGCGCTGCAGTGGCACTACAACGACACCCCGCTGACCACCTATTTCGCCACCATCTCTGTGGAGGGCCATGTGGCCGGTTATGCAGCGGTGTCGCTGTCGCGCGCCGGCATCGTGGCGGCCCAACGCGATGCGCGGCGGGCGATGGTGATGGCCACCGCGCTGATGGGTTTGATCACGGTGCTGATGTCGGTGCTGCTCAGCTGGCGCATCGTCAAACCACTGCGGGCATTAGTGGCGGCCACCTCCGCCATGCGCGCCGGCAAGCTCGATGTGCACCTGCACAATCAGAGCAACGATGAAATCGGCCAACTGATTTCTGCCTACAACAGCATGGCGCGCGGGCTGCTGGAAAAAAGCCAAGTGGAGCGAGTGTTATCACGCTTCGTCAGCCCCCGGGTAGCGGCGCAGATGATGGCGGATCTCGGCGAGGTCCAGCTCGGCGGCCGCGAGGTGGTGGCCACGGCGCTGTTTGCCGACATCGCCGGCTTCACCCGGCTATCGGAACGCTTGGCACCGGAAGCGGTGGCGGAAATGCTCAACTGTTATTTCAATGCCATCAGCTGCGCAGCAGATTTCTACAAGGGCACCATCGACAAGTACATGGGCGACTGCGCCATGCTGGTGTTCGGGGTGCCGGAAGCCGACGAGGAGCACCAGTACCATGCACTGTGCTGCGCGGTGATGATTCAGCGGCTGATCACCTTGATCAACGTCGAACGCCAGAAGCGAGGACTGGTCACGGCGCGCTTCCGTATTGGCCTCAACTGTGGCCCGATGTTGGCCGGCAACCTCGGCTCTCAGGAACGCATGCAGTACACCGTGGTCGGCGATGCGGTAAATCTCGCCTCGCGCCTGTGCAGCATGGCCGAAGCCGGCGAGATCATCGTGCCGGATGCCCTGGTGCAGGACACCAATGTTGCCTCGCGCACCCGCTGCAGCCTTGCCGGCTCGGTGCCAGTGCGCGGCAAGAGCACGGCGGTGGTCACCCACCGTGTGGACGGTGTGCACGGCAGCAGCGAAAACCAGATGACCCAGCGCATCACCCAATTCTTTCTCGAGCAGGGCCCTCCGCCACCGGCGCAGCGGCCCCCCTTGCGCAGCGTGTAAACCAAGGAGTTTCAATGCGGCGTATCACCCTGTCTGCACTGGCCATGGCGGCCATGCTGTCCGCGGCCGGCTGCCAGGTGCTCACCGCCGACGGCCGCGCCACACGCGCGTTCGAGCGCGCCGAAGCCAGCGGCGACCTGGTGCAAGCCCACGACCTGGCCAGCCGCCGTCGCGACCAGAGCGCGCTGTGGCTGGAACGCGACGCCAGCGTCGAACAACGCATCTCACAGCTGGAGCGGAACGCGCTGCAGGCCGCCGCGGACGCCGCAGCGCTCAATAACTGGCACCAAGCGCTCGACAGCCTCGACCAAGCGCTGCAGCAGTGGCCAAGCAGCAACCGTCTGAAAGCCGAGCGCGCACGGTTGGCGCAACAGGAGCGGGAACGGCTCGATCCGGTGCGCAGCCGCGTTTACATCGCCGAAGCGGAGTGGTTTGCCCAGCAGGACAGCCGACTGCGCGAACTGGCGCTGGCCTCCGACCCCACCACTCGCTCGGAAGTGGCGGCCCTGCTCGCGCGTCAAACTTATGTGGTCGAACGACTGCTGGCACTGGGCGATGAGTTTGCTGGACTGGGCCAGTGGTTGGCCGCGCGCAATGCACTGCAAGCCGCTGCCCGGCTCGATCACAGCCTGGAGCGCCACCCCTTGCTGGAGCAGGCCCGCCAGCGGTTACAGCAGGCGCAGCAATCCAGTCAGCGCCAGCGCGGCCAGGCCTTGGTGGAGCAAGCCCGCTCACGCATTGCCCGCTTCCAGAACAGCCAAGACGTGGCCGACTGGGTCGCGGCCAAGCAATTTATCCGCGACGCCAACGCTGGCGAACTGCTGAGCGCCGAAGCCGACACCCTGCGCATGCTTGGACAAACCCGCTTCGACCGCGATCTAGCCACTGGTGATGCGCTCTATGCCCGCGGCGAATACCAACGCGCCTACCACATCTGGCTCGGCATCCAGCCGCTCAACGCGGAGCACGAGGGGCTGCAGAACCGTTTGACGCGCACCCGCCAAGTGCTCGACTCCTTACAGGAGTTGCGCAACCAGCGTTGACAGACTCTGCCCATGAAAAAGCCCGCATTAAGCGGGCTTTTTCATGGGTCAAACGCAAACGCACGTCAGCGTGAGGCACGATCCGCCAGCGGCACGGCTTCCAGCGATCGGCCGCGCTCCAGATACTCGCGCAGCTCCGCTGGCACATCGGTGCGACCGGTAAACAGCGTTTCCACATCCTTCGGCAGTGGCTGGCTGACCACCCGCTCCAACTCGCCACGCCGGTTCACACTGAATTGCAGTGCGGTGATGCCCATGTAGCGCTCGCGGGTGAGCGCCACCAAGCGGCCACTGTCCTGCAAAATGGTGGGGCGCAGGAACACAATCAGGTTGCGCTTTTCCACTTTGTCGCTGGTGGAACGGAACAGCGCGCCCAGCAGTGGGATATCGCCTAGCAACGGCACCTTGCTGGTCACCCGGCGTACGTCGTCCTGAATCAAACCGCCCAGCACGATGGTCTGGCCGTCATCCGCCAACACTGTGGTCTTGATTGAGCGCTTGTTGGTGATCAAGTCGACCGAGTTCACGCCATCCACCGACGCCTGCACTGACGACGCTTCTTGCTCCAACTGCAACTTCACGGTGCCATCACCCGCCAGCGTCGGCGTTACCGTCAGGGTGATACCCACGTCTTCCCGCTGGATGGTCTGGAACGGGTTGTTGATACCAGAGCCGGTGTTGGTGCTGGTGCCGGTCACAAACGGCACGTTCTGGCCGACGATGAAGGTCGCTTCTTGGTTGTCCAGCGTCAGGATGCTGGGCGTGGACAGCAGGTTCACATTACTGCTGGTAGCCAGTGCCGTCAGCAGCCCGCCCCAACGCAGGTTGCCCTTAGAATCGGTTTCACCGCCGCCAATCACCGCGCCACTGGGCAGCGTGGTGGTAACACTTCCCGACACCGCATAACCGAGAATATCGTTGAGCGACAGGCCAGCATCATTGAAGTTGGAGCCGCCCACCATCGAGTTGGAACCACCCACTGCCCACTGCACCGCCAGGTCTAGGCCTTTGTTGCCGGACACTTCCACAATTGCCGCTTCGATCAGCACCTGCGCGCGGCGCACGTCGAGCTGGCGCACTACACTGGCCAGATCGTCCATCATCGCCGGCTCAGCCCGGATCACCAGCGCGTTGAGCGAAGTGTCAGCCTGGATCGACACATTGGAGTTGGGGTTGGCCGTGGCCTTGTCGCTGCCCTCCGCCTTCACGGTGGCGTCGGCAAAGTTGTTGAGCAATTCTGCCAGCGCTTCGGCGTCGGCGTAGTTCAGCCGCAGTACCTGCGCCGAGCCGGTGCGCGACGGCGGCACATCCAAATCACGCACCAGTTCCGCCACCCGGCGGCGCATCACGCTGTCACCCTTGATGATCAGGCGGTTCGTGCGTTCATCAGCAATCACGCTAATGCGGCCTTCGCGCGGCGCACCTCGGCGGGCGGCGGCACCCTGCGCCGGCGCCTGCTGCGGCGTCAGCGTTTCAATCAGCTTCACCACGTCACCCACCCAGGCGTTACGCAGCGGGATGATCTGGATTTCTTCAGCTTCGGAACCATCGAGGTGGGAAATGATGGCTTCCATGCGACGAATGTTGTCGGCGTGATCGCTGATGATCAGCGCGTTGGCGGAACTCACCGCCGCCAAATGGCCGTACTGCGGCACCAGCGGTCGCAGTACCGGCACCAGCTCTTCCGCCGGCGAGTTGTCGATGCTGATCACTCGCGTGATCAGCTCCTCACCGCTGATATTGGCGTCTTGGTTTAACGGCAGGCTGCCCTGTTTAGCGGTGGTGTTCGGCACGATCTTGATGATCTCACCGGACGGCACCGCCGCGTAACCGTGCACCTGTAGCACCGCTAGGAACAGCTCATAGACCTCGGACGAGGTCAGCTGCTGGCGCGAAATCACCGTCACATCGCGGGCCCGCACGCGCGGGTCAACGACAAAATTCTTGCCGGTCATGTCGGCCACCTGGCCGACAAATGCCTGAATGTCAGCGTTGCGGATGTTCACCGTCCAGGTTTTTTCCGCATTGTCACTGACCACCGGCGTTGCCGGATTCTGCGCCTGCACCGGCAGTGCCAGTGTCAGCGCACCGGCTGCACAGCAAAGAACGGCCAAACTGGTATGGATGACTTTCATGGGTCTTCGCCTTCAGCTCAGGGCGGATAGTTGACGGTGAAGCGCCGTGAGCCGCGCTGCACTTCGATGGAAGCGGACCCGGCTGCCATGGCGTCCTGCATGGCATTCAAGTCCCCCTGCTCTTCACCCAGGGCATGCCCGTTAACGGTGAGAATCTGGTCGCCAGGGCGCAGGCCGACGCTGGCCAGCACCGACGCCGAAGCACTGGGCTGGATGCGGTACCCTTCCGCCGCCCCTTCAGTGACCGGCTCAAGGCCCAGTTGTTCGATGATCATGGCGCGTTGCTGAGCCGGGTCACCATCCGGCACGGTGTTTTCCGCCGTGGCCGGTGGGGCAGGGTCCGGCGCCCGTGACGGGGTGCGACCCGCCACCACACCGGCGCCGAGCGTCAGCTCTTTCAGCCGCAGCGCTTCCAGCCGCCCCTGGCGGCGCAGGATCACGCGGTCGCCCAGCACTTCGTTGAGTTCAGCGTTGCCGGGGATTTTGTCGCCGGGCCGATACAGCATCGCGTCGCGGCCCTGCTCAGCAATGATGGCGCTGGCGCGCGCCGGATCGGAATGCATGAACAGGCCCACCAACTCTAGCCGCAGGCTGGTATCGGGGGCGTCCACCACGCGTTGCTCCGGGGCTTCCGGGGGCACGCCGAAGAAGCGCCAAGCTTCTACCTGGGTCAGCGCCAGCGAACCCAGATCGCGTTGCGCTACTGCTTGCAGCCGGCGCTGGGACGGGTCGGCATCCGGCACGTCCTGTGGCCCGGAGAATGCCAGCCAGAACGTGTTCACCAGCACCGACGCCAACCAGACCGTGAGCAGCACGGCCAGCAGCACGCGTGCCAACGCCGCCAAGCGTTCAATGTGGGGAGGTTGAAGATTAAGGATCATGCACTGTCCCGACTGCCTGCTTCACCCAGGTTCTGGCCTGGATGCTCATTATTATTGCCAGATGTTCCAATGTCGTGACGGCTGGGGACAAAAAAACGCAACCTGCGCGCTCCCTGCGCCGCTTCCCTGCACTGCTATGAGCCTGAACCGCCTAGCAAGTTCATCGGCGGCTCAAGACTGCCCGCCAGACGGTACCAGAGGTTGGCTGACTTCGAATACCACATCCTCATCGCTGCCGCCTTGGCTGACCCCCAGCAAACGGGGCCAGACGCGGTAAACCCGCACCTGTGCCAAGCCATCCTTAACTTGGGCATCGGCGACGGTGGCACCATCCGGGGCGGTGGTAACCATACGCGCCACCTCGCCTTCGTTGAACAACCGAGCTTCCAGCGGCGGCGCTTCGGCGCCTCCCCCCTGCCAACGCACCGAGCCACCACCGTAATGGAGGACCCCGTCCACCTGCAACAGACCCGAGCGCTGCCAACTCACCCGTGACAGCAGACCGAGCACCTCGCCTTCAGCCTGGCCCACTCCAAGGCCGCGCGACAATGGCGCCAGCGCCACGTCAACGCGCACCTCTTCCAGTGTCACTCGGCTCGGCGTGCCAGTCGCCCAACCACGCAGGCTGCCGGCAGCGCTAGTCAGCACCAGGTTGGCGCCAGGCCGCAACCCGCGCCAAGCCAGCGCCCACCCGAAGTGACCCTGCTGATCCGCCCAAGCCCACTGCGCCTTGCCGTCCCAGATGCGGCCTTGAACCCGCTCGAGCTGCAGTGGTTGGCCATCGATCTGCACGCCGTCGAGCTGTGCTAAAACCGGCGCCGCCGGCAACCGCCACAGACCGAACACCAGCAGCGACACCACAAACACCAGGATCAGGATCCGTGCGCGGGGCATGGTCATCTCTCCGCTCAGAACGGGATATCGTCGTCGAAGTCATCCACCGGTGCAGAGAAACCGCCACGGTTGCCGTTGCCACCCTGCTGCTGACCAGACTGCTGTTGGCCACCACGGTTCTGATTGGCTTGGCCCTGACCGCCGCCGAAGCCGCCGCCTTGGTTGCCACCGAAACCACCGCCCTGCTGAGCGCCACCTGGGTTGCCGCCGAAACCGCCACCCTGATTGCCGCCAAAGCCACCACCTTGGTTGCCACCGAAGCCGCCGGCATCAGCGCCGCCATAACCGCCTTGGTTCTGACCGCCGCCCTGGCCGCCAAAGCCGCCACCGCCGTCACCGCGGCCGTCCAGCATCTGCATTTCGCTGGCAACGATCTCGGTGGTGTAGCGGTCTTGGCCATCTTGCCCCTGCCACTTGCGGGTGCGCAGTGAGCCTTCGATGTACACCTTGCTGCCTTTCTTCAGGTACTCACCGGCGATCTCGGCCAAGCGATTGAAGAACACCACCCGGTGCCATTCGGTACGCTCCTGCATCTGCCCGCTATTCTTGTCCTTCCAGCTTTCACTGGTGGCCAAGCTCACGTTGGTGACAGCACCCCCGCTGGGCATGAAGCGGGTTTCCGGGTCCTGGCCCAGGTTACCGATCAGGATCACTTTGTTGATGCCACGTGCCATCGCTACTTACTCCATCGGGTCAGTTCAGTTGTGCGGCCGCAGCGTCGAGCGCGGCCTCGTCAATTTCTGCCGGGTCAATCTTGATCATCGCCACCCCGGACTCGGCGAACACCACTGCTTCCAGCACCCCGGGCACCGCCAGCACCCGTTCGCTCCAGCCAGCCAGCGCAGCCGCTGGCGGCAATGGCAGTGAGCGGCTTTCCAGCCGTCGCAGCGGTGGCATGGTCAATGCCGCCAGCAGCCACGGTACTAACAGCATCGCAGCGGCCCAGAATACCGCGCCGGCACCTTGGTATTGCAACAGCCAACCGCCCAACGCGGCGCCAGCAAACACCCCCAAAAACTGCAAGGTGGAATACAGCCCCATGGCCGTGCCGCGGGTGCCAACCGGAGCCACCCGCCCGACCAGCGATGGCAGCAGGGCTTCCAGCAAATTGAAGCCAGCAAAGAATAGCCACAGCGCCACCGTCAGCAGCCACAGCTGTTTATGCCCGAGCGCCAGTAGCAACTGCGCTGCCAGCAGCAGCACGATCGCCACCAGCTTGGCGCCGCGTAGCCCACGCCGTTCACCACGAATCATCAGCGGCACCATCACCAGCAGGCTGGCAATGAACACCACTAGGTAGAGCACGCTGTGCTGCGCCAATGGCAATTGCTGCTGCAGTAAACCCGGCACCGTCACAAAGGTGGCCATTAGCACTGCATGCAAGATGAAAATGCCGAGATTCATGCGCGCCAATAGCGGATCGCGCACTACGCCCGCCACCCGCGTCCGCCACGGCAGCTGGGCTTCGCGGCTACGCAGTTGCGGCTCCGGCAACCACAACAACGTCATCAATAAGCCCACCAGCGCCAGCCCGGTCGCCAGCCAAAATAGGCCCGACAGACCGAGCCAGGCGGCCAGCGCCGGGCCGATGATGAGCGCCACTATGAATGCACTGCCCACCGTCATACCGACAATGGCCATTGCGCGAGTACGCTGTTGCTCTGAGACCACATCCGCCAGCAGCGCCATGATCACCGCTGCCACCGCGCCGGCGCCCTGCACGGCACGCCCGGCAATGACGCCATAGATACTGTCGGCACTGGCTGCGATCACACCGCCGGCGGCAAACACCAACAGCCCCACCACCATCAGTACTCGGCGTCCGTAGCGGTCGGACAACATGCCGAACGGCACCTGGAACAATGCCTGCAGCAGGCCATAAGCACCGATCGCTACGCCCATCAACAACGGGGTAGCGCCGTCCAGCTCAGCACCGAGCACGGTGAACACTGGCAGGATCATAAACAGCCCGAACATACGCAGACCGAAGATGGCGGCCAGGATGCCGGTGACGCGCCGCTCATTGCGGGCCAGTGCGGTGCGGGAAGCAGTATCGGGCATGGATTCTCTGGGTCGAAAAAGCGCCGGCGGAAAGGGGCGCAGTGTAGCAGGAAAGGTATCGCGCCGGTGACCAAGCAAATTGAACCCCGGCAGAACTGGTGCTAGATTGTGCGCGTCAGTTTTTCTTCGTAGCTCGCCCAGGCGCCCTTCAGGCGATTCAAGCTCCGGCGCTCCGGCACGACCGCTCCCCGACCTCGCACGGTTCGTTCCTTATCTACCCCGGTAGCGCTGCACCTTGGCGTAGTGACTGACGAGGCCCCAGGGCATGGCTTTTACACAGGGATCGACCGATGAATTCCAACAGTAATGGTCACCAGGTATACGTTACAGGCGGGCAGCAGCTGCAGAATTCCCTGCTGACAGAGTTCCTGAGCAAGCAGGACGTGCACGCGATTAGCATCCGCAATATCCAGGATCTGACGCCGGCCCATCTGGCCCAGGCCGAGCAGGCGCTGGTGCTGGTGGACTACAACACCGTCGACATTAACGACACCATCAGCCACTTGCTGAGCATTGACCCCACCGTGGACGCCGATCTGTTTATCGCCGTGTTCAACGTCGATGACGAAGGCTCGCTGTCGCGGCTGGCCGGGCTGCCGATGGTCAACGGCGGCTTCTTGCATGACTGCCCGCAGGACCTGCTGCTGCGCGGCATCCGCGCCATGTTCGAGGGTGAGCTGTGGCTGCCGCGCAAAGTGCTGCAGCAATACTTGATGCGCAGCCGCGCATTCAACAAGACCTTCTCGCGCAGCGAAGTGGCGCTCACCGAACGGGAAGTGGAAGTGTTGAAAGTGATGGCCACCGGCGCCAAGAACTCGGATATCGCCGAGACGCTGAACCTGAGCCCGCACACCATCAAGACCCACATTTACAACATCTTTAAGAAGATCAACGCCTCCAACCGCCTGCAGGCGGTGAACTGGGCGCAAGAGAACCTCTGAGCGCGACGGCCACGGGCACTGTCCCGTGGCCTTGCCATCTTTTTACTCTCCGCCATACCGATCTCGTACCAGTCCAATAGCGGTGCTCTGACAATGGGCCTATACTCTGCTGTCATTTTGGCCAGTAGTACTGTTTCCCATGGACACCATCCTGGTTCGCGGCGCACGCACCCATAACCTCAAGAACATTGACCTCGATCTGCCTCGCGACAAGCTGGTGGTGATCACCGGGCTATCCGGCTCGGGCAAGTCGTCGTTGGCGTTCGACACTCTGTACGCGGAAGGCCAGCGGCGCTATGTGGAGTCGCTGTCGACCTACGCGCGGCAGTTCTTGTCGATGATGGAAAAACCGGATGTGGACCATATCGAGGGTCTGTCGCCGGCGATTTCGATCGAGCAGAAATCCACCAGCCATAACCCGCGCTCCACCGTTGGCACCATCACCGAGATCTACGATTACCTGCGGCTGCTGTTTGCCCGCGCCGGTGAGCCGCGCTGCCCCGAGCACCAGGTGCCGCTGACCGCGCAAACCGTCAGTCAGATGGTGGATCAGGTGCTGGCGCTGCCGGAGGGCAGCAAGCTGATGCTGCTGGCGCCGGTGGTGCGTGACAAGAAAGGTGAGCACTTGCACCTGCTCGACCAGCTGCGAGCGCAGGGTTTCGTCCGTGCCCGCGTCAATGGTCTGGTGATTGACCTGGATGATGTACCGGCGCTGGACAAGAAAAAGAAGCACAGCATTGAAGTGGTGATCGACCGCTTTAAGGTACGCGCTGACCTACAAAACCGACTGGCGGAATCGTTCGAAACCGCACTCGAGCTGGCCGACGGCATCGCCCTGGTGGCACCGATGGAAGGTGATGGCGAGGAGCTGGTGTTCTCCGCGCGCTTCGCCTGCCCCCATTGTGGTTACAGCATTCCGGAGCTGGAGCCACGGCTGTTCTCGTTCAACAACCCGGCCGGTGCTTGCCCCACCTGCGACGGCCTCGGCGTGCAGCAGTTCTTCGATGCCGACAAGGTGGTGACCGATGACTCGCTATCGCTGTCGCAGGGCGCCATCCGTGGCTGGGACCGCCGCCACGTGTACTACTTCCAGATGCTGGGTGCTCTTGCCAGCCATTTCGGCTTTGACCTGGATACCCCGTTCAGCGAGCTGCCAGCCGCGGTGCGCAAGAAAATCCTGCAGGGCACCGGTCGCGAAGAAGTGGAGTTCCGCTACCTCAACGATCGCGGCGATGTGGTGGCCCGCAAACATCCTTTCGAAGGCATCCTGCCGAATATGGAACGGCGCTATCGTGAAACCGAGTCTGAGTCGGTCCGTGAAGACCTAGCGGGTTTCCTTAGCACATCGGCTTGCCCGGCCTGCGATGGATCGCGGCTACGCGAATCCGCGCGCCATGTGTTCATTGATAACCGTTCCCTGCCAGACCTGGTAAGCCTGCCGGTGGGTCGTGCGGCAGCCTATTTCGGTCAGTTGGCGCTGGCCGGCCATCGTGGCGAAATCGCCGCCAAGATCCTCAAGGAAATCCGCGAACGGTTGCAGTTTCTGGTCAACGTCGGCCTCGATTACCTGTCGCTGGCGCGCAACGCCGACACGCTGTCCGGCGGCGAAGCACAGCGCATCCGCCTCGCCTCCCAGATCGGCGCTGGCTTGGTGGGGGTAATGTATGTGCTCGATGAACCATCCATCGGCCTGCACCAACGCGACAATGAACGCCTGCTGAACACGCTGGTACGCCTGCGCGACCTGGGCAACACCGTGATCGTGGTGGAGCACGACGAGGACGCTATCCGTAGCGCTGATTACCTGGTCGACATCGGCCCTGGCGCCGGCGTGCACGGCGGCCAAGTGGTGGCCCAGGGCACCGCCGAAGAAGTAGCGGCTAACCCGGCGTCGATCACCGGCGATTACCTGTCCGGGCGCAAGGCAATTGCCGTGCCGGCGCAGCGCCACCAACCCGGGGAGCAGTGGTTGACGCTGTCCGGTGCGCGCGGCAACAACCTCAAAGACGCTACCCTGCGGGTGCCGGTGGGGCTGTTTACTTGCGTCACCGGGGTTTCCGGTTCCGGCAAATCGACGCTGATCAACAGCACGCTCTATCCGCTGGCGGCAACACGCCTGAACGGTGCCACCAGCCTTAAACCCGCCAGTTACGACCAGCTCGACGGGCTCGATCATTTCGACAAGGTGATCGACATTGACCAGTCGCCGATTGGCCGCACACCGCGCTCCAACCCGGCCACCTACACCGGCCTGTTTACACCGATCCGCGAATTGTTCGCCGGCACTCAAGAAGCGCGCGCACGCGGTTACAAGCCGGGGCGTTTCAGTTTCAACGTGCGCGGCGGCCGTTGTGAGGCCTGCCAAGGCGACGGCGTGATCAAGGTGGAAATGCACTTCCTACCGGACATCTATGTGCCCTGCGAAGTGTGCGCCGGCAAACGCTATAACCGCGAGACCTTGGAGATCCTCTACAAGGGTAAAAGCATCCACGATGTGCTCGACATGACCGTGGAAGTGGCGCGCGAGTTCTTCGATGCGGTACCGGCGCTGGCGCGCAAGCTGCAGACGCTGATCGATGTGGGCTTGAGTTACATTACTCTCGGCCAGGCCGCCACTACGCTGTCCGGTGGCGAAGCACAGCGGGTCAAGCTGGCCAAAGAGCTGTCCAAGCGCGACACCGGCCGCACGCTGTACATCCTCGATGAGCCCACCACCGGGCTGCACTTCCACGACATCCAGCAGCTGCTTGGCGTGTTGTTCAGGCTGCGCGACCAGGGCAACAGTATTTTGGTGATCGAACACAACTTGGATGTCATCAAGACCGCCGACTGGATCGTTGATCTAGGGCCGGAAGGCGGTGATGGCGGCGGGCAGATCATTGCCGAGGGCACGCCGGAACAAGTGGCCGAAGTGGCCGGCAGTCATACCGCGCGTTTCCTAAAACCGCTGCTGTAACAACCTGCCGCCCCAGAATCTGACACTGTCGATGCTGGGGCGGCCTAGTCGTGCATTTTTCCCTCTACCGCTCCAATCCCCCCGCCACTTTTCCTGCGTGAGCCGCCGATTGCTGCCGAATGTTAACCACGCTCGCTCACTGCAATCCCCAAAACCAAACAAAAGCAGCCGCCCTCTCGTTTGGCGCCCAGCAATGACCGCAAAAAATAATTTTTTGAGATGCGAAACACCGGCCCGTATTGGCTTTCCTTCACGCAAAAAAAAAGCACCGAGCATGGCCCACTATTCCGGCAGTTAGCCCCACACATTGCCAAACAACCTACTGATATAAAAAGAACAAAAAACAGCGAGGACATTTTTGGCGTAAACCTGCATTGACCCATATCAACACCGTTTTCACGGTCGATGGCACCATGGGCGAGCCCCATCAATCATGTGTGCCCAACCGGGAGGCTGCGTGTCTTTAGAGCTAGACCTGATGAGCTGGATTTTTTCAGCGCTTCCTATCATTGCCCTACTTATTTTAATGGTCCAAATGAACTGGACCGCCCAGCAGGCGGGAGCCACTGGGATCTTCATCTCGGTCGGAGTGGCCATTTTCGTTTTTGACATGAGTCTGCGCGCGCTGTCAGTGTCCGGTGCTAAGGGCGTTTGGGATGCGCTGCCAATTCTCTACGTGGTGTGGCCGGCGCTGTTGCTGTACCAGGTGATGAATCAGTCCGGCGGCTATGACGCGTTGCGCCAAGGCATTGCCAAGCTGTCCCGTAACGAGCTGTTCGTGGTGGTCGCGCTGGGCTGGGTGTTCACCTCGTTCCTGCAAGGCATCGACGGTTTCGGCACCCCGATCGCGGTGGTGGCGCCACTGCTGGTGGCCTTCGGCATGAAGCCGATCTACGCCGTGGCGATTCCGATCATTGCCCACATCTGGGCCAAGTTCTTCGGCACCCTTGGTGTTGGCTGGCTGGCAACGTTGGCGGTAGTGGATTTCGACCCCGCCAGCGAGCTGTCTATGGGCCTGCAAGCGGCCGCGCTGATCAGCATCCAGGCATTTTTCGGCGGCTTCACCGTGGCCTACATGTATGGTCGCTGGGCGGCGGTGAAAGCCGGTCTGCCACTGGTATTGATCATTGCCAGCATCCACGCCATCGGCCAGTTCCTGGTGGTCTACATCGACCCGATTCTGGCCGCCTTCCTGCCGGCCGCCCTCGCGATGTTGGCGCTGTACCCGCTGTCACGCTGGCGCCGGTACCGCGAGCCGGATCTGAGCATCACCGACCGCCCCGCCATGCTCGGCGACGCGCATGTGGAAGCGCAGTCGACGGCCGCACCGATGGGCATGGGCATGGCGTTCTTCCCCTACGCCCTGTTGACGGTGTTGGCACTGGCCACCTCGCTGATTGATCCCCTGCGTGCATTCCTGCACGGGCCGTCATTCGGTTTCCTGTTCCCGGCGCTGCAGTCTGCTGCCGGCGGCGGTTTGGCGGCAGCAGAGCTGTACGCACCGCTGCATTTCCTCAACCATCCAGGCGCCACCATCACCGTGACCGCGCTGGTAACGTGGGTTCTGTTCCGGCGCAAGGACTTCTTCCGCCAGTGGACCGCCCGCAGTGGCAAGCAGCCGGCCGGCATTTTGCAGGGGCTGGTGGCCTCGGCGGTGCCAGCCTCGGTGCCGATCGTCGCCTTCCTGGTGCTGGCCTCGGTGATGAAACACTCCGGTCAGAACGCCATGTTGGCGCTGGGTGTCGCCGCCATTGCGCCGACCTACGTGTTCGCGTTCCTCGCCAACGGCATCGGCTTGTTGGGCGCCTTCATGACTTCCAGCAGCACCTCATCACAGGTCATTTTCTCGGAGTTGCAGGTGGAGCTGGCTAAAGCCAAAGGCCTGCCGCCGACCACCATTCTGGCCGCCCAGAGTGCCGGCGGTGCGATCGGCAACGCCATCGCCCCCGCCAACGTGGTGATGGGCGCCAGTACCGCCAACATCAACGGCCAGGAAGGCGCGATCTTGCGTAAAACGCTGCCGTGGACGCTGGCAGCCTTCGTCCTCACCGGCGTGATGACGGTGCTGTTTTCCCTGTATTTCTGAGACCGGAGACGTCTTGTGATTAAGCGCATTCTACAAAACAGACTCTCGTATCTGAGTGTCTCGCTCGTGTTGTTCATGATCTCGCTGCCACTGGTAAGCCACGGCGCGGTGAACGATGAACGCTTCTACTCATTGCTGGGCGTGATTGCGATCAACATCGCAGCAGCAATTCCCCCTGTTCAGCGCCTTTTATTTCCGCCCAAGCGCAGCGTTTGAAGAACAGGCAGTGTGACTGGAAAAGGAATCGACAAATGATCAGTGCCAATGGCCCCAGAACCGGCCGCCCCGCGGTCATCGCTTCGCGCGGCATGGTCAGCACGCCGCATTACTTGGCTTCTGCCACCGGCCAGGACATCCTGCGCCGGGGCGGTAGCGCGGTGGACGCCGCCATCGCCATCAGCGCCACCTTGTGTGTGGTCTACCCGCACATGGCGGGCCTCGGCGGTGACGCCTTCCTGCTGATTGCCGGCGGTGCCGCCCATAACGTGGAAGCTATCGATGCCAGTGGTCCAGCGGCAGCGCTGGCGACCCGTGACTACTACCGTGAGTTGGGCCACACCGAGCAGATTCCCATGCGCGGCGCACTGGCCGCCCTGACCACGCCCGGCGTGGTGGACGGCTGGCGACTGGCCCACGAGCGTTACGGCAAGCTGGCATGGAAAGAGCTGTTTGCCGATGCCATCGACTACGCCCGCAACGGCATGGCGATCACCCGTTCACTGGCCGATTGGCTAGTGACCGACGAGGCGATTCTCAATGCCAACGCCGACATGGCGCGCATCTTCCTGCCCAGCGGCAAACCTCAGCGTGAAGGCACCTTGCTGGTACAGAAAGAGCTGGCTGATACCTTCGAGTATTTGGCCGAGCACGGCGCTCGTGATGGTTTCTATGAAGGCCCCATCGCCAAAGAAATGGGCCGCGCCCTGGAAGCCATGGGCTCGCCGCTGCGCTATGAGGACTTTGCTTCGTTCAAAGCCCAGTGGGTGGAGCCGATTTCCGGTTCCTACCGCGGTCACCAGGTTTACCAGCTGCCGCCGTCCACCCAGGGCTTTGCCGCGATCCAGATCCTGAATCTGCTGGAGCAGTCGGATGTGAAAAGTTGGGGCCCAAACAGCGCCGACTATTACCACCATCTAGTGGAGGCCATCAAAGTCTCGTTCGCTGACCGTGACGAGTGGCTGACCGACCCGGCCCACGTGGACATTCCGCTCGACACGCTGCTGTCAGCAGATTACGCCCGTGAACGGCTGAAGCTGATCCAGCCGGAGCAGGCGCTGGCCGATGGCCGCATCGAACCGGGCATTCGCTTCGGTGACGACGCCCGCCGCCAGATCCCCGACGGCGATACGGTGTACTTCTGCGCGGTGGACAGCGACGGCCTGACGGTGTCCAACATCCAGTCGATCTACCACGACTTCGGCGCGGCAGTGATCGCCGGCAACACCGGCGTCATCATGCAAAATAGGGGCTCGTTCTTCGCGCTGGATGCGGCCCACCCGAACACGCTGGAGCCGGGCAAACGCACTTTCCACACCATCATTCCGGCGATGCTGCTGAAAGACGGCAAACCGGTGCTGGCCTACGGCACCATGGGCGGCGAAGGCCAGCCGCAAACTCAGGCGGCAATGCTGACCCGTATCCTCGACTTCGGTTTCAACGTGCAGCAGGCGATTGAAGCACCGCGCTGGCTGATGGGCCGCACCTGGGGCACGGTATCGCGCGACCTGATGCTGGAGTCACGCATTCCAGAGGAAGTGATTCGCGAACTGCGGCTGCGTGGCCATCCGGTGAAAATGGCGGCCGGCTGGGACGGCACCTTGGGCCATGCCCAAGCGATCCGCATCCACGCGGACGGCCAGTATGAAGGCGGTGCCGACCCGCGCGGCGACGGTCTGGCACTGGGTTACTGACCCCGGTGGCGGGCTGACCGCCCGCCGCTGCATCACTCAGGCACCTGCTTACCGCAGGTGCCTTTTTTATTGGCCGCTGCCACGTTCCTCGCTCAGCTCGGCGTCGGACGGCGTAACCCGACCGCCAGCCCCACCGCCACCGCACTGCTGCCGGCCAGGTAGGCCGCCGCGGTGCATTGCTCGGTACTGAACACCGCGCCCCGCAACAGCAACAGTTGGCTCGCCAGGCCCAGCCACAACGCCAGCCCCACATCGCCGGTGCGGTTCAGCCAGATGCACAGCGCCGTCAACAGCAGCCCTTGCAGCACCGTGATCGCACAAGGCGGTAGCCCCTGCTGTCGCAGCAGCGCCAAACCGGTTTCGGCGGCCACCAACAGCATGAAGCGCCAATAGGCTAGGCGGTGACGGACGCTGAGCCAGATGCCCATCCACGCATACAGCATCACTTGCGCCAACACCGCAATAAACTCCCAAGGTGCCAAGCCGTCATGGCCCACCCAGTGATGCAACACAATGACGCCGAGCGTGCCAGCGGCAGCACTGCACAGCAGCGACACCCACAATGCGGTAGCCGTGGCACCGTGACGATCAGCAACCATGGGCAGTAGGCCTTCAACAAAAATACTGGAGCGATGGCGTCGTCAGTTTTCAGACGCCGGAAACAACACCGGCGCCTTACGGCGCCGGTGAGTGGAGGCAGCCACAGCGATTACAGCGACGCGGCCTGTGCCAGCACCAGCAGCGGCTGCGGATAGACCCCGAGCACAATCACCAGGGCGGCGGCCAGCAGCAGCATGATGCCGCCAGCCTGCTGTTCCCAATTGAGCGGCGGTTGGCGACGAATCATGCGGCCTTCCAGCAGGAACAGCGTGGTCATCACTCGCAGGTAGTAGTACAGGCCAATGGCGGAGCCGACGATCAGCAACCCAATCAGCCACCACAGCTGAGCACCAACACCCACTGCGATCAGGTAGAACTTGCCAATGAAACCGGCGGTGAGCGGAATACCCGCCAGCGACAGCATGCCCACCGTCATCACCGCGGTAAGCCAAGGGCGGCGCCAGAACAGACCGCGGTATTCGTACAGCGCATCGCTGTCGCGGCCACCGAACGGGCTCGACATTAAGGTCACCACGCCGAACACCGCCACGCTGGTGAACAGGTAAGTGGCCATGTACACCACCGCCGCTTCCACCGACTCGACGTTACCCGGGAACACCACCAGCAGCAGGTAACCGAAGTGCGCCACCGAGGAGTAACCGAGCAGTCGCTTGATGTTGCTTTGCTGCAGCGCCAACAGGTTGCCGACCAAAATCGACAGCCCCGCCAGCACCATCAGCATCGGCTTCAGCCAGCCTTCGTTCACCACCGGCAGTTCCATGAACAGACGCAGCATGACGGTGAACACCGCCACTTTGCCGACCGTGGCGAGGAAGGTCGCCACCGGCGCCGGCGCGCCTTCGTATACGTCCGGGGTCCACAGATGGAATGGCGCCAGCGACAGCTTGAAGGCGAAGCCGACCACCATCAGACCGAGGGCCAACTGGGCAAAGTGTGAGCCGCCATCAAGCAGCGCAAGGTCGGAAAACGCCAAGCTGCCGGCTTCGGCATACAACAACGCGGTGCCAAACAGCAGCGCAGCGCTGCCGGCGCCGGACAGCACCAAGTACTTGAGCGCGGCTTCCAGTGAACGGCGTTGGAAGAAGGCGTAGCCGATCATGCCGTACAGCGGCATCGACATCAGTTCCAAGCCAATGAACATGCCAGCCAAGTGGCGCGTGCTCACCAGCACCAATGCGCCAGCCACCGACAGCAGCACCAGCAGGTACATTTCTTCCCGGTTAGCCGGGTAACCTTCCCCTTCTTGGTGACCGAGGTAGGCGCGCGCCAGCGTGGCCACGGCCAAGCCGGCCACCAGCACCAGCGCCATCATCATCACCGCCAGCCGGTCCACCGTCATCAGCGGGGTGACCTCCAGCGGTGCCACTTTCAGCACCGGATACAGCGACAGCAGCGCCAAGTTCAGCCCCACCACGGTGATCAGGAAGGTCATGCGGTGGCAGCGTTTCCAAGCGATGCCGAGCATCGCCGCCATCAACGTGCCGGCGGTGATCAGCAATGGCAGCAGTGCAATAAAATGTTCAGTCGTCAGATTCATGGCTTCTCACCCTTACCGTACGCGGCCAAGTTGCGCCACGCCTTCCATCAGCCATTGCTGCACACCGCGCATGGCGGGTTCGGACAGGTCGAGCACCGGTT
Organism: Alcanivorax sp. REN37; assembly: GCF_041102775.1. Taxonomy (NCBI): domain Bacteria; kingdom Pseudomonadati; phylum Pseudomonadota; class Gammaproteobacteria; order Oceanospirillales; family Alcanivoracaceae; genus Isoalcanivorax; species Isoalcanivorax beigongshangi. The sequence goes on from NZ_JBGCUO010000003.1 coordinate 89,941, forward strand.
GCGGGTACAGACCAACGCCCACCAGCAGCGCCGCCAGACCCAGGATCATGTACAGCTCGCGGTGGCTCGGTGCCGCCAGCGGCTGGTCGGATTTCGGCGCGCCAAAGTAGGCACGCTGGATCATGATCAATGCGTAGACCGAGCCCAGCACCAGACCGCTGGTCGCCAGCACCGCCACCCACGGCCAGGTGCCGAAGGTACCGATCAGGATCAGGAATTCGCCGATGAAGTTACCGGTACCGGGCAGCCCCAGTGCAGCCGCTGCGAAGAACAAGCTCAGCGCCGGCAGGAACGGCAACCGTGCCCACAGGCCGCCCATCTGGCGCATGTCACGGGTTTTCAGACGCTCGTAGAGCTGGCCGCAGAGAATGAACAGCGCCGACGCCGACAGTCCGTGGGCCACCATCTGCACCACCGCCCCTTGCAGTGCGGTGTAGCTGGCGCTGTACAAGGCGATCAGCACGAAGCCCATGTGCGACACGCTGGAATAGGCAATCAGACGCTTGATGTCGGTCTGCGCGAACGAGATCAGCGCACCGTACACGATGGCCAGCACACCCAGTCCCATGGCCACCGGCGCAAACTCCGCCGAGGCTTCCGGGAACAGCGGAATGCCGAAGCGCAGCAGACCATAGGCCGCGGTTTTGAGCAGGATACCGGCCAAGTCCACCGAGCCGGCGGTGGGCGCTTGGGCGTGAGCATCCGGCAGCCAAGAGTGCAGCGGCACCACCGGGAATTTCACTGCGAAGGCGATGAAGAAGCCCAGCATCAGCAGCCACTGCATGGCACTCGACATCGGCGTGTTCAGCAGGTCGCCGTAGAAGAACGTCAGCACCCCGGTGCTCTGATAGTGCACGAACACCAACCCGAGGATCGCCACCAGCATGATCAGGCCGCTGGCCTGGGTGTAAATGAAGAACTTGGTGGCCGCAGTGATACGGGATTTGCCGGCGGAGCTCTTGTGGCCCCACAGTGCGATGAGGAAATACATCGGCACCAGCATCATTTCCCAGAAGAAGAAGAACAGGAACAGGTCCAGCGCCAGGAACACGCCGGCCACGCCACCGATCACCCACAGCAGGTTGAGGTGGAAGAAGCCCACGCGGTGCTGGATTTCATTCCAGGAACACACCACCGACAGCACACCGAGCAAACCGGTCAGTGCAATCATCAGCAGCGACAAGCCATCCAGCCCGAGGTGCACGCTGATACCCAGGCGCGGGATCCAATCCCAGTGGAATTCCTGGGCGAACTGGGGCGCAGCCCCTGGCATCGGCGCCAAGCTGTAGTCACCGGTGGCCCACAGGTACAGGCTCAGACCCAGCAGCAACAGCATCGACAGCAGCGCCACCCATCGGGTAGCGAGGGTATTTACTTTCTCCATCTGCCAGCACAGCAGGCCGGCGATGAAGGGAATCAGAATCAGCCAAGGCAACATCATGAGTCGTCAGATCCTCTCACAGGGGCCTCAGCCCAACACCAGAAGGGCGCCCAGAACCAGCACCATGCCGCCGGCCAAGGTCACGGCGTACCAGCGCAGATAGCCGGTTTCCCACGACACGGCCAGGCGATTGCCGAGCCGCACCACACCCGGTATCAGACCGAGCAGCTGATCCACCGGATCGCTTTTCAGCAAGCGGGTCAGCAGCAGATAAGGCTTCACAAACAGGGCGTCATACAACACATCGAAGCCCCAGCCACTGCCCCAGAGGGCGGACAACGCCCGGCCACCGCCGGTCGCCGCCACACTCGCCACCGCCTGACGGCGACGGCCACTCCACAGCACCAGCGCCAACACCACACCGGACAGCGCCAACGCGATGGAAGCCAGCTCGATCTGCAATTTCTCCGGCCCCCCGGCGTGGCCGATGCTTTCCGGCAGCACCCCGGCCAGCGGCGGGATGATCATGGCGCCGAGGCCAGTGGACAGCACCATGAGCACCACCAGCGGCAGCGTGTGGCTGACACCACGGCCCGGCTGGGCCTCGCCCTGGGCCGGTCCATGGAACACCAGCATGATCAGGCGGAAGGTATAGATCGAGGTCAGGAAGGCACCGAACAGACCGGCATACAGCAGTCCGCTCTGGCCGGCCGCAAAGGCCTCCCAAAGGATTTCATCTTTGGAATAGAAGCCAGCGGTAATGAACGGCAGGGCCGCCAGCGCCGCGCCACCGATCAAGAACGAGGCGTAGGCCACCGGCAGGCGTTTCCACAGGCCACCCATGCGGAAGATATTCTGTTCGTGGTGGCAGCCGAGGATCACCGCGCCGGACGCCAGGAACAATAGCGCCTTGAAGAACGCGTGGGTCATCAGGTGGAACACCGCGGCATCCCAAGCCTGTACGCCGAGCGCCAAGAACATGTAACCGATCTGGCTCATGGTCGAGTACGCCAGCACCCGCTTGATGTCGGTCTGCACCAGTGCGGCAAAGCCTGCCATGACTAGTGTTACAGCACCGATCACGCCCACCAAATGCAGCACTTCCGGCGCCAGTAAGTAAAGGCCGTAGGTGCGCGCAATCAGGTAGACACCGGCAGTAACCATGGTGGCAGCGTGGATCAACGCCGACACCGGGGTCGGGCCGGCCATCGCGTCCGCCAGCCAGGTTTGCAGCGGCAGCTGGGCTGATTTGCCCACCGCGCCGCCCAGCAGCATCAGCGTGGCCAAGTTGATCCACAGATCGCCCTCAGCGAATTTCTGCGGCGCCAGCACCAGCAGCTCTTGGATATTCAAGGTGCCGAGCTGGGTGTAGAGAATCAGCAGGCCAATGGCGAGGAACACGTCACCGACGCGGGTGACAATGAACGCCTTCAGCGCCGCCGCGCCGTTGTTCGGATCACGGAAGTAGAAGCCGATCAGCAGGTAGGAGCACAGCCCCACGCCTTCCCAGCCGAGATACAGGAACAGCAGGTTGTCCGCCAGCACCAGGCACAGCATCGCCGCCACGAACAGGTTGGTGTAGGCGAAGAAGCGTGAATACCCTTCTTCACCGCGCATGTACCACGACGCAAACAGGTGAATCAGGAAGCCAACGCCGGTGACCACGCCGAGCATGGTGACCGCAAGGCCGTCCAGATAGAGCGTGAACGACGGGTCGAAACGGCCCACTGTCATCCACTGCCACAAGGTAATAGACACCGGCTGCCCACCACTGGCGAGGAAGTCAGCGATCACCCAAGCAGCGCTGAGCGCGGCCAGGAAAACGCTGCCCACGCCCAGCGTGGCGGCGGTGTTCTCAGACAGCCGGCCACGGGAGAAGGCCAGCAGTACAAAGCCGATCAGCGGCAACAGTATGGTCAGAGGAAGGAGGTTCATCCGCGCATCTCGCTCGCTGTGTCCACATCAATGCTGTTGAAGCGCCGGTACAGCTGCAGCAGGATCGCCAGCCCGATGGTGGCTTCCGCCGCCGCCAGCGTCAGCGTCAGGATGAACATCACCTGCCCGTCCGGCTGCATCCAGTGGGCGCCGCCCACCACAAATGCCAGCGCCACCGCGTTCATCATCACTTCCAGGCTCAGCAGCACGAACAACACGTTGCGGCGCATCATCAGGCCGGCCATGCCGAGGCTGAACAGAATGGCCGACAGGGCCAGACCGTGTTCGAGGGGGATCATTTACCCTGCTCCTTCTGTTTGAACGCCCGGATCGCCGCCGGCAGCTGGCTGTCAGAACGGCCCATGTGCCACGCGCCGACCAGGGCGGCCAGCAGCAGCATGGAAGCCAGTTCCACCATCAGCAGGTAGGGGCCATAGAGCGCCACACCGACTTCCTTGGCGCCGATCAGGTCACCAGAAACCATGCCCAGCGACGGTGCCGAGAACAGCATGTAGAGCAGTTCCAGCAGCAAAATGGCGGCGAGGATCGCTGGCCCGACCCAGGCGCCGGGGCTGAGCCACTTGCGCTCGCGCTCCCGCGTCGCCGGGCCGAGGTTGAGCATCATCACCACGAATACGAACAGCACCATGATGGCGCCGGCGTAGACGATGATTTCCAGCGCGCCCGCCAACGGCGCCCCGAGACTGAACAAACACACCGCCACCGCCATCAGCGACACCACGAAATACAGCAGCGCGCGCACCGGCTCGGTGTGGGTAATCACCCGCAGGGTGGCCAGCACTGCAATCAGCGCGGCGGAATAGAACACAAATGCCATGGTTCTCCTCCTTACGGCAGCAGCGACTTGACGCTGACCGGTTCCGCCTCGTTCTCGGCGGCGCCCTTGGGCTTGTCCTGGATCGCCATGCCCGCTACCCGGTAGAAGTTGTACTCCGGGTTCTTGCCGGGGCCGCTGATCAGCAGGTCCTCTTTTTCGTACACCAGATCCTGGCGTTTGAATTCGCCCATTTCGAAGTCCGGCGTCAGTTGGATCGCGGTGGTCGGGCAGGCTTCTTCACACAGGCCGCAGAAGATGCAGCGTGAGAAGTTGATGCGGAAGAACTCCGGGTACCAGCGACCGTCTTCGCGTTCGGCTTTCTGTAGCGCGATACAGCCCACCGGGCATGCCACCGCACACAGGTTGCAGGCCACGCAACGCTCATCACCGTCTGGGTCGCGGGTCAGCACGATACGGCCGCGATAACGCGGCGGCAGATACACCGGCTCTTCCGGGTACTGCAGCGTGTCGCGTTTGCGGAATGCGTGGGAGAACACCATCAGCAGGCTGCGCACCTGGGTCCAGGCGCCGTGCACCACGTTGGCAAGATATCTGAACATGGGCAGGTTCCTCGTCAGTTCACGGCCGGCGCGGTGGCCAACACCACGGCGCCGGTCACCAGCAGGTTGATCAAGGTCAGCGGCAGGCAGAATTTCCAGCCGAACGACATCACCTGGTCATAGCGCGGCCGCGGCAAGCTGGCGCGCAACAGGATGAAGATCATGATGAAGAAGCCGGTTTTGAGGGCGAACCACACCAGCGGGATCTGTGGCAGCCAACCGAACGGACCGTGCCAGCCACCGAAGAACAGCACCGCCATCAGCGCCGACACCAGTACCACACCGATGTACTCACCGACGAAGAACATGCCCCATTTCATGCCGGCATATTCCACGTGGTAGCCGTCGGCCAGTTCTTGCTCGGCTTCCGGTTGGTCGAACGGGTGACGGTGGGTCACCGCTACACCGGCGATGAAGAAGGTCACGAAACCGAAGAACTGCGGAATGATGAACCACAGGTGGTCGGCCTGGTAATTAACGATGTCGATCATGTTGAACGAACCGACCTGGGCGACGATGCCAAGCAAGGCAATGCCCAAGAACACTTCGTAGGACACGGTCTGGGCCGAGGCACGCATGGCCCCCAGCAGCGCGTATTTGTTGTTCGACGACCAGCCGGCGAACAGCACCGCATAAACACCGAGTCCGGCCATCGCCATGAAGAACAGGATGCCGATATGCAGGTCCGCCACCCACCAGGTCGGCGTGACCGGAATGATGGCAAACGCCGCCAGCAGCGCACTCATGGCCACGATCGGCGCCAAGGTGAAGATCAGCTTGTCAGCGAACGGCGGCGTCCAGTCCTCTTTGAAGAACATCTTCAGCATGTCCGCCACCAGCTGGAACATGCCGAACGGACCGACCCGGTTGGGGCCGTAACGGTCTTGCCACAGCGCCAGCAGGCGCCGCTCGATGAAGCTCAGCAGCGCACCGGCGATCACCACCGCCAGCAAGATCACCACCGCTTTGAGGATATGGATCAGAAGCGCCAACGCTTCCGGAGACAGCCAATCCGTCATGGGCGCACCCCCTTGATCTCGGTCACTCGGGCCTGGGCCGCCAGCAGCGGTACACCCGGGAAGCCCACCGGCAGACCCACTACATCGGCCGCCAGCGTGTCATCCTGGCGCAGCGGCAACACCACGCGCTCGCCGGCCACGTCCAGTTGTACGAACGCCGCGTCCTGCACGCCGGCCGCCGCAGCGGTGGCCGGAGACAGCGCCACATAGGGCTGCTCCATACGCGCCTGGATCGGCGTGGCGCGGGCACTGTTCTCGTCGCTGCCGAACAGATGGTGCAAACGCACCACTGCCAGCCCGGCGCCCTGCTCGGCAGCCGGCGCGGCAAAGTAGCCCAGCGCTCCGCTCGGCGCCGAGGTCAGGCGCACACCCGGATCACCGGCTTTCAAGTGGCCGCCGACTTCGTCTTGGAACTTGTTCCACGCCGACGGCGAGTTCCAGCCTGGCGCCCACGCGAACGGCACCAGTTGGCGCGGCTCCTGAGTGCCGCTGTAGCCCTCCATCGAGAACGCCAGCGCGCTGTCAATGTCTTGCGGCATGCGTGGCTCGTGCACCGAAATGTTGGCGCGCATGGAGGTGCGACCGGAATAACGGTGCGGTTCACGGGCAATGCGCAAGCCCTTGATGCGCAGGTCAGCACCCGGCGCAGCATCCGGGATCGCCGCCAGCAACGGCTGGCTGGCTGCACAGGCACGGGTCACTTGGTCGAGCTGAGTCCAGTCCACCTCACGGCCCTGCAGCATGCAGTCGATCGCGTGCAGCCAGCGCCAGGATTCCTTGATCACGTCCTGCGGGCGGTAGTAGGACGGGTCGAATACTTGGAAGAAGCGTTGCGCGCGGCCTTCCAGGCTGACCAGAGTGCCATCACCTTCGGCAAAACTGGCCGCTGACAGCACCATGTCTGCCGACAGCGAGGTGGCGTGCATCTGATGGTCGAGCAACACCAGGCTGGACAGCTGCTCCAGCAACGGGTTGAGGCGCGCCGCCGGCAACCGGCGGAACAGGTCATTCTCCAGCACCACCGCCGCCTGGGCGTCGCTGCGGGTCAGCGCCGCATCCAGCGACACATCGCGCTGGGCCGCTTGGTCAGCGGTCAGCAGCGTCAGCCCGTAGCTGTTGGCTTCCGCCTGGACCATCAGCGCCGAGCCGTCCACGCCGGCCGCTTTCAGCGCACGACCGATGTTGGCGGCCGCTTGCAGCACCGCTTCGGAATTCAGCGACACGCCGGAGATCAGCAGCGGGCGCTTGGCGCCTTTCAATGCCTTGGCAATCTGCTCCGCTTGAGCGCGGGTGGCGTCATCCAAGTCGGCAACCGCCGGCGCGGATGGGTCGAGCAGGTGGGCCACGGCGTGGCCGAGACGAGCGATGGCCGCCGCGTCACCACGGAAGCTGCCGGCCGCCACGTCGTCGAGGCGGGTGGCGCGCGGCGCGGCAATGAACAGCGGATGGCGGGCGTGCTGGGCCACGTTCTTGACCGCCGCCGCATCCCACTCGGCGATGCGGTGACCGGCGGCGATGTCCACGGCAGCGCCCTTGACCGACTGGCGCACGGCCAGCGCCACACGCGCAGCGGTCTGGGTCAGGTCTTCACCGAGCACCAGCACGGCATCGTGCTGCTCTACTTCACGCAGCGTCGGCGTGGGCAGCGCACCGTCACGCAGGATCTGCACCGCCAGCTGTTGGCAGCGCAGTTCATCGGCGGCGATGCCGTAGTAGAAGTTCTCTGCGCCAACCATCTGCTGCAAAGCAAAGTTGCTTTCGATGCTGGCCCGTGGCGAACCGATGCCGATCACGGTTTTGCCGCGCAGGCGCTCCACCGCAGCATGTACCGCCTGGTCGAGGCCGAGCGTGGCACCACCGCGCAGGGTCGGCTGGCGCGGACGGTCGTCGCGGTTAACGTAGCCATAACCGAAGCGACCACGGTCGCACAGGAAGTATTGGTTCACGTCGCCGTTGTAGCGGTTCTCAACCCGGCGCAGTTCACCATAGCGCTCGCCCGGGCTGATGTTGCAGCCGCTGGCGCAGCCCTGGCAGATGCTCGGTGCGAACTGCATGTCCCACTTGCGGTTGTAGCGCTCGGAGTGGGTCTTGTCGGTGAACACACCGGTCGGGCACACCTCGGTGAGGTTGCCGGAGAACTCGCTTTCCAGGGTGCCGTCTTCGACGCGGCCGAAGTACAGGTTGCTGTTGGCACCGTAAACGCCGAGGTCGGTGCCACCGGCGTAATCCTGGTAGTAGCGCACGCAGCGGTAACAGGCGATACAGCGGTTCATCTCATGGCCAATGAAAGGCCCGAGCTCTTGGTTCTGGTGGGTACGCTTGCTGAAGCGGTAGCGGCGCACGCTGTGTGCCGTCATCACCGTCATGTCCTGCAAATGGCAGTGGCCGCCTTCCTCGCACACCGGACAGTCGTGCGGGTGGTTGGTCATGATCAGCTCCACCACGCTCTTGCGGAATGCCACCGCCTCGTCATCGGCGATCGACACCCATGCGCTTTGCGCAGCCGGGGTCATGCAGGACATCACCAAGCGGCCGCGGGTGTCGTTCTCGTCGGCGAATTGCTTCACCGCGCAGGCGCGGCACGCGCCCACCGAACCCAGTGCCGGGTGCCAGCAGAAATAGGGCACATCCAGCCCCAGCGACAGACAGGCTTGCAGCAGGTTGTCTGCGCCGTCCACCTCGTATTGCTTGCCATCAATATGGATCGTGGCCATAACGTCTTCTTGCCTCATCACCGCCAGGCGGTGGGAAAAGAAATCGGATCACACACCCAGCGCTTGCGGCGCCGCAGCGGGCGCCCCAGCCACCGACGCGATGCCGGCCTGGAACTCGTCACGGAAGTACTTGAGCGCACTGCCCAGCGGCTCCACCGCCCCCGGCGCGTGGGCGCAGAAGGTTTTTCCGGGGCCGGCATTACGGACAATGGTTTCCAGCAGTTCGAGGTCGCCCTCCTGCCCTTCACCGTGCTCCAGTGCGCGCAGCACTTTCACACTCCAAGGCAGCGCATCACGGCACGGCGTGCACCAGCCGCAGGACTCGCGGGCGAAGAACTCTTCCATGTTGCGCAGCAGCGACACCATGCTCACGGTGTGGTCCACCGCCATCGCCAGCGCGGTCCCCATACGGGTGCCAACCTTGCCGATGCCGCCAGAGTACATTTGCGCGTCCAGGTGTTCCGGCAGCAGGAAGCCGGTGCCGGCGCCACCGGGCTGCCAGGCTTTCAGGGTGAAGCCGTCTTTCAGGCCCCCGGCGTAGTCTTCCAGCAGCTCACGGGCGGTGATGCCCAGCGGCAACTCCCAGATGCCCGGATTCTTCACCTTGCCGGAAAAGCCCATCAGCTTGGTGCCGTGGTCTTCCGAGCCGGGCAGGCAAAGGCCTTGGTACCACTCCACACCGTGCTGGATGATGGCCGGCACGTTGGACAGGGTTTCCACGTTGTTGACGCAGGTGGGCTTGCCCCACACCCCCACCGCTGCCGGGAACGGCGGCTTGGCACGCGGATTGGCGCGGCGGCCTTCCAGCGAATTGATCAGTGCGGTTTCTTCACCACAGATGTAGCGGCCAGCGCCGGTGTGCACGAACAGCTCGAAATCAAAACCGCTTCCAAGAATGTTGTTGCCGAGCAGGCCAGCTGCCTTGGCTTCTTCAATCGCCTGGCGCAGGTTGCGCGCCGCGTCGACGTACTCGCCACGCAGGAAGATGTAACCGCGGTAGGCCTTCAGTGCGCGCGCGCTGATGATCATGCCCTCGATCAGCAGGTGCGGCTGCTGCTCCATGATCATGCGGTCCTTCCATGTATTCGGCTCCATCTCGTCCGCGTTGCACAGCAGGTAGCGGATGTTGAGCGACTCATCCTTGGGCATCAGGCTCCACTTCACCCCGGTGGGGAAGCCGGCGCCGCCACGGCCTTTGAGGCCGGCAGCTTTCACCTGCTCAACGATGTCGTCGGTGGCGAAATCACGCAGCGCCTTGGCCAGTGCTTGGTAGCCGTTCTTGCTGCGGTACTCCTCCAGCCAAATCGGCGCGCCATCTTCGCGCAGCCGCCAGGTCAGCGGGTGGGTTTCCTCCGCCTTGGCAATGCTGTTGAGGGGACCAAAAGACGTCAGAGTCATGCGTATTTCTCCAACAGTTGCGGCACCGCCTCGACGCTCAGGTTGCCGTAGGTGTCATCGTCGATCATCAACGCCGGCGCTTTGTCGCAGTTGCCGAGACAGCACACCGGCAGCAGCGTAAAACGGCCGTCAGCGGTGGTTTCGCCTAGGCCGATGCCGAGCTGCGCCGAAATCGCGCTCAGTACCGATTCGTGACCGCCAATGAAGCACACCATGCTGTCGCACACGCGCACGATGTGGCGGCCCACCGGCTGGCGGAAGATCTGGCTGTAGAAGGTCGCCACGCCTTCCACGTCTGCCGCGGGAATACCAAGGATGTCGGCGATCTGGTAAATCGCCGCGTCCGGCACCCAGCCGTGATGGGATTGCACGATTTTCAGCGCTTCGATGGACGCCGCGCGCGGATCTTCGTAGTGCTGCATCTCGGTGGTGATGGCCGCCCGCTCGGCGTCGCTGAGCCGGTAGCCGTCGGAGTAAATCAGGGTGTTGCTCATGGTGCTCTCCTCAACGGTCCACGTCGGCCATGACGAAATCGATGGAACCCAAGTAAGCGATCAGGTCCGGAATCATGGCGCCGCGGATCACCGCCGGGATTTGCTGCAAATGGGCAAAGCTCGGCGTGCGGATGCGCGTGCGGTAGCTCATGGTGGAGCCATCGCTGGTCAGGTAGTAACTGTTGATACCCTTGGTCGCCTCGATCATCTGGAATGATTCGTTAGCGGGCAGCACCGGCCCCCAAGACACCTGCAAGAAGTGGGTAATCAGGGTTTCAATGTGCTGCAGCGTGCGCTCTTTCGGCGGCGGCGTGGTCAACGGATGGTCCGCCTTGTACGGCCCTTCCGGCATGTTGTTGAGGCACTGCTCAATGATGCGGATCGACTGGCGCATCTCTTCGACACGAATCATGCCGCGATCGTAAGCGTCACCACGGTGGCCGAGCGGCACTTCAAAATCGAAGTGCTCGTAGCCGGAGTACGGACGCGCCTTACGCAGGTCGAAGTCGAGACCGGTAGCGCGCAGACCCGGGCCGGTCACACCCCACTCCAACGCCTCGCGGGTGTTGTACTGGGCCACGCCCACCGTACGGCCCTTAAGGATGCTGTTCTTCATCGCCGCCTTTTCGTACTCGTCGAGGCGCTTGGGCAGCCAGTTGACGAAGTCACGCACCAGACGATCCCAGCCATTCGGCAGGTCGTGGGCGACGCCACCGATGCGGTACCAGGCCGGATGCAGACGGAAGCCGGTGATGGCCTCGATCACGGTGTAGGCACGTTGGCGGTCGGTGAAGGTGAAGAACACTGGCGTCATCGCGCCGACGTCTTGGATGTAGGTGCCGAGGAACAGCAAGTGGCTGGTGATGCGGAAGAACTCAGCCATCATCACGCGGATGAACTTCACCCGGTCCGGCACCTCGATGCCGGCCAGTTTCTCCACCGACAGCACGTACGGCAAGTTGTTCATCACCCCACCGAGGTAGTCGATGCGGTCGGTGTAGGGAATGTAGGAATGCCAGGACTGGCGCTCGCCCATCTTCTCGGCACCGCGGTGGTGGTAGCCGATCTCGGGCACGCAGTCGACGATCTCTTCACCGTCCAGCTGCAGGATGATGCGGAACGCACCGTGCGCCGACGGGTGGTTGGGGCCGAGGTTGAGGAACATGAAGTCTTCATGTTCGGCGCCACGCTTCATGCCCCAATCCTCGGGGTTGAAACGCATCGCCTCCTGCTCCATATCCTGCTTGGCGGCACTCAGCGCAAACGGATCGAACTCGGTGGCGCGCGCCGGGTAGTCCTTGCGCAGCGGATGCCCCTCCCAAGTGGACGGCATCATGATGCGGCTCAAGTGCGGGTGGCCACTGAAGTGGATGCCGAACAGGTCGTAGACTTCGCGCTCGTACCAGTTGGCATTGCTGTACACACCGGTGACCGACGGCAGCGACAGGTCGTTGTCGGCCAGCGGCACCTTGATCATCACGTCGCTGTTTCGCTCCAGCGACATCAGATGGTAGAACACGCTGAAGTCAGCCGCCGGCAGACCTTCGCGATGGGTGCGCAAGCGCTCATCGGTGGCGCTCAGGTCGTACAGCATCACATAAGGGCGCGGCATCTGGCGCAGGGCCTGCAGCACCTGTTTGACCTGGTCACGTCCGACCCAGATCACCGGCATACCGGTGCGGGTGGGTTGCACCGCGAGAAGGGCGGCGCCGAACCGTTGCTGCAGCTCGACGACGATGTCCTGGTCGTCCGCCTTGTACGGCGGCACAGAGGTTGCACCGGGTGTGCTCATGTTCATGTTCACCAGCGATTGATCAGGTGCGCTCACGCGCAAAAAAACCTGCGATGGAAAAGCCCGGCCTCAGACTTGGTCGGGGGTACGCAGGTTGGTCACCTTGATGCGCTCTTCGCGACGCTCTTCGCGTTGGGCCGGCATCTCAGCCCGGTACACGCCTTGGTCGCCCACTACCCAGGACAACGGCCGGCGTTCTTTGCCGATCGATTCCTGCAGCAGCTGCAGGCCTTGCAGGAAGGCTTCCGGACGCGGCGGGCAACCTGGGATGTAAACATCCACCGGCAGAAACTTGTCGACACCCTGCACCACCGAATAGATGTCGTACATACCGCCGGAGTTGGCACAGGAACCCATGGAAATCACCCATTTCGGTTCCAGCATCTGCTCGTACAAGCGCTGAATCACCGGCGCCATTTTGATGAAGCAAGTACCGGCGATGACCATGAAGTCCGCCTGACGAGGGCTGGCGCGGATCACTTCCGCACCGAAGCGCGCCACGTCGTGAGGCGCAGTGAACGCGGTGGTCATTTCCACGTAGCAGCAAGACAGACCGAAGTTGTACGGCCACAGTGAGTTCTTGCGGCCCCAGTTGACGCTGTTGTGCAGCACGTCCTGGAGCTTGCCGAGATAGATGTTGCGGTGAACCTGCTCTTCCACCGGGTCGCTCACAATGGAGGTCTCGCCGATGGGGTACTGGTCATTGGCAGCGTTCGGGTCGATGCGGGTCAGTTTGTACTGCATCAGTCGTCTCCCTTATTCCTGCTGGTCGGAAGCCCGGCGCTCAGAGCGCGGACGCGGAGCCCAATCCAGCGCACCGATGCGCACCAGATAAATCAGGCCCACCAACAGGAAGGCCACGAACAGGGTCACTTCAATGAAACCGGCCCAGCCGGCTTCGCGGACGGCAGTCGCCCAGGCAAACAGATAAAGAGCCTCCACGTCGAAAATCACGAACAACATGGCGACCAAGTAGAATTTGGCGGAAAAGCGCAGTCGGGCATCACCGAAGGATTCAGCACCGGACTCAAAGGGAAGGTTCTTGGCGCGGCCCCAAGCTTTGCCCCCGAGCAGGGACGAGACGCCGAGCATGAAGGCGCACATGGCAGCAATGCCGAGCAGGAAGACCACAAACGGCCAGATGGAGACGGCTTCGGACATCAATGGATACCCCGGTTACTGACTGGTTCAGGACACCGGGCTGGATCAGGCAACCCGGCGGACACCGGATGCGCGGCGGCCCGATTGGGCCGTGCAGGCGGAGCAGCTCGCCTCGCGGGGAATACGAAAAAGCCGCCACTTGGCGGTCGGAACGTTACTCTCTCCCCTGCACATCCGTCGGCCCCAACCCCCATCAGCGCCTGTTCAGAGCGTGCCGTTGCCGGCCTTTCGATAGGGGTTGCACCGCTTGACGCCGCGGCACTCTGCACCTTTGAGCCCGGAAAGTAAAGTCCTCCTTTGGGCTTGGGCACAGGCTGCGAACGCCATGCTGAACATTATTCATCAACGCCCCGGCGATGCCTACCGGACGGCACTTTATGACAGGCAAAAAAAATGCGAGCACTTGGCTCGCACTTTTTTACAGCATGCAAAAGCAGATCACTCTGCGTCTGCAGCGGCCTCTTGCGGACGCTCAACCAGCTCCATGAAAGCCATCGGAGCATTGTCGCCAGCGCGGAAGCCCATCTTCAGCACGCGGGTGTAACCACCCGGACGCGCTTGGTAACGCGGACCCAGCTCATTGAACAGGATGCCCACGGCTTCCTTGGAGCGGGTACGGGAAAACGCCAGACGGCGGTTGGCGACAGAGTCGACCTTGGCCAGGGTAATCAACGGCTCAATCACGCCGCGCAGCTCTTTGGCTTTCGGCAGCGTGGTCTTGATGGCGCCGTGTTCAATCAGCGACACCGCCATGTTGCGGAACATGGCCTGGCGATGGGCGCTGTTCCGGTTGAATTTTCTACCACTCTTGCGATGACGCATGATTCCGGTTCCTTAAGATTCGGGGCGTCTCACGACGCCCTTTTCAACTGCAGTGTAAATGACGTTAACCGATCAGCGCAGCTTGTGGCTCAGACGTTCGTCGTCGCGCAGGCTTGCCGGCGGCCAGCTCTCCAGACGCATGCCCAGGGACAAGCCCTTGGAAGCAAGTACGTCTTTGATTTCGGTGAGCGACTTCTTGCCCAGGTTCGGCGTCTTCAGCAGCTCTACTTCGGTGCGCTGTACCAGATCACCGATGTAGTAGATGTTCTCCGCCTTGAGGCAATTGGCAGACCGGACCGTCAGCTCCAGATCATCCACCGGACGCAGCAGGATCGGATCAACTTCTTCGCGCTCCTGCTTCGGCTCCGGCTTGCGATCCTGCTCCAGATCGACAAATACGGCGATCTGCTGTTGGAGGATGGTCGCAGCGGAACGGATTGCATCTTCCGGGTCGATGGTCCCGTTTGTTTCCAGATCGATCACCAGTTTGTCCAAGTTGGTGCGCTGCTCTACACGAGCGGCTTCCACCACATAGGACACTCGCAGTACCGGGCTGTAGCTGGCATCCAGCTGCAGGCGGCCAATGCCACGAGTTTCATCGTCGTCACCGAGGCGGGCATCTGCCGCCACGTAACCGCGGCCACGGGTGACCCGCAGTTTCATACGCAGGTCGGTGTCGCCGGTGATGGTGCAGATAACGTGGTCCGGGTTGACAATTTCAACGCTGTGGTCGCGCTGAATGTCGCCGGCCGTCACTACACCGGGGCCTTTCTTACCGAGCTCCAGCGTCACTTCATCGCGCTCGTTCATGCGCAGGGCAACGCCCTTCAGGTTCAGGAGGATGTTGATCACATCTTCCTGAACACCTTCCACAGACGAGTACTCGTGCTGCACACCGTCGATTTCGACTTCGGTGATGGCAGCACCGTGCATGCTGGAGAGCAGAATACGGCGCAGCGCGGTGCCCAAGGTGTGGCCAAAACCGCGCTCGAGCGGCTCCAGCACAACCTTCGCGTGAGTCGGGCTGATCGTGCTGATCGCGATCGAGCGGGGCGTGAGAAAGTCGTTCACTGCGGTCATGGGGCTCCCTCAGGCTATGCTTACTTGGAGTACAGCTCGACGATCAAGTTTTCGTTGATCTCTGCCGGCAGGTCAATGCGCTCCGGCATGGCCTTGTAAGTACCCTCGAACTTGCTTTCGTCCACTTCCAGCCAGGTCATAAAGCCACGCTGCTGGGCCAGTTCCATTGCGCTCTTCACGCGGAGCTGGTTTTTGGACTTTTCGCGCACTGCCACGACATCACCCGGACGCACCTGGAAGGATGCGATGTTCACGGACTGGCCGTTCACGGTGATTGCACGGTGGCTAACCAGCTGGCGTGCTTCTGCGCGGGTAGCGCCAAAGCCCATGCGGTACACCACGTTGTCGAGACGGCCTTCCAGCAGCTGCAGCAGCACTTCGCCGGTGGCGCCTTTGGAACGGGCCGCTTTTTTGTAGTAGCTGCGGAATTGCTTTTCCAGCACGCCGTACATACGACGTACTTTCTGCTTCTCACGCAGCTGCACGCCGTAGTCTGACAGGCGGCTCTGGCGACGGGAGGCAGCTGCCTGACCCGGAGCCTGCTCAGCTTTGCACTTGGAGTCCAGCGGACGGATACCACTCTTCAGGAAGAGGTCGGTACCTTCACGACGGGACAGTTTGCATTTGGGACCAATGTATCGTGCCATCTTCGCTCTATCTCCCGTTACACACGACGTTTCTTGGCCGGACGGCAGCCGTTATGCGGAATCGGGGTAACGTCTGAAATACTGGTGATCTTGTAGCCACATGCGTTCAGAGCACGCACGGAGGACTCACGACCCGGACCCGGGCCTTTGACCCGCACTTCCAGGTTCTTCAAACCGTAGTCCTTGGCCGCGTTGCCAGCGTTCTCCGCTGCAACCTGCGCCGCGAACGGGGTGCTCTTGCGCGAGCCGCGGAAGCCTGCACCACCGGAAGTGGCCCAGGACAACACGTTCCCCTGACGGTCAGAGATGGTGATGATGGTGTTGTTGAAGGATGCGTGCACGTGCGCGATGCCGTCCGCAACCGTCCGACTCACCTTCTTGCGACGAACGCCGCTGTCTTTCTTTGACTTTGCCATGTCTTAGCCCGAATCAGAGTTTACTTGCGGATCGGCTTGCGCGGCCCTTTACGGGTGCGAGCGTTGGTCTTGGTGCGCTGGCCACGCAGCGGCAGGCTGCGGCGGTGGCGAATGCCGCGGTAGCACCCCATGTCCATCAAACGCTTGATGTTCATGCTCACTTCACGGCGCAGATCACCTTCTACGGTGAACTTGGCCACTTCGCCCCGGATCAGATCGAGCTGCTCTTCGCTGAGTTCGCGCACTTTGGTGGTGGGCGCAACACCCACGGCCTCGCAGATTTTCTGCGCCGTGGTGCGACCGATCCCGTAGACATAGGTCAACGAGATGACAGTGTGCTTGTTATCCGGGATGTTGACGCCTGCAATACGGGCCATCCAAATTTCTCCGCTTAACGCAATATTTCATGCCGGCCTGGCTGACCCGGGCCTCAAAAGGGGCCGCATAGTACAGCCGGGCCGGCAATTTTTCAACTTAACGTCGGTGAGATCGAAAAATCGATCAGCCCTGACGCTGCTTGTGGCGTGGCTCGGCGCTGCAGATCACCATCACCCGCCCTTTGCGGCGGACGATTTTGCAGTTACGGCACACTTTTTTAACAGAAGCCTGGACCTTCATTGCTTTGCCTCGCTGTGACTACGCTTGCTACGACGCTTTAGCGCACCAGGCCGGTGCCGCCATAGCCTTTCAGATTCGCTTTCTTCATCAGCTTTTCGTACTGGGTGGACATCAGTTGGGCGTTAACCTGGGCCCAGAAGTCCATGACCACCACCACTACGATCAGCAGGGACGTACCACCCAACTGGAAGGGGACGTTCCACATGCCCTGCAGGAACAGCGGCAGCAAACACACCGCGCTCATGTAGGCTGCCCCGATCAGGGTCAGACGGCCCATCACGGTGTCGATGTAGCGTGCAGTCTGCTCACCCGGCCGAATCCCCGGTACGTATGCGCCGGATTTCTTCAAGTTCTCGGCCACGTCTTTCGGGTTGAACATCAACGCCGCGTAGAAGTAACAGAAGAACACGATGCCCAAGGTGAACAGCAACAGGTACAGCGGCGAGCCCGGGTTCAGGGCATCGGTCACGACCCGCATGCTGCTTGCCCACCAGCTGTCGGACTCGCCAGCAAACCACTGACTGATGGAGGCCGGGAACAGCAGGATGGAGCTGGCAAAAATAGCCGGGATTACGCCCGCCATATTCACTTTCAGCGGCAGGTGGCTGCTTTGCGGCGCACCGTAGCCGTGGCGCCCCTGCTGGCGTCGCGCGTAGTTCACCGTAATACGGCGCTGGCCGCGCTCGAAGAACACCACAGCGAACACCACAGCAATCGCAATCACCATCACCAGCAACATGACCAACGGATTGAGCTGGTCATGCCGACTGGCTTCGAAGGTCTGCGCCACCGCGCTGGGCAACCCGGCCACGATACCGGCAAAAATCAGCATCGAAATGCCGTTGCCAATGCCGCGCTCGGTGATCTGCTCACCCAACCACATCAGGAATACACTGCCGGTAACCAGGGACGTGACGGCGACGAAGTAGAACGACATCACATCAGCGCTGGTGGGAACCGCCGGCAACAACGCCACATTCTGGCTGTACAGGCCCGCCGCGACACCGAACGACTGGATAATAGCCAGCGCGACAGTGAGGTAACGGGTGTACTGGGTCAGCTTACGCCGCCCCTGCTCGCCCTCTTTGCGCAATTGTTCCAGGGTGGGATGCACCGCGGACAACAGCTGGATGACGATGGAGGCGGTGATGTAAGGCATCACCCCCAGCGCAAAAATACTCATGCGCTCCAGTGCACCACCGGAGAACATGTTGAACATGGCCAGAACAGTTTCGCGGTTGCTATCAAACAAGCGCGCCATCGCGTCCGGGTTGATCCCCGGGACCGGGATGTGCGCGCCAATGCGAAACACCACGAGGGCGCCGAGCAGGAAACCAATGCGCCGCCACAGTCCCCGCAGGGCGGACCCGTCGGGGGTATTCTGGCTCAATGTCTGTGCACGGTTTTTGGCCATGTCAGTCGCCTAATCAGTCTTCGACTTTGCCGCCGGCCTGTTCAATGGCTTCGCGGGCACCACGGGTCATCGCCACACCGCGGACAGTCACCGCGCGGCCGATTTCACCGCTCAGGACGATCTTCGCGCGGGTCATGTCACGACGAACCACGTTGGCAGCCTTCAGGCTGTCCAGGTCCACCACATCACCGTCAACCTTCGCCAGTTCGGACAGACGCACCTCAGCGGTGGTCATGGCCTTACGGGAGGTGAAGCCGAATTTGGGCAGACGACGCTGCAGCGGCATTTGACCGCCTTCAAATCCAGGCTTAACAGTGCCGCCGGAGCGGGACGTCTGACCTTTGTGACCACGGCCGGCAGTCTTGCCCAAGCCGCTACCAATACCACGACCGAGACGCTTGCCGGACGGACGTGAACCTTCAGCCGGAGCCAATTCGTTCAAGCGCATCGTTATTCTCCTTCAACCTGAACCATGTACGAGACTTTGTTGATCATGCCACGTACAGCAGGGGTATCTTCCACTTCAACGGTGTGGCCGATACGACGCAGGCCGAGGCCCCGCACGCAGGCCTTGTGCTTTTCAAGCCGGCCGTTGGTGCTCTTGGTCAGGGTTACCTTGATCATATTCGCAGCCATTTTTCTGCTTCCGCTCAAATGCAGGCTTAGTTCAGAATTTCTTCGACGGTCTTACCACGCTTCGCTGCAACCTGCTCAGCAGAAGACATGGCCCGCAGACCTTCGAAAGTCGCGCGCACGACGTTCACCGGATTGGTGGAGCCGTAGCACTTGGCCAGCACGTTCTGCACGCCCGCAACTTCCAGCACGGCACGCATCGCGCCACCGGCGATCACACCGGTACCTTCAGAGGCCGGCTGCATGTAGACCTTGGAGGCACCGTGGCCTGCCTTGATCGGGTGCTGGATGGTGGTACCGGACAGATCCACTTGGATCATGTTACGGCGCGCTGCTTCCAGAGCTTTCTGGATTGCAGCCGGCACTTCGCGCGCTTTACCGCGACCGAAGCCCACTTTACCTTTGCCATCGCCGACCACGGTCAGGGCGGTGAAAGCAAAGATGCGGCCGCCTTTAACCACTTTGGCAACGCGGTTCACTTGAACCAGCTTTTCCACCAGACCTTCGTTGGGATCAACCTTCGCCATAACCTGTACCCTTAGAATTCAAGCCCGTTTTCGCGTGCAGCGTCGGCCAGTGCCTTGACGCGGCCATGGTATTTGAAGCCGGAGCGGTCAAATGCAACCCGCTCCACGCCGGCGGCCTTGGCGCGCTCAGCGATCAGCTTGCCCACGGAAACCGCTGCATCAGCGTTGCCGGTGGCTGCACCACGCAGGTCTTTTTCCAGGGTCGAGGCAGTGGCCAAGACCTGATCACCTGCAGCAGTGGTCACCTGTGCATAGATGTGTTGCGGAGTGCGGTGGACGCACAGACGGTACACACCCAGTTCACGGATCTTCATCCGGGTACGCAGCGCGCGGCGCTGGCGTGCAACTTTTTTGTCTTTCATGACTTCAGTCTCACCGGTTATTTCTTCTTGGCTTCTTTGCGACGCACGTTCTCACCGGCGTAACGCACACCCTTGCCCTTGTAGGGCTCCGGCGGACGGTAACCGCGGACGTTGGCCGCAACCTGGCCAATCAGCTGCTTGTCGATGCCGCGCAGCACAATTTCAGTCTGGCTCGGGGTCTCAACCGACACCCCTTCCGGCATCTCGTAGGCCACCGGATGGGAGAAGCCAAGGGACAGGTTCAGCACCTTACCCTGCGCCTGGGCGCGATAGCCTACACCGACCAGCTCGAGCTTGCGCTCAAAACCTTCAGAAACACCGACCACAATGTTGTTCAGCAGCGAGCGGGTGGTACCCGCGAGCGCCCACGCGGCCTGGCTTTCAGCGGCCGGACGTACTTTCAGCACGCCCTCTTCCACTTCAACTGACACCAGTTCGTGCAGGGTGTGCTCCAGCGAGCCCTTGCTGCCCTTGATGGCCACCAGCTGACCGTCGATCTTAACTTCGACGCCCTGCGGCAGTTTTACCGGATTCTTCGCAATACGTGACATTCTGCACCTAGCCTTTATGCCGCTACGGTCAGGACACTTCGCAGACCAGCTCGCCGCCAACGTTGGCCTTGCGCGCTGCGCGATCCGTCATAAAACCCTGGTTGGTGGATACGATCATGACGCCCAGACCGCCCTTCACCTTGGGAATTTCGTTCGCCGCGCGGTATACGCGCAGGCCGGGGGTACTGACCCGCTTGATGGTGTCGATCACCGGGCGGCCTTCATAGTACTTCAGCTCGATGGTCAGAACCGGCTTGGCTTCTTCGCCGCCGACCTGATATCCAGCAACATAACCCTCGTCCTGCAGAACCTTGGCAATCGCCACCTTCTGGGTGGAAGAAGGGATATCCACCTTCGCCTTCTTGGCCATCTGCGCGTTGCGGATACGGGTGAACATATCCGCCAGGGTGTCTTGCATGCTCATGCTGCTCTCGCTCCGCTCTTACGCCTTTGCAGGCTGCTTACCAGCTGGATTTCACCAGGCCCGGCACGTCACCGCGCATGGCCGCTTCCCGCAATTTGTTACGACCCAGGCCGAACTTGCGGTACACACCGTGCGGGCGACCGGTGATCCGGCAGCGATTACGCTGACGGGTCCGGGCTGAATCGCGCGGCAGCTTTTGCAGCTGGATTTGCGCGTCCCACTTGGCTTCTGCATCAGCATTGGGATCACGAATAATTTCTTTGAGTTCAGCGCGCTTGACAGCAAATTTTGCTACCAGCTTGGCGCGCTTCTGCTCACGGTTGATCATGGAAACCTTGGCCATAACTCGCCTCTCTTAACCTTTCATCGGCAGGTTGAAGGCACGCAGCAGTGCGCGGGCTTCGTCATCCGTTTTTGCCGTGGTGGTGATGGTGATATCCAGACCACGCAGCTTGTCGACCTTGTCGTATTCCACTTCCGGGAACACGATCTGCTCGCGCAGACCCATGGAGTAGTTGCCGCGACCATCAAAGGACTTGGCACTCAGACCACGGAAGTCACGAACGCGCGGCAGCGCCACGTCAATCAGACGGGTCATGAAGTCGTACATGCGCTCGCCACGCAGGGTGACTTTGCACCCGATCGGCCAGCCTTCACGGATCTTGAAGCCAGCAACGGACTTGCGCGCGTTGCAGACAACCGGCTTCTGGCCGGAGATCGCGGTCATGTCAGACAGTGCACCGTCCAGGATCTTGCGATCCTGAGCTGCCTCACCCACACCCATGTTGAGGGTGATTTTGGTAATGCGCGGCACTTCCATGACGTTCTTGTAGCCGAACTCTTCTACCAGCTTCGGCACGATTTCGTTACGGTACTGTTCTTTCAGGGAGCTCATCTTCACCAAACCTCTCAGGCGCCCAGCGCTTGGCCGTTCGATTTGAAGACACGCACTTTCTTGCCGTCTTCCTCGACACGGAAGCCAATGCGGTCCGCTTTCTGCGACGCCGGGTTCCAGATCGCCACGTTGGAGTGGTGAATGCTGGCTTCCTTCTCGACGATGCCACCCTGGATACCGCGTTGCGGGTTCGGGCGCGTGTGCTTCTTGATAATATTCACGCCGGACACAATGAGGCGGCCGTTGGCGAGCACTTTGCTGACCTTGCCACGCTTACCCTTGTCTTTGCCGGCGATTACGATGACTTCGTCATCTCGCTTGATCTTAAGCATTACCTTCACCCGCCTTTACAGAACTTCAGGTGCCAGGGAAATGATCTTCATGAACTGCTCAGTACGCAGTTCCCGGGTCACCGGGCCGAAGATCCGGGTGCCGATCGGTGCCTTGTTGTTGTTCAACAGGACCGCGGCATTTTCGTCGAAACGAATGATGGAGCCGTCTGGACGACGCACACCCTTGCGGGTACGCACCACCACCGCCGTCATCACGTCGCCCTTCTTAACACGGGCGCGTGGGATGGCTTCTTTGACGGTCACCTTGATGATGTCACCGATGCCAGCGTAGCGGCGGTGTGAGCCACCCAGGACCTTGATGCACTGAACCCGGCGCGCCCCGCTGTTATCGGCGACTTCCAGCATGCTTTCGGTCTGAATCATTGCTTATCTCTCCAATTCCTGCCCGTGCAGGCAGACTCAGCAGGTCCAGGTCAGGCGTCGATCGCCTGTCTTACTACGCTGACCAGTTTCCAGCTCTTGCGCTTGGACAGGGGCCGGCATTCTTCAATGGTCACCAAGTCGCCTTCACGGCACTCATTGGCTTCGTCGTGGGCCAGCAGCTTGGTCGAACGGCGGATGATCTTGCCGTACAGCGGGTGCTGAACCTGACGCTCCACCAGAACGGTGATGGTCTTTTCCGCCTTGATGGAAACCACTTTGCCAGTGGCCGTCCGCTTCGTTTTCAGATTCGCTTCAGCCATGACTTTAGTTACCCTGCTTCTCGTTGAGGATCGTCTTGACCCGAGCGATATCGCGACGTACAGCACGAATATCGTGGGTCTGCGTCAGCTGACCGGAAGCCAGCTTGATCCGCTGTTTGAACTGCTGCTCAAACAGGTTCAGCAGATCCTGTTGCAGCGCCTCAACGCTCTTGTCTCTCAGTTCGCTTGCTTTCATGGCTTACATCACCGTCCTGACCACGACGCGGGTGCTGATCGGCAACTTGGCCGCAGCCAGACGAAATGCCTCGCGGGCTACGTCGTCCGCCACACCTTCCATCTCGTACAGCATCTTGCCGGGCTGCACCTGGGCCACCCAGTACTCGACGCTACCCTTACCTTTACCCATCCGCACTTCCAGGGGCTTTTTACTGATCGGCTTGTCCGGGAACACGCGGATCCAGATTTTGCCACCCCGTTTGACGTGACGGGTCATCGCACGACGCGCGGCTTCGATCTGACGGGCGGTGAGCCGGCCACGACCGGTGGCCTGCAGACCAATGGTCCCGAAGGAAACCTTGCTGCCACGCTGTGCCAGGCCGCGGTTACGGCCCTTCATGACTTTGCGGAATTTAGTACGCTTCGGCTGCAACATCTTTCGCTACCTTTTAGCCACGACCGCCGCGCTTTTTCGGCGCTTTGGTCTGCTTCTCTTCCTGCACGGCCGTCACCTGCTCCATGCCACCGAGGATCTCCCCACGGAAGATCCACACTTTGACACCGATGGTGCCGTAGGTGGTCTCAGCACGCACGTTCGCGTAGTCGATATCGGCGCGCAGGGTGTGCAGCGGCACGCGGCCTTCGCGGTACCACTCAGTACGAGCGATCTCAGCGCCACCAAGGCGCCCTGACACTTGCACCTTGATCCCTTCTGCACCGGCCTTCATGGCGTTCTGCACCGCACGCTTCATGGCGCGGCGGAACATCACACGACGCTCCAGCTGGCCAGCGATGTTGTCAGCCACCAGGCGGGCGTCAACGTCCGGACGACGCACTTCTTCGATGTTGATGTGCACCGGCACACCCATCTTCTCAGCGACATCGCGACGCAGGCGCTCAACGTCTTCGCCTTTTTTGCCGATCACGATGCCCGGGCGCGCCGTGGCAATGGTGATGCGGACGTTTTCGGCAGGACGCTCGATCTTGATCCGGCTTACGGACGCGTTCTTCAGGCGCTTGTGCAGGAACTCACGCACCTCAAGGTCGGTAACCAGATAGTCGGCGTAGTGCTTCGGGCTCGCGTACCACAGGGAGTTGTGCTCCTTGACGATACCGAGGCGAATGCCAACCGGATGAACTTTCTGACCCATCTGATTACTCCTCGCCTTCCGACACTTTGACGGTGATGTGGCAGGTACGCTTGGTGATGCGATCAGCGCGGCCTTTGGCGCGCGGCTTGATCCGCTTCAGCGACATGCCTTCGTCCACGAAGATGGTGGACACTTTCAGCTCATCCACGTCAGCGCCTTCGTTGTTCTCCGCGTTGGCGATTGCGGATTCCAGAACTTTCTTAATGATCTCAGCTGCCTTCTTCGGGCTGAACGCGAGCAGGTTGAGTGCCTGCTCCACTTTCATCCCACGCACCTGGTCTGCAACCAGACGCGCCTTCTGAGCTGAGATTCGTGCCCCGCGAAGGCGGGCTGCAACTTCAGTCGCCATGCTCAAACCCACCCTTACCGCTTGGCCTTCTTGTCCACAATGTGCCCGCGGAAGTTGCGGGTCAGGGCGAACTCGCCCAGCTTGTGGCCAACCATGTGTTCAGAAACCAGCACCGGCACGTGTTGCTTGCCGTTGTGCACCGCAATCGTCAGGCCCACCATTTCCGGAATGATCATGGAACGGCGCGACCAGGTTTTGATCGGCTTGCGCGAGTTAGCTTCTACCGCTTCTTCCACCTTTTTGAGGAGGTGGTGATCCACGAAAGGACCCTTTTTAAGTGAACGTGGCACAGGCTAATCCTCTATCACTTCGCCCGACGATCGCGAACGATCATCTTGCGGGTACGCTTGTTGGTACGGGTCTTGTGACCCTTGGTCGGAACACCCCACGGGGTTACCGGGTGACGGCCACCGGAGGTACGACCTTCACCACCACCGTGCGGGTGATCCACCGGGTTCATGGCCACACCGCGCACCGTCGGGCGCACACCGCGCCAGCGGACCGCACCGGCCTTACCCAGGGAACGCAGGCTGTGTTCGCTGTTGGACACTTCGCCCAGGGTCGCGCGGCACTCAGCGTGCACCTTCCGCATCTCGCCGGAGCGCAGACGCAGGGTCACGTACTGACCGTCTTTCGCCAGAACCTGAACCGAGGTGCCGGCGGAGCGCGCCAGCTGGCCACCCTTGCCCGGACGCATCTCAACGTTGTGCACGGTGGAACCGAGCGGCACGTTGCGCAGCGGCAGGCAGTTGCCCGGCTTGATGGACGCGTCCTGGCCGGAGCGCAGCACGTCACCCGCCTTCACACCTTTCGGCGCCAGGATGTAACGACGCTCACCATCGGCGTACTTGAGCAGCGCAATGTTGGCAGAGCGGTTCGGGTCATACTCGAGGCGCTCAACCACTGCATTGATGCCGTCTTTGTTACGACGGAAATCAATGATGCGGTACTTCTGCTTGTGACCACCGCCATGGTGACGCACGGTGGTACGGCCGTTGTTGTTACGACCACCAGATTTGACTTTGCTTTCGGTCAGCGGTCCGTACGGTGCACCTTTGTGCAGATCCGGATTGACCACCTTGACCACAAAGCGGCGGCCAGGAGAAGTCGGCTTACACTTTACGATCGCCATGATTGATTACCCCTGCTCCGCCAGAAAATCGATATCCTGACCGTCCTGCAAAGAGACATACGCCTTTTTCCAGTCAGACCGCTTACCTTGGATGCGGCCGAACACTTTGCGCTTGCCCTTTACGGTCGTGGTCTGGACGCCTTCGACCTTCACGTTGAAGAGCTGCTCGACGGCCTTCTTGATTTCAAGCTTGGTCGCGTCGCGAGCTACTTTAAACACCACCTGATTGCTCTTTTCGGCAACCACGCTGGCTTTTTCAGAAATCACCGGTGCCAGCAGCACCTTGAAGATACGCTCCTGGTTCATGCCAGCGCCTCCTCAAGCTTTTTCAGCGCCGGCACAGTCACCAGCACCTTTTCAAAAGCGATCAGGCTGACCGGATCGATGCCAGCAGCATCGCGCACATCAACGTGCGGCAGGTTGCGCGCCGCGAGGAACAGGTTTTCACCCACTTCTTCGGTCACAATCAGCACATTGGTCAGATCCAGCGCCTTCAGTTTTTCCGCCAGCGCTTTGGTCTTCGGCGTATCGACGGGGAAATCATCCACCACCACCAGACGCTCCTGACGCACCAGCTCGGAGAAGATGCACTGCAGCGCACCGCGGTACATTTTGCGGTTCACCTTCTGCTCGTAATCACGCGGCTTAGCAGCAAAGGTCACGCCGCCACCACGCCAGATCGGGCTACGGATAGAGCCGGCGCGGGCACGACCGGTGCCCTTCTGACGCCACGGCTTCTTGCCGCCACCGCTTACTTCTGAACGGGTCTTCTGTGCCTTTGAGCCCTGGCGACCGGCTGCCATGTAGGCAACGACCACTTGGTGCACGAGCGGCTCATTGAAGTCGCGACCGAACGCCACTTCTGACACAGAAACAGTTCCTCCAGAGGCAGTATTGAGATTCATCCTCTATATCCTCTCTCAGGCCTTCGCTTTCACGGCCGGACGCACGATGACGTCTGCACCCGTTGCACCAGGGACTGCGCCTTTGACCAGCAGCAGGTTCTTCTCGGCGTCCACACGCACGACTTCCAGGTTCTGGACAGTGACGCGCTCGGCACCCATGTGACCGGCCATCTTCTTGCCCTTGAACACTTTACCGGGGCTCTGGTTTTGACCAATGGAACCCGGCACGCGGTGGGACAGGGAGTTACCGTGGGTAGCATCCTGACCGCTGAAGTTCCAGCGCTTGATGGTGCCCTGGAAGCCCTTACCCTTGGACACGCCGGTGACGTCAACCGCCTGGCCTGCCTCAAAGATGTCTACTGCAATGGAAGCGCCCGCCGCCAGCTCACCAGCTGCTGCACGGAACTCCCACACGCCACGACCAGCCTCTACGCCAGCCTTAGCAAAGTGACCAGCCTGCGGAGCAGTAACACGGGACGCACGGCGCTCACCTGCGGTGATCTGCACACCCTCGTAGCCATCCACTTCCACGGTCTTGATCTGGGTTACCCGGTTCGGGGTGACCTCGATAACGGTGACCGGAATGCTGACGCCGTCCTCGGTAAATACCCGAGTCATCCCGCATTTCCGACCGACTACACCAATAGCCATTGTCTACCTCTCACAACCCGCCGCAGCGCAACACTGCGGCATGCCGTTATCCCAGGCTGATCTGCACATCCACGCCAGCCGCCAGGTCCAGCTTCATCAGCGCATCCACGGTCTTATCCGTAGGCTCGACGATGTCCACCAGGCGCTTATGGGTGCGAATCTCGTATTGATCCCGCGCATCTTTGTTCACATGCGGAGAGATCAGTACCGTAAACTTTTCCTTGCGCGTCGGCAGGGGAATCGGCCCCTGGACCTGCGCACCGGTCCGCTTGGCCGTATCGACGATCTCCTGGGCGGACTGATCGATCAGGCGATGATCAAAAGCCTTGAGGCGGATACGGATTCTCTGGTTAGCCATAGCTAACAAACTCCAGACTGTTCGAAACCATTCTTGAGATGGCAAAAAACCCGCCCAACTCTCCGCGGAGAGTGGTGGGTAGCAAATCAGTCCCGGGAACGATGCCCCGGTTGGTCCTCGCCCCGCGTATTACTACGGGGAGGGCGCGAACTATACAGAAAACAAAAAGAGGGGACAAGCCCCTCTTTTCGACTTCTGCATTTAGGCGATGATCTTCGCCACAACGCCGGCGCCAACGGTAC
>NZ_JBGCUO010000004.1 GCF_041102775.1 Alcanivorax sp. REN37
AAGTGCGGTTTGGAACGCTCAAATTTAGCCTTTGCCACGACGATATTCCTCTAAATCAATTCTGCTTCAACAGGGGCTGACGATCAGCCCCGGCTCTTGATGACTTCTTGGGCAACGTTGTTCGGGGTTTCCGCGTAGCGGACGAACTCCATGCTGTAGGTCGCGCGGCCCTGGGAGGAGGAACGCAGCGACGTGGCATAACCGAACATTTCTGACAGGGGCACCTCAGCGCGCACCTGCTTACCACCGCCCGGCAGATCTTCCATGCCCTGGACGATGCCGCGGCGACGGTTCAGGTCACCCATGATGTCACCCATGTACTCTTCCGGGGTTTCCACTTCGACCTTCATCATCGGCTCGAGCAGAACCGGACCCGCCTTGATCACACCCTCGCGCACGGACAAAGCACCGGCCATACGGAATGCGTTCTCGTTGGAGTCCACCTCGTGGTAAGAACCGTCGTACAGCACGGCCTTCACACCAAGTACCGGATAACCAGCCAGGACACCCGCTTTCAGCTGATCACGGATACCCTTCTCGATGGCACCAAAGTATTCCTTCGGCACCACGCCGCCGTGAATCTCTTCGACGAACACGAACTCTTCCTCGTTGTCCGCACCCAGAGCTTCGAAGCGCACGCGTACGTGACCGTACTGACCACGACCACCGGACTGCTTGACGAATTTACCCTCGGCTTCCACCGACTTGGTAATGGTCTCGCGGTAGGCCACCTGCGGCTGGCCAATGTTGGCTTCCACGTTGAACTCGCGACGCATACGGTCAACGAGAATCTCAAGGTGGAGCTCGCCCATGCCAGAGATGATGGTCTGGCCGGACTCTTCGTCGGAATGCACGCGGAAGGACGGATCTTCCTGAGCCAGGCGACTCAGTGCGATACCCATCTTTTCCTGGTCCGCTTTGGACTTCGGCTCAACCGCCACCGAGATCACCGGCTCCGGGAATTCCATGCGCTCAAGCACGATCGGCTTGTCCATGGCACACAGGGTTTCACCGGTGGTGACATCCTTCAGGCCCACACAGGCACAGATATCGCCAGCGCGAACTTCTTTGATCTCTTCACGGCTGTTGGCGTGCATCTGCAGCAGACGACCAATGCGCTCGCGCTTCTCTTTGGTGGCGTTGAGCACGGTTTCACCGGAGCTCAGCACACCGGAGTACACGCGCACAAAGGTCAGCGAACCCACGAACGGGTCAGCAGCAATCTTGAACGCCAGCGCGGAGAACGGTTCGTCGTCGGAAGAGTGACGCTCAGCCGGCTCACCGTTCGGCAACTCACCGCGGATGGACTCAACGTCATCCGGTGCCGGCAGGTAGCGCACCACCGCGTCCAGCATCGCCTGCACACCCTTGTTACGGAATGCAGAGCCACACATGGCCGGAACAATCTCACCCGCCAGCACACGCTGACGCAGCGCCGCATGAACTTCTTCCTCGGTCAGCTCATCGCCACCCAAGTATTTTTCCATCAGTTCTTCGGTGGCTTCCGCAGCAGTCTCGATCAGCTTCTCGCGGTACTCGAGGCACTGATCCATCATTTCTGCCGGCGGCTCTTGCAGATCGAAGGTCAGACCCTGATCTTCTTCGTGCCAGTAGATCGCCTTCATGGTGACCAGATCGACCACACCCTGGAAGCCATCTTCAGCGCCGATCGGCAGCTGCAGCGGCACCGCGTTGGCACCCAGGCGCGCCTTCATTTGCTCAACCACGCGCAGGAAGTTAGCGCCGGTACGGTCCATTTTGTTGACGAATGCAACGCGCGGCACCGAGTACTTATTGGCCTGACGCCATACCGTCTCGGACTGCGGCTGCACACCGCCCACGGCGCAGTACACCATTACCGCACCGTCGAGAACACGCATGGAACGCTCCACCTCAATGGTGAAGTCCACGTGCCCCGGGGTATCGATCACGTTGATACGGTGCTCGGGGAATTGCTTGGCCATGCCACTCCAGAAGCAGGTGGTCGCAGCCGAGGTAATGGTAATGCCCCGCTCCTGCTCCTGCTCCATCCAGTCCATGGTGGCCGCGCCGTCGTGGGTCTCGCCCAGCTTGTGGGAGACACCGGTGTAGAACAGGATCCGCTCGGACGTGGTGGTCTTACCCGCGTCAATGTGCGCACTAATCCCGATGTTTCTGTAGCGATTCAGAGGAGTCTTCCGAGCCACGTTTCTATCCTCACGTCATACTTGCTGCAAATACGAAAACCGGCCTGTTCCCAGGCCGGTTGCAGAGCGTGCTCCGATCAGAAACGGTAATGGCTGAAGGCTTTGTTCGCCTCCGCCATACGGTGCACATCTTCACGCTTCCTGACCGCAGAACCCTTACCTTCAGCGGCGTCCATGATCTCGCCAGCCAGGCGGGCGGCCATGCTCTTCTCACCACGCTTGCGAGCAGCGTCTACCAGCCAGCGCATGGCCAGGGCAGTACGGCGACTCGGGCGCACTTCAACCGGAACTTGGTAAGTCGCACCACCAACACGGCGGGACTTCACCTCCACCATCGGACGGATGCCATCGAGGGCTTTCTCGAAGAACTCAAGCGGGTCGGACTTCTTACGCTCTTCAACCACCTCAAGGGCACCGTACACAATCCGCTCAGCGACGGACTTCTTACCGGATTCCATTACGTGGTTCATGAACTTAGCGAGCAACTGGGATCCGAATTTCGGATCCGGCAGAATCTCGCGTTTGGCGACGACGCGACGTCTTGGCATTGGATGTCTTCCTCTACAACCCCGCGGGCGGGGAATGCTTCAGGGTTAACCGGGCCAGCCCCATGGCTACCCGACCTTACTCATCCCACTAGCGGGCAAACCCGCCGTAGTCTGAAGGGGCAACTTGCCCCATGTACGCAAATGTCCAGCATCTCTGCCAGAACATCTGGTCAGCACCGTCCTACGCCGGTCGCTGTTATTTCTTCGGACGCTTGGCGCCGTATTTGGAACGACGCTGTTTGCGACCGTTCACACCGGCGGTGTCCAGGGTGCCGCGCACGGTGTGGTAACGCACACCCGGCAAGTCCTTCACACGGCCGCCGCGGATCAGTACCACGGAGTGCTCTTGCAAGTTGTGGCCTTCACCACCGATGTAGGAGCTGACTTCGTAGCCGTTGGTCAGGCGCACACGGCACACCTTACGCAGCGCCGAGTTCGGCTTTTTCGGGGTGGTGGTGTACACACGGGTGCACACACCGCGGCGCTGCGGGTTGCCCTGCAGGGCAACTGAGTCGCTTTTCTCTACCTTGCTCTTGCGCGGCTTGCGCACCAGCTGGTTTACGGTTGACATGAAAACTAACGCTCCACGCTTACTATTTCGTGACGGTGACCGGGATGACCCACAACCCGTCACCCGAAAGGGTGCGAATTGTAGGGACCGGCCCCTGTGCAAGTCAAGATTTCAGGGGCCTTCCCGATGTCGTTAAAAGGGCCGCCGGGCCTCAGTTCTCGTCAGAGAAGCTGAGAGCGTCGGACAACGCCTGCTCCACTTCGTCCATCGTCGGTGCCACCGGGCCCCGGGCCAGATCGCGCTGACGACGACGTTCCGCGTGGTAGGCGTAACCGGTTCCGGCCGGAATCAGTCGACCCACCACCACGTTTTCCTTCAGGCCGCGCAGGCCATCTTCCTTGCCGGTCACCGCTGCTTCCGTCAACACCCGGGTGGTCTCCTGGAAGGAGGCCGCGGAGATGAAGGACTCGGTCGCCAAGGACGCCTTGGTGATACCCAGCAGCAAACGGTCGAAGTGCGGCAGCATCTTGTCATCCGCCTTCAGGTGATCGATCTCTGCCAGCACACGTGCCAGCTCGACCTGCTCACCCTTGATGAAGGACGACTCACCCACTTCAGTGATCTCAACCTTGCGCAGCATCTGGCGGATGATCACTTCAATGTGCTTGTCGTTGATCTTCACACCCTGCAGGCGGTAAACCTCCTGCACTTCGTTGACGATGTAGCGCGCCAACTCGGTTTGACCCAGCAAACGCAGGATATCGTGGGGGTTCAGCGGACCGTCGGAGATCACCTCACCGCGGTTCACGTGCTCACCTTCGAACACGTTCAGCTGACGCCACTTGTGGATCAGTTCTTCGTAAACGTCACCACCGCCATCCGGCGTGATCACCAGCCGCACCTTGCCCTTGGTTTCTTTACCGAACGACACCACACCGGATTTCTCGGCGAGGATAGCCGCTTCTTTCGGCTGACGCGCTTCGAACAGGTCGGCCACGCGCGGCAGACCACCGGTGATGTCACGAGTCTTGGAGGATTCCTGCGGAATCCGCGCAATCACGTCACCCGCCTGGATTTCCGCACCGTCTTTCAGGGCAGTCATCGCCAGCGCCGGCAGGAAGTACTGTGCCGGGGTGTCGGAGTTGGCCATGGTGACCGGCTTGCCTTTCGCATCCAAGATACGGATCACCGGACGCAGGTCTTTACCTGCAGACGGACGATCTTTGGCGTCGATCACTTCCACCATGCTCAGACCGGTCAGTTCATCGGTCTGGTAGTTCACGGTGATGCCTTCTTCCATGTCGCCGAACTGCACACGCCCTTCCACCTCTACGATGATCGGGTGGGTGTGCGGGTCCCAAGTGGCTACAACCTGGCCGCCCTGCACTACGTCGCCATCACGCGCGGTGATGGTGGCACCGTAAGGCAGCTTGTAGCGCTCGCGCTCACGACCCAACTCGTCAGCCACCGCCAACTCACCGGACCGGGACACGGCAACCAAGCCGTCCTTGTGGCTCACGGTTTTGATGTTGTGCAGGCGTACGGTACCGCCATGCTTGATCTGGATGCTGGATACCGCAGAGGCCCGGCTCGCCGCACCACCGATGTGGAAGGTCCGCATGGTCAGCTGAGTACCCGGCTCACCGATGGACTGTGCCGCAATGACACCCACCGCCTCACCGATGTTAATGCGGTGGCCACGGGCCAAGTCACGGCCGTAGCACTGGGCACACACGCCGTAGCGGGTGGCACAGGTGATCGCCGAGCGCACCCGCAACTCGTCAACCGCATTCTCTTCCAGCAGATCAACCCAGGCTTCGTCGAGCAAGGTACCGGCTTCCACCAGCACTTCCTCGGTGCCCGGCTTGAGCACGTCCAGCGCCGCAACGCGGCCCAGTACGCGATCGCGCAGCGGCTCAACAACGTCACCGCCTTCGATCAGCGGGGTCATCAGTACGCCCTGCTCGGTGCCGCAGTCTTCCTCGGTCACTACCAGATCCTGCGCCACGTCCACCAAACGACGGGTCAGGTAACCGGAGTTCGCGGTTTTCAGTGCGGTATCCGCCAGACCCTTCCGCGCGCCGTGGGTGGAGATGAAGTACTGCAGTACGTTCAAGCCTTCACGGAAGTTGGAGGTGATCGGCGTTTCGATGATGGAGCCGTCCGGCTTGGCCATCAGGCCACGCATGCCCGCCAACTGGCGGATCTGCGCTGCGGAACCCCGCGCACCGGAGTCGGCCATCATCCAGATCGAGTTGAAGGAGCTTTGCAGCTCTTCCTTGCCCTCACGGTTGATCACCACCTCGGTTTTGAGGTTGTCCATCATCGCTTTGGCGATCAGGTCGTTGGTGCGCGACCAAATATCGATCACCTTGTTGTAACGCTCACCGCGGGTTACCAAACCGGAAGCAAACTGCTCCTCGATCTCGCGGATCTCGTCTTCAGCCTTCGCCAGGATGTCGGCTTTTTCGGCCGGGATCACCATGTCCTCAATGCCCACAGAGGAGCCCGAGTAGGTGGCCTCGCGGAAGCCGAGGTACATCAGCTGGTCAGCGAAGATACAGGTCTGCTTAGTGCCCAGCAGGCGGTAGCACTGGTTCAGCAGGCGCGATACCGCCTTCTTGGTCATCGCCTGGTTCACGGCTTCGAAACCGATGCCGCGCGGCACGATTTCCCACAGCTTGCAGCGACCGGCGGTGGTGTCGGCCATGAAGGTCTGCTGCACGATGTTGCCGTCTTGGTCGATCACCGCTTCGTTGATGCGCACCTTGATCCGCGCATGCAGGTCGATGGCACCGCTGGCCAGCGCGCGGCCGACTTCACGGGTGTCAGCGAACGACATGCCCTCACCCTTGCCGTTCACACGGTCACGGGTGATGTAGTACAGGCC
Organism: Alcanivorax sp. REN37; assembly: GCF_041102775.1. Classification (NCBI taxonomy): domain Bacteria; kingdom Pseudomonadati; phylum Pseudomonadota; class Gammaproteobacteria; order Oceanospirillales; family Alcanivoracaceae; genus Isoalcanivorax; species Isoalcanivorax beigongshangi. Next base: position 6,136 of record NZ_JBGCUO010000004.1, read on the forward strand.
CAATACTACGTCCTGGGTCGGCACGATGATCGGCTCACCGCTCGCCGGCGACAGGATGTTGTTGGTGGACATCATCAGCGCGCGAGCTTCGAGCTGGGCTTCCAGGGTCAGCGGTACGTGCACCGCCATCTGGTCACCGTCAAAGTCAGCGTTGAACGCAGCACACACCAGCGGGTGCAGCTGGATTGCCTTACCTTCAATCAGCACCGGCTCGAACGCCTGGATACCAAGGCGGTGAAGGGTCGGCGCACGGTTCAGCAGTACCGGGTGCTCGCGAATCACTTCGGCGAGGATGTCCCACACCTCAGCGGTTTCGCGCTCAACCATCTTCTTGGCCGCCTTGATGGTGGTGGCCAGGCCGCGCTGCTCCAGCTTGGCGAAGATGAACGGCTTGAACAGCTCCAGCGCCATCTTCTTCGGCAGCCCACACTCGTGCAGCTTCAGGGTCGGGCCCACCACGATCACCGAACGACCGGAGTAGTCCACTCGCTTACCGAGCAGGTTCTGACGGAAACGACCCTGCTTGCCCTTGATCATGTCGGCCAAGGACTTCAGCGGGCGCTTGTTAGAACCGGTGATGGCACGGCCACGGCGGCCGTTGTCCAGCAGCGCATCCACCGCTTCCTGCAGCATGCGCTTTTCGTTGCGCACGATGATGTCCGGCGCCGCCAGATCCAGCAGCCGCTTGAGGCGGTTGTTGCGGTTGATCACGCGGCGGTACAGATCGTTCAGGTCCGAGGTGGCGAAGCGACCGCCGTCCAGCGGCACCAGCGGACGCAGGTCCGGCGGCAACACCGGCAGCACCGTCATGATCATCCACTCCGGGCGGTTGCCCGACGCCTGGAAGGCTTCCATCAGCTTGGTGCGCTTGGACAGCTTTTTGAGCTTGGTATCCGAGCCGGTGGACTCGATTTCCTGACGCAGGGTGGCGATTTCGTCTTCCAGATCGAGGTCAGCCAGCAGGTACTGGACGGCTTCGGCACCCATGCGGGCATCGAACTCATCGCCGAACTCTTCCAGCTTCTCGAAGTACTCTTCGTCGGACAGCAGCTGACCTTTCTCAAGGTCGGTCATGCCCGGCTCGACCACCACGAAGGATTCGAAGTACAGCACCCGCTCAATGTCGCGCAGGGTCATATCCAGCATCAGGCCGATGCGGGACGGCAGTGACTTCAGGAACCAGATGTGCGCGACCGGGCTGGCCAGCTCAATATGGCCCATGCGCTCGCGGCGCACTTTGGACAACGTCACTTCAACGCCGCACTTCTCGCAGATCACACCGCGGTGCTTCAGGCGCTTGTACTTGCCGCACAGGCATTCGTAGTCCTTGATCGGACCAAAAATGCGCGCACAGAACAGGCCATCCCGTTCCGGCTTAAAGGTACGGTAGTTGATGGTCTCCGGCTTTTTCACTTCGCCAAAAGACCAAGAACGGATCAGGTCCGGCGGCGCCAAACCGATCTTAAGTTTGTCGAACTCAGTGACTTGTCCCTGATTCTTCAAAAGATTAAGCAAGTCTTTCAAGGCCAGTCCTCCAACAGGAGTGTTAACTCGCGACGCGTTCTATCCGGGGAAAGCTGATCCGGGGAACCCGGATCAGTCGTTTTCCAGCTCGATATTGATGCCCAGAGAACGGATTTCTTTCAGCAGTACGTTGAAGGATTCCGGCATGCCAGGATCCATCCGGTGATCGCCATCGACGATGTTTTTGTAAATGCGCGTACGCCCATTCACATCGTCCGACTTCACCGTCAGCATTTCCTGCAGGGTGTAGGCTGCGCCATAAGCTTCCAGCGCCCACACTTCCATCTCCCCGAAACGCTGGCCCCCGAACTGCGCCTTACCACCCAGCGGCTGCTGGGTCACAAGCGAGTAGGAACCGGTGGAGCGGGCGTGCATCTTGTCATCCACCAAGTGGTTCAGCTTGAGCATGTACATGTAGCCGACGGTCACCTTGCGATCGAAGGCATCGCCGGTACGACCATCCCACAGCTGCACTTGGCCGGACGGATCCATGCCTGCCAGCTCGAGCAACTTATCGACTTCCACTTCCTGCGCACCGTCAAATACCGGGGTGGCCATCGGCACACCGTCACGCAGGTTGTTGGCCAGCTCGACAATTTCCTCGTCGCTGAACAGCGTCAGATCTTCCGGATTGTGGACATCACCGGTCTCGTTGTAGATGCGCTCCAAGAACTCACGCACTTCCTCTACCTTGCGCTGCTGATCGATCATTTCACCGATCCGCTCGCCAAGGCCGCGGGCGGCCCAGCCAAGGTGGGTTTCGAGAATCTGGCCGATGTTCATCCGCGACGGTACGCCGAGCGGGTTGAGCACCAGGTCCACCGGCACGCCGTTCTCATCGTGCGGCATGTCCTCTTCCGGCATGATCACGGAGATCACACCCTTGTTACCGTGACGGCCAGCCATTTTATCGCCCGGCTGAATGCGCCGTTTGATAGCCAGGTAGACCTTGACGATCTTCATCACGCCGTGAGCGAGGTCGTCGCCGCCGGTGATCTTGCCCTGCTTGTCCTTGAAGCGCTCTTCCTGCTCTTTCTTGTGCGCTTCCAGGTATTGCTGGGCGCGCTCCAACTGCTCGGCCAACTCATCATCAGCCGGACGCAGTTCGAACCACTGCTCAGCCTTGAGGTCGTCGAGGATGGCGTCGGTCAGTTCGGTGCCACGCTTGAGGCCAGCACCACCGTTGACCTTCTTGCCCAGCAACTCACGGCGCAGACGCTCCAGCATGTCGAGCTCAAGGATGCGGTACTCGTCTTTCAGGTCCTTGCGGAACTGGTCGAGTTGCATCTGCTCGATCTGCTTGGCGCGCTCGTCTTTCTCAACGCCGTCGCGGGTGAACACCTGCACGTCGATGACGGTGCCCTTGACGCCGGACGACACACGCAGGGAGGTGTCCTTCACGTCAGAGGCTTTCTCGCCAAAGATCGCGCGCAGCAGTTTTTCTTCCGGGGTCAGCTGGGTTTCGCCCTTCGGCGTGACCTTGCCGACCAGGATGTCGCCGGCGCTGACTTCCGCACCGATGTAGACGATCCCGGACTCATCCAGCTTCGACAGCGCTGCTTCACCGACGTTGGGAATATCGGAAGTGATTTCTTCCGGCCCCAGCTTGGTGTCGCGCGCCACACAGGTCAGTTCCTGGATGTGGATGGTGGTGAAGCGGTCTTCACGTACCACCTTCTCGGAAATGAGGATGGAGTCCTCGAAGTTGTAGCCGTTCCAAGGCATGAACGCGACGCGCATGTTCTGACCCAGCGCCAGCTCACCCATATCGGTGGACGGGCCGTCAGCCAGAATGTCGCCACGCTCGACCTTGTCACCTACGTTCACCAGCGGACGCTGGTTAATGCAGGTGTTCTGGTTCGAGCGGGTGTATTTGGTGAGGTTGTAGATGTCCACACCGGCTTCGCCCTCGGCGATTTCGGCGTCGTACACCTTCACGATCACACGGCTGGCGTCGACCTTGTCGATCACACCGCCACGACGTGCCACCACACACACACCGGAGTCACGGGCAACGTTGCGCTCCATGCCGGTTCCCACCAGCGGCTTTTCAGCACGCAAGGTCGGCACCGCTTGGCGCTGCATGTTGGAACCCATCAAGGCGCGGTTCGCATCATCGTGCTCGAGGAACGGGATCAGCGCCGCCGCCACCGACACCACCTGGTGCGGGGAGACGTCCATGTGGGTGATCTGTTCCGGCGCCATCACGGTGAATTCATCGTGGTGACGTACGGTCACGAACTCTTCCACGAAGCGGCCGCCTTCGATCAAGGAATCCGCCTGCGCAATCACGCACTCAGCTTCTTCGATCGCAGACAGGTACTCGATGTCGTCGGTCACCTGGCCGTTGATCACCTTGCGGTACGGGCTCTCGAGGAAGCCGTAGCTGTTGGTGCGGGCGTAGGTGGCCAGCGAGTTGATCAAACCGATGTTCGGACCTTCCGGCGTCTCAATCGGGCACACGCGACCGTAGTGGGTCGGGTGCACGTCACGCACTTCAAAGCCGGCACGCTCACGGGTCAGACCGCCTGGGCCCAACGCAGAAACACGACGCTTGTGGGTGATCTCGGACAGCGGGTTGTTCTGGTCCATGAACTGGGACAGCTGGGACGAGCCGAAGAACTCCTTCACCGCCGCTGCCACCGGCTTGGCGTTGATCAGGTCCTGCGGCATCAGCCCTTCGGACTCCGCCAGCGACAGGCGCTCCTTGACGGCGCGCTCAACACGCACCAAGCCGACGCGGAACTGGTTCTCCGCCATCTCGCCCACGGAACGCACCCGGCGGTTACCGAGGTGGTCGATGTCGTCAACGATGCCGTGGCCGTTACGGATGTCCACCAGCGTGCGGATCACGTCAACAATATCGGAAACACCGTCGCCCACTTCCTCGAAGAAGCGCTTGCCTTCCTCATCGTTACGTTGGCTGAAGTAACGGCCATCGTAGAGGATGCCCGGACCGATGATTTCTTCGCGGCCCAGACGGCGGTTGAACTTCATGCGGCCAACGCCGGAAAGGTCGTAGCGCTCCTCAGTGAAGAACAGGTTGCGGAACAGGTTCTCCGCGGCGTCCTTAGTAGGCGGCTCGCCCGGGCGCATCATGCGGTAGATTTCCACCAGCGCTTCGAGTTGGCTGCGGGTCGCATCGGAACGCAGCGTGTCCGACATGAACGCGCCATGATCGAGGTCGTTGGTGTACAGGGTTTCGAACTCGGTGACCCCGGCTTTATCGAGCTTGGCCAGCACATCGGCGGTCAGCTCGGTGTTGCACTCCATCAGGATTTCACCAGTGTCCTGGTTGATGATGGAATGCGCCAGCACCTTGCCATGCAGGTACTCGGCCGGAATTTCCAGATATTCAATGTTGGCTTTTTCAAGCTCGCGGATGTGGCGCGCGGTAATCCGGCGACCGATTTCAACCACGACCTTGTCGCCCGCCATGATGTCGAACGTGGCGGTTTCACCGCGCAGACGCTCTGCGATCAGGCGCACTTTGTACACGCCCTTATCGTTAACGATCTGGTTGGTGTCGAAGAACATCGACAGAATTTCGTCGGAGTTGTAGCCCAGCGCACGCAGCAGCACCGTGGCCGGCAGTTTGCGGCGACGGTCGATCCGGACGAACACCTGATCCTTCGGGTCGAACTCGAAGTCGAGCCAGGAGCCACGGTAGGGAATCACGCGCGCGGAATACAGCAGCTTGCCGGAGCTGTGGGTCTTGCCCTTGTCGTGGTCGAAGAACACGCCCGGAGAGCGGTGCAGCTGAGACACGATAACGCGCTCGGTACCGTTGATGATGAAGGTACCGTTTTCGGTCATGAGCGGAATTTCGCCCATGTAAACCTGCTGCTCGCGGATGTCTTTGATCGCGCCGGACGACTCACGGTCGTAGATCACCAGACGAATGCGCACGCGCAGCGGTGCCGCATAGGTCGCCCCACGCAGCATGCATTCTTTCACGTCAAACACAGGTTTGCCGAGTTCATAACCGGCATACTCCAGCGCCGCGTTGCCGGAATAGCTGGAAATTGGGAATACGGACTTGAAGGCAGCTTCCAGGCCGATCGGATCCCGTGACTCGCTGCCCTTATCCTGCTGCAGGAAAGAGCGGTACGAATCAAGCTGGATCGCGAGGAGGTAGGGAACCTCCATCACCTTAGGGAGCTTGCCGAAATTCTTGCGGATCCGCTTTTTCTCAGTAAATGAGTATGCCATCTGCGTTCCTCGGCTGTTGAAACGGTCGCATGGTCACGCGACGCATTACACGATTACGTGCTGGTGTGCAGGCTACCGGCCTGCCCCGATGCTTCACGGCACCGGCCGTCACGCATCCGCTGAGACTCCGGTTTTGAAGCTCTACGGCCGCGGCTGACGAGGTTTCCGCCAGCGTCAAGACTTGATCAGAAACGACAAAAGGCTGGCAGCCAAACAGGGCTGCCAGCCGGTGTCTTCCCGGATTTCGGAAAGACGCAAGCGCATCGGCGCTTACTTGACCTCGACGGTACCGCCAGCTTCTTCGATCTTTTTCTTCAGATCTTCGGCTTCGGCTTTGGAAACGCCTTCTTTCACGGTAGCCGGCACGCCTTCTACCATGTCTTTGGCTTCCTTCAGGCCCAGGCCGGTTGCTTCGCGGACTGCCTTGATCACGCCGACTTTCTTGTCGCCGAAGCCGGTCAGTACAACGTTGAACTCGGTTTGCTCTTCAGCGGCAGCAGCAGCGCCAGCGCCCGGAGCAGCCGCTACAGCGACAGCAGCAGCAGACACGTCAAACTTCTCTTCGAATGCGGAGATCAGCTCAACCAGTTCCAGAACGGACAGTTCGGCCACTGCATTCAGGATATCTTCTTTGGACATTGCCATTTCAAATTCTCCAGGATCTTTTCAGGTGTGGATCAAGCAGCGATCAGGCTGCCTGCTCTTCGTTCTTTTCTTTCAGTGCCGTCAGCAGACGGCCCAGCTTGGACACCGGCGCCTGCAGGACGGAGACCAGCATGGTCAGAGCCTGTTCGCGGTTCGGCAGCTTGGCCAATACATCCAGTTCTGCGCCGACGAACAGCTTGCCGTCGTACGCACCGGACTTCAGCTCAAGTGCTTTGTTGTCCTTGCTGAAATCAGAGAACAGGCGGGCAGCGGCGCCCATGTCGTTCTCAGACATTGAAAGACCGATGATGGTCGGACCGACCAGCGTTTCGTTCAGCGTTTCGAACGCAGTACCTTCCAGCGCACGACGCGCCAAGGTATTACGGACAATACGCAGGTAAACGTTGGATTCCCGCGCCTTGGCACGCAGAGCAGTCATCTGCCCCACGGTCAGGCCACGGTAGTCGGCGACCACAGCGGAGAAGGCATTGGACGCAGCGTCATTGACCTCTGCGACAATGACCTTCTTGTCTTCAAGCTTCAGAGTCACTGTGCATCTCCTCAGTTGAACCAGCCGATCCAAAGATCGACCTCCCAGGGTGAAGACATTACTGTCTTCCGTCGCGGGGGACGGGAGCTGCAACAGCTCTTGAACCACACCGCGTCTGCGCAGGCTGGAGTATTAAGTCCCGAAGGACGCCTGTGGTCTTTGACGCCCCGGCAGAGCCGGGATCAAAGTCAAAGGGCCGGTCGGGCAGCCCGACCGGCCAGTTGAAACCTTTTAATCAGATAACCAGGGTCGCCATGTCCACCGCCAGGCCAGGGCCCATGGTGGTGGAGAGAGTGACCTTCTTCAGGTAAACACCCTTGGAAGACGCCGGCTTGATCTTACGCAGATCAGCGATCAGCGCTTCGACGTTTTCCTTGATGGCGTTGGCGTCAAAGCCAACCTGACCCACTACACAGTGGATGATGCCGCCTTTGTCGGTGCGGTAGCGCACCTGACCGCCTTTGGCGTTTTTCACCGCCGTCACAACATCCGGGGTCACGGTGCCGACTTTCGGGTTCGGCATCAGGCCACGCGGACCAAGGATGGTACCCAGACGGCCCACAACGCGCATGGCGTCGGGAGTAGCGATAACCACGTCAAAGTTGATTTCACCGCCCTGAACCTGCTCAGCCAGGTCTTCAAAACCGACCACATCAGCACCGGCTTCGCGGGCAGCATCAGCGTTTGCGCCTTGGGCAAACACAGCAACACGCACAGTCTTGCCGGTACCGTGGGGCAGCACCGAGGCGCCACGCACGTTTTGGTCGGATTTGCGCGGATCAACACCGAGGTTGATCGCTACGTCGATGGACTCTTTGAACTTCACGGTGGACAGTTCAGTCAGCAGAGTCACTGCGTCGTCGATGGCGTACTGCTTGCCAGCGACAATTTTTTCACGGATGGCGCGCTCGCGCTTAGTCAGCTTGGACATGATCAGTTCTCCACCTCAAGACCCATGGAACGGGCAGAGCCTGCCAGCGTGCGTACAGCAGCATCCATATCGGCTGCTGTCAGGTCAGGACGCTTGGTGGTGGCGATCTCTTCCAGCTGGGCGCGGGTAACCTTGCCCACCTTGTTCTTGTTCGGCACACCAGAACCGGACTTCACACCCGCTGCTTTTTTCAGCAGATAGGCCGCCGGCGGGGTCTTCATCACGAAGGTAAAGGAACGGTCGCTGTATACAGTGATAACCACCGGGATCGGAGCGCCCTTCTCCAGCTCTTGGGTCTGCGCGTTAAACGCTTTGCAGAACTCCATGATGTTCACACCGTGCTGACCGAGAGCCGGACCAACCGGCGGGCTCGGGTTTGCGGCACCGGCTGCAACTTGCAGCTTGATGTACGCCTGAATCTTCTTGGCCATGAGATAACTCCCTTGGGTTCAAACGCGTAGCCCGGGCGGGCATCGGCTCCCCTGAGGTTTGCAAACGCCCCGGCCGCCAACGGCGACCAGGGCTCCAAGATCAGGTTTTCTCGACCTGACCGAATTCCAGCTCCACCGGGGTGGAACGACCGAAAATAAGTACAGCCACTTGCAGCCGGCTCTTTTCGTAATTCACTTCTTCAACCACACCGTTGAAGTCTGCGAACGGGCCATCTGCCACGCGCACCACTTCACCCGGCTCAAACAATGTCTTCGGCTTGGGCTTGTCCACACTGTCATCGAGGCGGCGCAGAATCGCTGCAGCTTCGCGCTCAGTGATGGGAGAGGGCTTATCCGGCGTACCGCCGATGAAGCCCATCACCTTCGGTGTCTCCTTGATCAAGTGCCAGGTGCCTTCGTTCATTTCCATCTGCACCAGCACATAACCCGGGAAGAACTTCCGCTCGGACTTACGCTTCTGGCCACCCTTGATCTCCACCACTTCTTCGGTAGGAACTAGGATGTCGCCGAAAAACTCTTCCATGCCCCGCATCTTCACGCGGTCTTCCAGTGCCCGCTTGACGTATTTCTCAAAGCCGGAATAGGCATGCACTACATACCAGCGCTTGGCCATGCTTGCCCCTTATCCAATAACCATTGATACGAGACTGCTCAGCACCCAGTCGAAGAAGAACAGCAACAGGGATACGAACAGTACGAACACCAGCACGATCAGCGTGGTCTGGACTGTTTCCTGGCGTGTTGGCCACACCACCCGCCGCATCTCCACCATCGCGTCTTTGCGCAGCTGGTTGAAGGCACGTCCCTGGATGGTTTGCAGCGCAACAAAGGCTGCTACAGCCGCGATGGCCCCGATGGCAAGGAAGCGGTACAGCGGTGAAATGTCGGAGTAGAAACTGTTGCCCCACACCGCCACGGCGATCAGCGCGACCACCACCGCCCACTTGATAGCCTCTAGCGGGGACGCACCGGTACGGGCCTCTGCTTTTTCACTCATTTCGATGACTCCGCCAATCGCTGCCGCGCTGGGAGAATATGGCAGGCCAGGAGGGACTCGAACCCCCAACCCCCGGTTTTGGAGACCGGTGCTCTACCAATTGAACTACTGGCCTGTAACGTAAACCTTGATGATCTTGAAACCGCTGACCGGGCGCTGCCCGGCCAGCGTACTACTTCACGACAACTCTAAAACTTAGGCGATGATCTTCGCCACAACGCCGGCGCCAACGGTAC
>NZ_JBGCUO010000005.1 GCF_041102775.1 Alcanivorax sp. REN37
CCGCTCCACCGCGCGCAGCGTGGCTTCCGGCTCGAACGACGGCGCGGGGTAAATCATGGTGGCGCCGTGGGCGACGCAGGCGAGGTTGCCCATCACCATGCCGAAGCAGTGATAGAGCGGCACCGGGATCACTACCCGGTCGTCTGGGCCGAGCCGCTGACTGGCGCCGACCATGTAGCCGTTATTGAGGATGTTGTAGTGGCTGAGGGTGGCGCCCTTGGGGAACCCGGTGGTGCCGGAGGTGTACTGGATATTGATCGGGTCGTCGAACTGCAGCGTCGGGCTGATGTCCAGCAGCTGCTGCGCCGGCACCTGCGCCGCCAATGCCGCCAACTGCCGCCAGGCCAGCATGCCGCGCGGCGGCTGCTCGCACAGGCTGATGACACCGCGCAATTCCGGCAGCGCCGCGCATTGGGCCTGGCCGGGCGTGGCATCCGCCAGTTCCGGTGCCAGCTGCTGCAGCATGGCGTGGTAATCGGATTGCTTGAAGCGGTCGGCGCACACCACCCAGGCGCAACCGGACTGGCGCAGCGCGTATTCCAGCTCGCCGACACGGTAGGCCGGGTTGATGTTGACCAAAATCACGCCGATGCGGGCGGTGGCGAACTGCACGATGCACCATTCGGCGCAGTTGGGCGCCCAGATGCCGAGCCGGTCGCCGCGCTCCAGCCCCAACGCCAGCAGCGCACGGGCGCACTCATCCACCGCCTCGGACAGGCTGCGCCAGCTGTAGCGCAGGTTCTGATGGGCCACTACTAGGGCTTCTTGGTCACCAAACTGGGCAACCGCCCGCTCCAGTGCAGCGCCGATGGTCATCGCCAGCAGGGGAGGGGTCTGATCGCCCCGGGTATAAGAAGGGATCATCATGGTGTTTCCTTTTATTGTTCTGCGAGCACGGACGGCATCGGCCACGGCGCGATGCCGGGAATGACACTCGCGCTGCAGAGTCCGTGCCAGCTCGGATCAATAAAGGAATCAATGACTTGCGGACAAATTGACCGCTGGCCGTCTCACATTGAGACAGCCCGTCTCAGCGGTTGGCGGATCAGTCGCGCTGGTACAGCAGGTCCCAAACACCGTGGCCAAGGCGGGCGCCACGACGTTCAAACTTGGTCTCCGGACGCCAGGCCGGGCGCTCGGCGTAGTGGCCGGCGCCGGACAGGTTGGTCCAACCAGCTGCGGCTTCCATCATCTCCAACATGTGCACCGCGTAATCTTCCCAGTCGGTGGCCATGTGGAACACGCCGCCCGGCGCCAGCTTGCGCTGCACTAACGCAATAAAGGCCGGCTGCACGATGCGACGCTTGTGGTGCTTCTTCTTGTGCCAGGGATCAGGGAAGTAGAGCTGCAGCCGCGCCAGACTGGCGTCGGGGATGCAATGTTCAAGGATATCCACCGCATCATCGCAGTAGCTGCGCAGATTGGTGAGCCCGCGTGCTTCGATTTCCATCAGCAACGCACCGACACCGGGGCGGTGCACTTCAATGCCGATGAAGTCCTGCTCCGGCGCGGTTTCGGCCATGGTCGCCAGCGAAGCGCCCATGCCGTAGCCAATTTCCAGCACCCGCGCGGCGTCGCGACCGAATACTGCTGCCGCATCGAGGCGACCGTCGGCTTGGCGCAGGCCAAATTTCGGCCACAGGGTCTCCAGCGCCCGCTGCTGGCCGGTGGTCAAGCGGCCTTCGCGCAACACAAAACTGCGCACCTTGCGCATCACGCGCCCGGAAACGGGGTCTTTTTCCTGCTGCAGAAAATCCAGCATGGCCTTCCTGTGAGCCTGATGAGGGGGCGCCAGTGTAGGCCCTCGCTGGCGCTCGGCCAACCGCCCCGCCGCCGCTTGAGTCGAACCCGGTGCTGCGTTAAGGTGCCGCCCCGACTCCGACACTGTCCCTTCGGACAGCCTTTTCGAAGGACCCGACCTATGTGGATCAAGAATCTGTGCGTGTTCCAGAGCAGTGAACGCTTCACTTTCACCGCCCAAGAACTGGAAGACACTCTGCAAGCGGTGCGCTGCGGCAAGCTCGGCAGCCAATCACTCAGCACCGAAGGCGTGGTGGCGCCGCTGAAGGACCACGAGGCGCTGCTGCACAGCGACGGCAGCCTGATTCTCGGTATGTACCAAGAAACCAGCCGGCTGTTGCCCGGCGCGGTGGTGAAGGAGCTGCTGGACGAAAAGCTGGCGCTGATCGAGGAAGAAGAAGGCCGCCGCCCAGGCCGCAAAGAGCGCGCTGACCTCAAAGACCAGATTACTTTTGAGCTGATGCCGCGCGCCTTCACTCGCTCGCGCCGCACGCCGTTCCTGATCGACCTGCAGCGCCACCGCATCTTGGTCGATGCCGGTACTGACGCCCGCGCCGAGCAAGTGATCACGCTGCTGCGCAAGGCGATCGGCTCGCTGCCAGTGACCCGCCCCAATGCCGGTTTCTCACCCGCCACCGCGCTGACCCAATGGCTGCGCGAGCCGGGCGCTATGCCCGCTGGCTTCACCCTCGGCGACCGAGTGGAGCTGAAGAGCACCGCCGACGACAAGGCCAGCGCCCGCTTCAGCGCGCTGGACCTGGGCAGCAACGAAGTGCTGGCGCACCTGGACGGCGGCATGCAGGCTACCAAGCTGAACATGGTGTGGAACGACGAGTTCGAGTTCGACCTCACCGACACCCTGCAACTCAAGCGCATCAAGCCGCTGGAGCTGACTCAGGAAAACCTCGACAACCTGCGCGACGACGACGCGCTGGCCGAACTGATGGCACGGCTGTCACTGCAAGCAGGGTTGTTGCGGGATGTGCTCGACCGGCTCTACGAGCACTTTGAAGTGGAAACGGTAGAGGCCTGACGCAGCAGGCATCGACAAGGGCTGCGGCGACCCGCCCTAGCCCTTACGCCACTCACTTTCCAGCGACCAGCACGAGAGCGCACCTGTTGCGCCGAGATCGCCTCGCCGGCAGTAAGACCCTATCGATTTAAGCCTGATTGAAGCGCCCCTTAGTGCCGCCATCGCGGTACTGCCGAACCTGTGCAGCCACAGGGCACGCCAAGTGACCGCGGTCAAACCGGCGAGCGCCCAAGTGGGGTGCCGCGCGCCCGCCTGCACTACGCACAGGGAGCGTCGAAGCGTGGGCCAGGACCGGGTTTTGTGCGACCATCGCGGCCGCGATACGTCTGCCCGGTGCACTGCCCATGGAAATCAAAGTCAATTATCTCGACAACCTCCGCCTGGAGGCCAAGTTCGACGATTTCACCGTCATTTCGGACCAACCGATTCGCTACAAGGGCGATGGCTCGGCGCCGGGACCGTTTGACTACTTCCTCGCCTCGTCAGCCATGTGCGCGGCGTATTTTGTGAAGGTGTACTGCAACACCCGCAACATCCCCACCGACAATATCCGCCTGTCACAAAACAACATCGTCGATCCGGAAGACCGCTATAAGCAGATTTTCCGCATTCAGGTGGAACTGCCGGAGGACATCAGCGACAAGGATCGCCAAGGCATTGTTCGCTCCATTGAGCGCTGCACCGTCAAGAAGGTGGTCCAGGCTGGGCCAGACTTCCAGATCGAGCTGGTGGACAACCTGGATGACGACACCCAAGCCCTGCTCACGGTGCAACCGGATGGCGCCAGCCAGACGTTTATCGAAGGCAAGGACCTGCCGCTGGAACAAACCATCGCCAACCTCAGTGCCCGGCTGGCGAGTCTGGGCATGAAAATCGAGATCGCTTCCTGGCGTAATATCGTGCCGCATGTTTGGTCACTGCATATCCGTGACGCGGCCTCGCCCATGTGCTTTACCAATGGCAAAGGCGCCACCAAGGAAGCGGCACTGTGCTCGGCGCTGGGCGAGTTTATCGAACGCCTGAGTTGCAACTTTTTCTACAACGATCAGTACTTCGGGCAAGACATCGCCGGCAGCGAATTCGTTCACTACCCCAATGAAAAGTGGTTCCAGCCGGGCCCAAATGGTGAAATCCCAGCCGGCGTGCTGGATGACCATTGCTTGGCCATTTACAACCCGGACGGCGAGCTGCTGGGCACGCATCTTTTTGACACCAACTCCGGGACGCCTGAGCGCGGTATTTGCACCATCCCTTACACCCGCCAGTCCGATGGCGAAGTGGTCTATTTTCCGTCAAACCTGATTGAAAACCTGTATCTCAGCAACGGTATGAGCGCCGGCAATACCTTGCCGGAGGCCCAGGTGCAGTGCCTGTCGGAAATTTTTGAGCGCGCGGTCAAAAAAGACATCATCGAGAATGAAATGGCGCTGCCGGCTGTGCCCGAGGCGGTGCTGGCCCGCTACCCGCATATTCAGGAAGGCGTCCGCGCTCTCGAAGCCCAGGGCTTCCCGGTGCTGATCAAGGACGCCTCACTGGGCGGCCGTTTCCCGGTCATGTGTGTGGCGCTGATGAACCCGCGCACTGGCGGCGTATTCACCTCGTTCGGCGCGCACCCCAATTTCCAAGTGGCACTGGAGCGCAGCCTCACCGAGCTATTACAAGGCCGCAGTTTCGAAGGGTTGAGCGACCTGCCAGCGCCCACCTTCAACAGCCTAGCGGTAACCGAGCCGAACAATTTTGTTGAGCACTTTATCGACTCCAGCGGTGTGGTGTCCTGGCGCTTTTTCAGCGCCCGGTCAGACTATGCGTTCTGCGACTGGGATTTCTCCGGCACCACGGCAGAAGAAGCCGCCACCCTGTTCAGCCTCCTCAACGAACTGGGCCACGACGCCTACATGACGGTGTTTGAGCACCTCGGCGCGCCGGTGTGCCGCATCTTGGTGCCGGGCTATTCGGAGGTGTATCCAGTGGAAGATCTGGTGTGGGACAACACCAATATCGCGCTGCGATTCCGCGAGGACATCCTCAACCTGCATCGCCTGAGTGACGAAGCACTGGCTGCCCTGGTGGAGCGCCTGGAAGAAAGCGAACAGGATGATTACCTGAAAATCATCACGCTGATCGGCATCGAGTTCGATGAAAACACCGTCTGGGGCCAGCTGACCATTCTGGAGCTGCGGCTGCTCATCTACCTGGCCCTGGGTGAACTGGAACAGGCACGCGAGCTGGTGGAAGCCTATCTGCAATTCAACGACAACACAGTGGAACGCGGTCGCTTTTATCAGGCCATGCAAGTGGTGCTGGAGGCGACGCTGGAAGACGACCTAACGCTGGAAGATTACCTGCCCAACTTCCGCCGCATGTTTGGCGACACGGTGCTCGATGCGGTGCTGGGCTCCGTCGAAGGGTCGGTGCGTTTTTACGGCCTGACGCCCACCAGCTTGGCGCTGGAAGGGCTAGACAGACACCAGCGGCTGGTGGACAGCTACAAGAAACTGCATGCTGCCCGACAGCGCGCCGCGGCCGGTCATTAACGCGGCAGAGTGACGCGATCACCGCGCCAAGCCGGCGCGGTGGTGCACTCAAAACAGTCAGGCTCAATAACAGGGCAGCACTGCCTTAACGTGCTTGGAAAGGCATGCAGGATCCGCCTTTCTATAACCGGATGGCGACCGCTGCAGACACGGCTGATGCACCGTTCGAGACCAGCGCCGGTGATCGGACGCTCCCGCAGGGAGCCGTAGAGGTCGAGCGCACGGCACACAGTCCGCTTGCTGTTCCATGGCGAAGCCGGGCCGCCAAGCATGGCGGCCCACACTTACCCCCGCCGCAGGACTTTCAAGGACGCCCCAGCGACAGCCCCGACAACGGCGAGGACGCCGACGCGTAGGCCCGCTTTTCCATGCGCCCCGCGAGCCAGGCTTCGCGGCCCGCCTCGATGGCTTTTTTCATGGCGCTGGCCATCAGAATTGGATCACGCGCGTGGGCGATGGCGGAGTTCATCAACACCCCGGCACAGCCCATTTCCATCGCTACCGCCGCATCGCTGGCGGTGCCAACGCCGGCATCGACAATGATCGGCACCTTGGCGTCTTCGAGGATGATGCGGATGTTGTGCGGATTGAGGATGCCGAGGCCAGAACCGATCATCGAGCCGAGCGGCATCACCGCCACACAGCCCATATCTTCGAGCTTCTTGGCGGCAATCGGGTCATCACTGCAATACACCATTACCTTGAAACCGTCGTTCACCAGCTGGTCGGCAGCGCGCAGCGTTTCGTCCATGTCCGGGTACAGGGTTTTCTGGTCACCCAGCACTTCCAGCTTCACTAGGTCGTGGCCATCCAGCAACTCGCGCGCCAGGCGGCAAGTGCGCATCGCTTCGACGGCGTTATAGCAGCCGGCGGTGTTGGGCAGGATGGTGTAGCGGTCCGGGGAGATGAAATCGAGCAGGTTCGGCGCATCGCGGTCTTGGCCGATATTGGTGCGTCGAATCGCCACGGTGACGATCTCGGCGCCACTGGTTTCGATGGCGGCGCGGGTCTGTTCAAAATCCTGGTACTTGCCGGTGCCGATCAACAGCCGTGAGCTGAACCGCCGGCCGGCCACTTCAAAAGTATCGTCTGACATCGTGTCTCCTCGCTGGATACGCTCAGCCGCCGCCAATGGCGTGCACGATCTCCACCACATCGCCCTCGGCCAGGGCATACCCGGCATGTTCACTCTTGGGGACGATCTGTTGGTTCACTTCCACCGCCAACCGGCGGCCGCTCAGCGACAACTGCTGAAGCAACTCCGCAATGGTGCGGCCCTCGCACTGCAGGGTTTGTCCATTCACGAGCAACTTCACCGTGTTCACCTCATCAATCAGGCTGCTTTATAGAGTGCCCAGGCCAGCCACAGCCAACCCAGGATCAAGGCCACGCCACCCAGCGGCGTGATGGCACCCAGCATACGTTGGCCGCTGAGCACCAGAAGATACAGGCTACCGCTGAACACCAGCATGCCGGCAGCCATCAACCAACCGGCTTGGATGGCGGCGCTGCTGTGCAGCACCCGCGCCAGCAATGCTACGCCCAGCAGCGCCACCGAATGCACCAGGTGGTAATGGGCGGCGGTTTCCCATACCGGGATCAAGCTCGCTTCCACTTGGTTGCGCAGCCCGTGGGCGCCGAACGCACCCAGCGCTACCGCCAAGGCACCATTGAGTGCTGCAAATACCATCAGCATGGTCAACCGCTCCGACAGGAGCGCCTCTGCGGGCACAAAAAAAGCGCCTGTGACAGCGCTTTCCAGCCTCCCTGCAGTAGGAGGACAGGGCCCAGCGGCGCGGGCCCTTAGTGTACAGCCTCAAGCCAGCATTGCATTGCGCAGTTTGCCGATGGCGGCATTTTCCAGCTGGCGGATACGCTCAGCGGACACACCGTATTCACCGGCCAACTCTTGCAGCGTGCTCTTGTCGTCGGTAAGCCAGCGGCGCTCCAGAATATCGCGGCTACGCGCATCCAGATGCTGCAAGGCGGCACCGAGACGGCGGCTGCTCTGCTGGTGGAAATCATCTTCGGCGAGGATCTCTGCCGGGTCACCGCCTTCCACCTGCAGGTACTGGGCCGGGGCAAAGGTCGGGCTGTCGTCGTCATCGTCCAGCGGGCCGTCGAAGGAGGCGTCGTAGGCGGCCAACCGGCCTTCCATTTCCTGCACATCCTGCAGCGACACACCGAGGTCGTCAGCAACGCGCTGGGATTCTTCCAGCGTCAGCCGACCCAGGCGTTTCTTCTGCCCGCGCAGGTTGAAGAACAGCTTGCGCTGCGCCTTGGTGGTGGCCACTTTCACGATGCGCCAGTTCTTCAGCACGAACTCATGGATTTCGGCTTTCACCCAGTGCACCGCGAAGCTCACCAGCCGCACGCCCACATTGGGATCGAAGCGGCGCACGGCTTTCATCAGGCCAACGTTGCCTTCCTGGATCAGGTCACCCAGCGGCAGGCCGTAACCGGTGTAGCTGCGGGCGATGTGCACGACAAAACGCAGGTGCGCCAGCACCAGGCTGCGCGCGGCTTCCAGGTCTTCGTCGTAGAACAGCCGCTCCGCCAGCGCCCGCTCTTCCTCGGCGGTCAGCACCGGCACCGCGCTCACGGCCTGGATGTATTGATCCAGGCTGGCACCGGGCACGCTCAGGGCCATGGTTTCCAAGGGGTTCAGGTGTGCGGTCATGTGTCAGGCTCTCCCAGAACTGCGGAACGGGTCGATATTAGCACTCGGGGAGTCAGAGTGCTAAACCGCAATTTGGTTCCCGCTGCCCCGCGTGACAATGCTGCTATCACTACCACGCAGCGATGACCGCTGACACCGCGCTTTACCTTTATTTGCCGGGCGCGCCTTGCTGCTGCCGGCGCCAATGGGACGGCGCCTGCCCGGCCCAGCGCTGGAACGCTCGCGAAAATGCTGCCACCTCCGAGAAACCGCAGCGACCGGCCACGTGACTGACGCTGAGCTGCTCATCGCGCAGCAACCGCAGCGCCAACTCCCGCCGCAGGCTGTCCTTGATCCGCTCCAGTCCAGTGCCCTGCTGCTGCAGTTTGCGACGCAGGGTGCGCGGAGTCAGGTGCAGCTGGTCCGCCACCTGCTGCAGGTCGGGGAAGGCGCTGAACTCGTGCTCCTGCAACAGCGCCCGCAACCGACTAACCAACTGGTCATCGCTGACCGGGCGGCGGAACACCAGCAGTGGGGTGTCCGCCAGGAAGCGCTGGATATCGGCCTCACTGCGCACCAGCGGCCACAGCAAATAGCGCCCAGCCAAAGAGAAGCCGCTGAACGGTTGCTCATAGTCGAGCCGACCGCTGAACATGCTGCGGTATTCGTCATGGTTCACCGGCT
This sequence comes from Alcanivorax sp. REN37, assembly GCF_041102775.1. NCBI lineage: Bacteria > Pseudomonadati > Pseudomonadota > Gammaproteobacteria > Oceanospirillales > Alcanivoracaceae > Isoalcanivorax > Isoalcanivorax beigongshangi. The sequence goes on from NZ_JBGCUO010000005.1 coordinate 8,711, forward strand.
GTGGGTAATCGAAGCTGGTACGGCTGTAAGGCAGC
>NZ_JBGCUO010000006.1 GCF_041102775.1 Alcanivorax sp. REN37
CGCAGACTCATCATCTGTTCTCGTACGAGCACTTTCAGTGAGTGATGGCGTGACGCAGCGGCTGGCACAGAGCGTGCCTTTTTGGGGCGCCGATAAGGGAGAGCATCAGGAAGGAAGCACTTCCAGGGAAAGCCGGCCCGTTGTTGAGCCAGACTTTATTTTCCCCAAAAGCAAAAGGCCGCTCAAAGAGCGGCCTTTTGGGAATAAGTGCCTGACGATGTCCTACTCTCACATGGGGAGGCCCCACACTACCATCGGCGATGCGTCGTTTCACTTCTGAGTTCGGTATGGGATCAGGTGGTTCCAACGCTCTATTGTCGTCAGGCAAACGGGTTTGGCATGCGCCAAATTCGTTCGCCTTGATACTAAGATCAAGACGGTGAAGATAGGGAAGTCGATATGATGCGAGTGTCCGATGTTGCGTCTTTCGGATCTGAATTGCTGCTCGCCACTGCATCCACGAAGGGACGCTTTGGGTTATATGGTCAAGCCTCACGGGCAATTAGTACTGGTTAGCTGCATGCATTACTGCACTTCCACACCCAGCCTATCAACGTGGTGGTCTTCCACGGCCCTTAAGGGGAATCAAGTTCCCAGGGAGATCTAATCTCGAGGGGGGCTTCCCGCTTAGATGCTTTCAGCGGTTATCCCGTCCGAACATAGCTACCCGGCAATGCCACTGGCGTGACAACCGGAACACCAGAGGTTCGTTCACTCCGGTCCTCTCGTACTAGGAGCAACTCCTCTCAAATCTCCAGCGCCCACGGCAGATAGGGACCGAACTGTCTCACGACGTTCTAAACCCAGCTCGCGTACCTCTTTAAATGGCGAACAGCCATACCCTTGGGACCGGCTTCAGCCCCAGGATGAGATGAGCCGACATCGAGGTGCCAAACACCGCCGTCGATATGAACTCTTGGGCGGTATCAGCCTGTTATCCCCGGAGTACCTTTTATCCGTTGAGCGATGGCCCTTCCATACAGAACCACCGGATCACTAAGACCTACTTTCGTACCTGCTCGACTTGTGGGTCTCGCAGTCAAGCACCCTTGTGCCTTTGCACTCACCGCACGATGTCCGACCGTGCTGAGGGTACCTTTGTGCTCCTCCGTTACTCTTTGGGAGGAGACCGCCCCAGTCAAACTACCCACCACACAATGTCCCTGACCCGGATCACGGGCCGAGGTTAGAACCCCAAACATGCCAGGCTGGTATTTCAAGGTTGGCTCCACCGCAACTGGCGTCACGGTTTCAATGCCTCCCAGCTATCCTACACAAGCAGGTTCAGAGTCCACTGTGAAGCTATAGTAAAGGTTCACGGGGTCTTTCCGTCTAGCCGCGGGTACACCGCATCTTCACGGCGATTTCGATTTCACTGAGTCTCGGGTGGAGACAGCGCCCCCATCATTACGCCATTCGTGCAGGTCGGAACTTACCCGACAAGGAATTTCGCTACCTTAGGACCGTTATAGTTACGGCCGCCGTTTACCGGGGCTTCGATCAAGAGCTTCGCTTGCGCTAACCCCATCAATTAACCTTCCGGCACCGGGCAGGCGTCACACCCTATACGTCCACTTTCGTGTTTGCAGAGTGCTGTGTTTTTAATAAACAGTTGCAGGGGCCTTTTCACTGCGGCCGACAGAAGCTTACGGGGCAAGCCCTTCACCTCCACCGGCGTACCTTCTCCCGAAGTTACGGTACAATTTTGCCTAGTTCCTTCACCCGAGTTCTCTCAAGCGCCTTAGAATACTCATCCCAACCACCTGTGTCGGTTTGGGGTACGGTTTCTCGTAACCTGAAGCTTAGAAGTTTTTCCTGGAAGCATGGCATCAACCACTTCCCGGTCACAAAGGACCAGTGGTCTCGACTCTCAGCCTTAGGAACCCGGATTTGCCTAAGTTCCCAGCCTACGGTCTTTCCCCGGGACAACCAACGCCCGGTAGGCATAGCCTTCTCCGTCTCTCCATCGCAGTTACGAGAAGTACGGGAATATTAACCCGTTTCCCATCGGCTACGCTTCTCAGCCTCGCCTTAGGGGCCGACTCACCCTGCGCCGATTAGCGTTGCGCAGGAAACCTTGGTCTTTCGGCGTGGAGGTTTTTCACCCCCATTATCGTTACTCACGTCAGCATTCGCACTTCTGATACCTCCAGCATGCTTCTCAACACACCTTCAACGGCTTACAGAACGCTCCCCTACCCCGCATACTTGTGTATGCAGCCGCAGCTTCGGTATCCAGTTTGAGCCCCGTTACATCTTCCGCGCAGGCCGACTCGACTAGTGAGCTATTACGCTTTCTTTAAAGGGTGGCTGCTTCTAAGCCAACCTCCTAGCTGTCTAAGCCTTCCCACATCGTTTCCCACTTAACTGGATTTAGGGACCTTAGCTGGCGGTCTGGGTTGTGTCCCTCTTGACAACGAACGTTAGCACCCGCTGTCTGTCTCCCGGATAGTACTCACTGGTATTCGGAGTTTGCATCGGGTTGGTAAGCCGGGATGGCCCCCTAGCCGAAACAGTGCTCTACCCCCAGTGGTATTCGTCCGAGGCGCTACCTAAATAGCTTTCGGGGAGAACCAGCTATCTCCGGGCTTGATTAGCCTTTCACTCCGACCCACAGCTCATCCGAATCTTTTTCAACAGATCCCGGTTCGGTCCTCCAGTGCGTGTTACCGCACCTTCAACCTGGCCATGGGTAGATCGCCCGGTTTCGGGTCTAATCCCAGCAACTAGTCGCCCTATTAAGACTCGGTTTCCCTACGGCTCCCCTATTCGGTTAACCTCGCTACTGAAATTAAGTCGCTGACCCATTATACAAAAGGTACGCCGTCACCCCGAAGGGCTCCGACTGCTTGTATGTGCGCGGTTTCAGGTTCTATTTCACTCCCCTCTCCGGGGTTCTTTTCGCCTTTCCCTCACGGTACTGGTTCACTATCGGTCAGCCAGGAGTATTTAGCCTTGGAGGATGGTCCCCCCATATTCAGTCAAGATTTCACGTGTCCCGACCTACTCGTTTTCACTCCCTATTCCCTTTCGCATACGGGGCTATCACCCACTATGGCCGCACTTTCCAGAGCGTTCTGCTAAAAAATAGAGAGCTTAAGGGCTTGTCCCCGTTCGCTCGCCGCTACTGAGGGAATCTCGGTTGATCTCTTTTCCTACGGGTACTTAGATGTTTCAGTTCCCCGCGTTCGCCTCCATGGACCTATGTATTCAGTCCAGGATACCTGTCTTAAGACAGGTGGGTTGCCCCATTCGGAAATCTCCGGATCAAAGGTTGTTTGCTACCTCCCCGAAGCTTATCGCAAGCTACAACGTCCTTCATCGCCTCTGGCTGCCAAGGCATCCACCGCGCACACTTCGTCACTTGACCATATAACCCAAAACATCCAACTCGCGCCGAATGCAAGGGCCATATCCCAAGCAACAATTCAGTTTCGCCGAAAGACACAAGCATCTAAGACACTCACATCTTTCTGACTCGACTTCTCTATCCTCATTGTTAAAGAACCAACACCAGACTCGTCATCATGGTGGGCATATCTTTTCTGGTCTGAAACCAGAAGCAAAAATCCCGCAGGACATTTGATTCTGAATTCACTTTCAGCAAATGGTGGAGCTAAGCGGGATCGAACCGCTGACCTCCTGCGTGCAAGGCAGGCGCTCTCCCAGCTGAGCTATAGCCCCATATCTCAACTTGCTTCCAGATTTGAAATCAAATCTGGTGGGTCTGAGTGGAGTTGAACCACCGACCTCACCCTTATCAGGGGTGCGCTCTAACCAACTGAGCTACAGACCCAATTTCTCAGCTGCACTTTAGCCAACAATCAAACAGACAAACGTGTGGGTTCCTGTCCTGCANGCCGGTAAAAAAACCGGAAACAAATAATCTCGAAAGATCACTTGTTTCCGGCTTCGCCTTGCCGGCCAACAATCAAACAGACAAACGTGTGGGTTCCTGTCCTGCAACCAGGATTCATCGTTAAGGAGGTGATCCAGCCGCAGGTTCCCCTACGGCTACCTTGTTACGACTTCACCCCAGTCATGAACCACACCGTGGTAAGCGCCCTCCCGAAGGTTAGGCTACCTACTTCTGGTGNAACCAGGATTCATCGTTAAGGAGGTGATCCAGCCGCAGGTTCCCCTACGGCTACCTTGTTACGACTTCACCCCAGTCATGAACCACACCGTGGTAAGCGCCCTCCCGAAGGTTAGGCTACCTACTTCTGGTGCAATCCACTCCCATGGTGTGACGGGCGGTGTGTACAAGGCCCGGGAACGTATTCACCGCGACATTCTGATTCGCGATTACTAGCGATTCCGACTTCATGGAGTCGAGTTGCAGACTCCAATCCGGACTACGACCGGTTTTAAGAGATTCGCTCCGCCTCGCGACTTCGCTGCCCTCTGTACCGGCCATTGTAGCACGTGTGTAGCCCTACTCGTAAGGGCCATGATGACTTGACGTCGTCCCCACCTTCCTCCGGTTTGTCACCGGCAGTCTCCCTAGAGTTCTCGGCCGAACCGCTAGCAACTAGGGACAAGGGTTGCGCTCGTTACGGGACTTAACCCAACATCTCACGACACGAGCTGACGACAGCCATGCAGCACCTGTCTCTCAGTTCCCGAAGGCACCAAGGCATCTCTGCCAAGTTCTGAGGATGTCAAGAGTAGGTAAGGTTCTTCGCGTTGCATCGAATTAAACCACATGCTCCACCGCTTGTGCGGGCCCCCGTCAATTCATTTGAGTTTTAACCTTGCGGCCGTACTCCCCAGGCGGTCTACTTATCGCGTTAGCTGCGCCACCAACAATACAAGATCGCCGACGGCTAGTAGACATCGTTTACGGCGTGGACTACCAGGGTATCTAATCCTGTTTGCTCCCCACGCTTTCGCACCTCAGTGTCAGTGTCAGTCCAGGAGGCCGCCTTCGCCACTGGTGTTCCTTCCGATCTCTACGCATTTCACCGCTACACCGGAAATTCCACCTCCCTCTACCGCACTCTAGCCTGGCAGTTTTGAAAGCAATTCCCAGGTTGAGCCCGGGGCTTTCACTCCCAACTTACCAAACCACCTACGCGCGCTTTACGCCCAGTAATTCCGATTAACGCTCGCACCTTTCGTATTACCGCGGCTGCTGGCACGAAATTAGCCGGTGCTTCTTCTGTAGGTAACGTCAAGTACTCCAGGGTATTAACCCAGAGCCTTCCTCCCTACTGAAAGTGCTTTACAACCCTAGGGCCTTCTTCACACACGCGGCATGGCTGGATCAGGGTTTCCCCCATTGTCCAAGATTCCCCACTGCTGCCTCCCGTAGGAGTTCGGGCCGTGTCTCAGTCCCGATGTGGCTGGCCATCCTCTCAGACCAGCTACGGATCGTCGCCTTGGTAGGCCTTTACCCCACCAACTAGCTAATCCGACGCGGGCTCATCCATCTGCGCAAGGTCCGAAGATCCCCTGCTTTCCCCCGTAGGGATTATGCGGTATTAGCTTGAGTTTCCCCAAGTTATCCCCCACAAATGGGTAGATTCCCACGCGTTACTCACCCGTCCGCCGCTCGCCGGCAGAGTGCAAGCACTCCCCGCTGCCGCTCGACTTGCATGTGTTAGGCCTGCCGCCAGCGTTCAATCTGAGCCATGATCAAACTCTTCGGTTAAGAAAAGCTTTTTAAGTGCCTACGCACTAAACATGCTCAGCTCATCGCAAATACACTCAATTGAGTTGAACTTTGCTCTGTCGCTGAATTCTTTCGAATCCACGTACAGAACAGGTCCCACACGTTTGTCTGCCTGATTGTTAAAGAGCGCGACGTTCAATTCACC
>NZ_JBGCUO010000007.1 GCF_041102775.1 Alcanivorax sp. REN37
AAGTGCGGTTTGGAACGCTCAAATTTAGCCTTTGCCACGACTCTCTACCTCATCAGTTCGATTGTGCATTCCTGCCCGAACAGCTAAAGCATCGCCCGGAAAACACAAAGAGGACCACGCGCCCATTGGACTTCGTGACCACCACACCCACCACGCTTTCGAGATGAAAACCGCCCCGAGGATCCCCTCGAGGCGGTTCATTGTGGAGCTCATGACCGGATTCGAACCGGTGACCTCTTCCTTACCAAGGAAGTGCTCTACCTACTGAGCTACATGAGCCTTAACTCATCCCGCCGGCGAAGGCGGAGAAACTTTAAAACCTGGAGCGGGTGGCGGGAATCGAACCCGCGTCATTAGCTTGGAAGGCTAAGGTTCTACCATTGAACTACACCCGCCTGCTCTAGTGCCCGGCATATCGGTCGGCACACGGAGGTGTTCAAAACAACCTTCCTGCATCCCGCCACTACTTCCCTGCCTGGGCGGCCGGCATCCTAGGACACCTTGGCCAACTTTTGAAGAGGGAGCATCAAACTCAACCTTCTTCATGATCAGCTACCTTGCCGATCACCTGTAATTGGTGGAGGGGGCTGGATTCGAACCAGCGAAGCTCGCGCGTCAGATTTACAGTCTGATCCCTTTAGCCACTCGGGAACCCCTCCCAAAAAGGGCCACCATTCTGTTTTTGGTGGCGAGGTTTGTCAACCTCTTTTCAACCTATTTTCAACCTATTTTCAAGGAATTGCAGCCGGGCCGAGAAACACCCCCTGCAACCCTGAAGCAAGCTGGAGCTGGCGAGAGGAATCGAACCCCCGACCTACTGATTACAAATCAGCTGCTCTACCTACTGAGCTACGCCAGCATTGCGGCGCGCATTGTAGTGAAACGGACTGCTGCCGGCAAACACTTCCGTCGATTGGCTCAATCTTCCCCACAGGAGGCGCGCGACAGCCGGACCGGCGGCACCGCCGCTAACTGTAGTCGGCCAGCACCCACCGCATCACCCGGCAAGAAATACCAGTACTCGGTTAGCTCGCGCACGGTCGGTCTCATCTCCACCGCATGACCGGCGCTGCGTAGCGTCATGGCCAACCCGCGAGCAGACTCTTCGCTGCTGAAATACCCAAATGAGATGGCGCCGGCGTCGTCGCCATCGCTGACCAGAAAACTATCGACCCCCTGCGCCTGCAACTCTTTCAGCTGCGCCACCACCTGCTCACGAGGCGTGTCAGACGCCGCCAGGTAGACCCAGTGCAGCCCTTCTTTACGTACCTTCACCGACTGCAACCAGCCGTCCGCGTCCGCCGCCATCGCCTGCCGCCACCACCCGCGGGCCTGCTGCGCATCCGGCCACGGGCCGGCCACCCAGCACCACTGCGCTTGCGGCTCGGCATCTCCCGGCGCGGACACCACCGACTCTGGCGCTTCAGTGAGCAAGCGCAGCGTGGGCAGATCAGTAGTGGACTGCTGAGCCATCGATATCGCTGCGGGTGCTGGGCGCCACAAGTTCCAGCCCAAATAGGCGAGATTTACTGCTACCAAAACAAAACATAACCAGCGGATCATGGCGCCTCCCCATTACGGGCCGCGATCACCCGCTCAAAACCATCCAGCACCAAATCGGGGTCATGGAGCAGTCCGCCAGGCAAGCTGTCACGCAGCCACTCGGCATCGCCGCCAGTCAAATATACCGGACACTCCGCAGACAACTGCGCCCGGCACCGGCCGATGGCGAACTCAACGAAACCAACACTCATCGCGCGCAGCCCGTGCTCGACGCAGGCACTGGTGCTGCGCCCGAGCTGTACTGACGGCGCCACATTTTCGGTAACCCGCACGCGGGCAGTGCCCTTGAACAGGCTGTCGCGCAGCATCTGCACGCCGGGCACGATGTAACCACCCAAGTGCTCTCCTGCGCGGGTCACCGCATCCACCGTCATAGCACTGCCGCAATCGATCACCACCGCCTCGCCATGACGCCCATGAACCTCGATCATGGCCAGCCAACGGTCCACACCAAGCCGCTCAGGCTCAGAATAAGCATTGCGCACACCGGCATCCGCTGCGCTGGAATAATAGAACTGCGGTCTGGCTAGCAACCTTTGCTGGAGCACTTGCGCCAGATCCTGGTCGGCCTCCAAGCCAGCGACCGACGCCACCCACAGTTCGGAAACCTGGCCGCCACCGAGCTGCTCAGCCAAGCGCTGTACCAATGGCTGCCAGTCACGGCCATGCGCCCAGCCGCCACCTTCGACACCCGTCACACCCCGCGAGCGCCATTTCATTGCGGTATTGCCGATATCCAAAAACAACTTCATGCGATTCTCAGGCTCACTTCTCCGCCATGAAATAATTGGCGTGTGCCTTCGATCTCCACACACAGCGCCCCACTTCGATCCACCCCAGCTGCAATGCCTTCAAGAACGCGCCCGCCCAATTCGACCCTGACCGCGCGCCCGGCGCATACATCATACTGCGCCCAAGCGGCGGCAAAGGCGGGAAAGCCGCCATCGCGAAACCGCACGAACGCGCCCTGGAGAGCGGCGAGTATACGTGCTGCCAGCAGGTTACGATCAACTTCTGCGCCCAGCGCCGCATGCAGATCCGTCCAAGGCTGAGCCACATTACTCATAGCGGCATCCGGCATCCGCACATTGAGACCGATGCCAACCACCGCCACGCAATCGCCCAGCAGATCACCGGCCAATTCGATCAAGATACCCGCCGCCTTGCGGCCGCCAAGATAAACGTCATTTGGCCATTTCAGCCCCACCTCGGGTACGCCCAAGCCAGTCAAAGCGTCGGCAAGTGCTACCCCCACCGCAAGACTGAGCCCTTCCAATGCAGCCGCACCATGCTCGAACGGCTCGGCAGCAGTGAGATACAGGCAAGCGCCAAAGGGCGAGTTCCACACCCGTCCGCGTCGCCCCCGACCTGCAGACTGATACTCAGCCAGCAAGACAAACGGCGCAGCCCTGCCCTGCTGCAGCTGATCCAGCGCATCTTGGTTGGTGGAACCGGTGCTGTTGCGCACCGCTATCGGCGGCAGAGCTGGGGACTGCGCGGCGATTGCGGTCTCACGAAGCAGGGACAGGCCACCGGCAATGCGGTAGCCCTTGCCACGGACCGACTCCGGCCATAGGCCGACGCCCTCCAACTTTTGCAGGCGCTTCCAGACTCCAGCGCGGGAGATCCCCAAGGCGGCGCCGAGCGCCTCCCCGGAATGAAAGCGGCCATCGGCGAGTAGCTCGATGACCGCCATATCATGCTCTGTCAAATCAGTCATGCACTCGCCCAGACCACCCCCTTCTGTGCCGCCCACGACGGCAGGTGCTGATCATACAGCTTCTCCAGCTCGTTGCGTTTAAGCTTGAGCGTCGGTGTGAGCAGGTTGTTCTCCACCGCCCACTCCTCGCGCACCACCACCAGCGCATCGAGCCGCTCATGGGGGTCGAGCTGCTCGTTGACACGCTTGCGCAAGGCGCCCAAGTCGGCAAGAAACGCATCGCGCTCGCCCGCCTCGGCCAGCTTCATGCGCAGCTCTGGCGCCAGGCAGAGCAACGCGACTGGCTGCGGCAGATCCACCCCCATGACACAGGCCTGATCAACGCCTGGATGGGACACCAGCAGGTTCTCGATCGGCGCTGGCGCCACATACTTGCCCTTCTCGGTCTTAAAGATTTCCTTCACCCGCCCGGTGATACGCAGCCGGCCTTTGGCGTCGATCTCGCCGACATCACCTGTGCGCAGCCAACCATCCTCAGTGAGATCATCGCGGGTACGCACCTCATCTTTGAAGTAGCCCTGCATGGTGGCGATTGAGCGCACCAGGATCTCACCATTGTCCGCAATTTTCTGCTCCACACCGTCATGCGGCCGCCCCACCCAACCGATGGTCTGCTCGCCCACCCGCGTCGCGTGGGACCAGCCCATGTTCTCGGTCATGCCATAGACCTCCAGAATTTCCAGCCCTAATGAGCCATACCAGCGGATCACTTCTGGAGATAGCGCTGACGCACCGGAGAGGGCTATGCGGCACTGATCGAGGCCCATGGCTTTCAGCACCTTACGGCGCACCACCCCGCTCAAAAGCGGTATGCGCAGCAACCGTTTTAATTTCGCCGGCGGCACTGCTTCGCTGGCCTTCTGGTAGAACTTTGTCCAGATCCGCGGCACACCGAAAAACAGCGTCGGCCGTGCACGCTGGATATCCTCTGCAAAGGTTTCCAAAGTGTCGGCGAAATAAATGGTTTGCCCCACATATAACATCGACAACTCAAGAGCGGCCCTCTCGGCTACGTGCGACAACGGCAAGTAGGACAGCATCCTATCTTCAGGTACCAGCTGGTACACCTTCGGTACCCGCTCGCCCATGACCGACAGATTGTTGACGCTGTGCATCACCCCTTTCGGCATGCCAGTCGTACCAGAGGTATAAATGATGGTGGCGACGGCATCGGCGGGGACCGGCACGATGGCATCCAACGGCTCCTGATCGCGGACGATGTCGCTCCAAACCGGATACTTCTTGCGAGCGCTGCCCGGCGCCAGGCTAAACGCCACGCAGGGCAAGTCTTGCGGAATCGCCTCTGCGACCTCCTCCCAAATATCAAGCTTGCCCACAAACAGCGCCTTCGATTCGCTGTGGTGGAGAATATGCGCGACCGCCTCCGGCGTCAGCGTGGGATAGAGCGGCACACTGACATGACCCGCCATCCAAATCGCACAGTCAGCCATGATCCACTCTGCGCAGTTTTTTGAGAACAACGCGACTTTCGAATTCGGCGGCAAGTCCAGTGACACCAGGTGCGTCGCCATCCGCCGAACCTCATCACCCATCTCACGCCAGCGGTACTCACGAAGCACGCCGGCGCCAACCGGCTGAACCATGGCAAGCGCCTCTGGCGCTGCGGCAACACGCTGGAAAAAGGCCTGGATCGGGGATTTGGGCGATTGCTTTTGTTGCGACTGCATACTCTGCTACCTTTGCTTTTCTTAGTGTTATAAATGCCGCTCATGTCGAGATACCGATGCACGCAACAACCCAAACCGAGTATCTCGGACGGCTCCAGAGTCTCGATATTCCAGAAAAGGAGGAGACCACACAAGCTCTGCCCTGACCTAGAACAGAGATGCAGAACAAGTTTCGGGCATTGAATGGGCGCAGAAAGGAGAAGCAGACAGAGGCTTTTATCGGTCAACGGACACCGCGCCGCAACGGATGGAAGTACAGCGCCAAGCATCACCGGGGCCCCAGACCGGTCATACAGCAAGTTCCCAATGCAGCCAGACTCCACAAGCTGAAGGCATTTACCTCCCGGCTCCGCCGCTTAAGCCAGACGTGCGCTCGGCCGCTGAGCGCAGCCCTACCTTCGATACCTTCGATTGCCCAACCGCCCGCCTCGCCGCTTACCTTTCCGAGTAATTACCGCAGTGATTTCCAGCACTACCTGAGCCTTGAC
>NZ_JBGCUO010000008.1 GCF_041102775.1 Alcanivorax sp. REN37
GTCGTGGCAAAGGCTAAATTTGAGCGTTCCAAACCGCACTTGAACGTGGGCACCATCGGTCACGTTGACCATGGCAAAACCACCCTGACCGCAGCGCTGACCCGTACCTGTCACGATGTGTGGGGCACCGGTGAATCCCGCGGTTACGACCAGATCGACAACGCCCCGGAAGAGCGTGCGCGCGGTATCACCATCGCCACCTCCCACGTTGAGTACGACTCCCCGACCCGTCACTACGCCCACGTTGACTGCCCGGGTCACGCGGACTACGTGAAGAACATGATCACCGGTGCTGCCCAGATGGACGGCGCGATCCTGGTGTGCTCCGCTGCTGATGGCCCGATGCCGCAGACCCGCGAGCACATCCTGCTGTCCCGTCAGGTTGGCGTACCGTACATCGTCGTGTTCCTGAACAAGTGCGACATGGTCGACGACGAAGAGCTGCTGGAACTGGTTGAGATGGAAGTGCGCGAGCTGCTGAACGCGTACGACTTCCCGGGCGACGACACCCCGATCATCAAGGGCTCTGCTCTGAAAGCGCTGGAAGGCGACCAGTCCCCGATCGGCCAGCCGGCTGTTAAAGAGCTGGTTGAGACCCTGGACAGCTACATTCCGGAGCCGGAGCGCGCCATCGACCAGGCATTCCTGATGCCGATCGAAGACGTCTTCTCCATCGCGGGCCGCGGTACCGTAGTAACCGGTCGTGTTGAGCGTGGCATCGTCAAAGTGGGTGAAGAAGTGGAAATCGTGGGTATCCGCGACACCACCAAAACCACCTGCACCGGCGTTGAAATGTTCCGCAAGCTGCTGGACGAAGGCCGTGCTGGTGAGAACGTTGGTGTGCTGCTGCGTGGTACCAAGCGTGACGACGTTGAGCGTGGTCAGGTTCTGGCCAAGCCGGGCACCATCAAGCCGCACACCCAGTTCGAAGCTGAAGTGTACGTGCTGAGCAAAGAAGAAGGCGGCCGTCATACCCCGTTCTTCAACGGCTACCGCCCGCAGTTCTACTTCCGCACCACCGACGTGACCGGCGCTTGCGACCTGCCGGAAGGCGTTGAGATGGTGATGCCGGGCGATAACGTGAAGCTGAACGTGAAGCTGATCGCTCCGATCGCCATGGAAGAAGGTCTGCGCTTCGCAATTCGCGAAGGCGGCCGTACCGTTGGCGCCGGCGTTGTGGCGAAGATCATCGCCTAA